>CABYXQ010000007.1 GCA_902522915.1 uncultured Pelagibacteraceae bacterium | reverse complement strand
TTGCATTCAACACAACATGTTTGATGTTTTTCTTTTTTAATAAATTTGAATAAATTTCAGATTTATTAATACTAGATGTAAATATTAAAATTGGTTGTCCTAATTTGTGACATTCAATTATCTTATTTGTAATTGCATTATTTTTCTCAATTTCAGTTCTAAAAATTTGATCATTAAAATCTTTTCTAATCATTTCATTATTAGTAGGAATTACTACAACGGGTAAATTATAAATTTCAAAAAATTCTTCAGATTCAGTTGCAGCCGTTCCAGTACAACCTGAAATTTTATTATAAAGTTTAAAATAATTTTGATAAGTTATAGAGGCTAAAGTTTGATTTTCTGCTTGAATTTTAACTTTTTCTTTTGCTTCCAATGCTTGGTGCAATCCATCACCAAATCTTCTACCTTCAAGAATTCTGCCTGTTAATTCATCTATAATTTTTAAACTATCATCCTTAATAATATAATCTTTACCTTTCTCAAATAAATGATTGGCCCTTAGTGCTTGGTTAACGTGGTGAACTAAGTGTAAATTTTCAGGATCATAAAAATTATTATTTTTTAAAATTCCTGCATCAGAAAAAAGTTTTTCAACATTATTTATTCCTTCATTCGTTAATAGAATACTTTTGTCTTTTTCATCTATTTCATAATCTTTATTATTCAAAAGTTTAATTAAATTATCTATTGAAAGATACTGAGCAGTTTTATCTTCTGCAGATCCAGAGATTATTAAAGGAGTTCTCGCTTCATCAATTAAACATGAGTCGATTTCATCAACTATAGAAAAAGAGTGTTCCCTCTGAACCATTTCTTTTTCTGAGTATTTCATATTATCTCTAAGATAATCAAAACCTAATTCACTATTAGTTGCATAAGTAATATCATAGTTATAATTTTTTTTACGTTCTTCATCATTTTGATCATTATTTATAAATCCTGCGGTAAGTCCTACAAAGCTATATATCTGACCCATTTCTATCGAGTCTCTTTTTGCCAGATAATCATTAACTGTTACTATGTGAACTCCTTTTTCTTCGAGTGCATTTAAGTATGCTGCGAGAGTAATAGTTAATGTTTTACCTTCCCCGGTTCTCATTTCAGCAATCTTTCCTTCATGAAGAACTATTCCTCCAATCATTTGAACATCGAAATGTCTTTCATTACGTGTTCTCTTTGAAGCCTCTCTTACTAAAGCAAAAGCTTCAGGTAAAATATCATTTAAGGCTTTTCCTTGTTTAATTTGTTCTTTGTATTCAAGAGTTTTTTTTGGAAAGTCTTCATCATTTAATTTTGTAAATTTCTCTTCTAATTCATTTATTTTACTTACGATTTTTCCAATTCTATCAAGCTCTTTTTGATTGCTGGATTTAATAAATTTTGAAATTAGATTTAATGGATTAAACATGAGTATTTGATTTATTCTTTAATTATAATGTTTAATATATGTATTAAATAAATAATTTAAATACTATGGGAATTAATTTAACAAATTTTTTATCATCAAAATCAAAAAACGCTAAAATGATTGATTTTCAAGACCTCGATCATATTGATGGGATATCTATTTCTACAGTTAGTGCTAATTTATATCAAGATACCCGAGATGACTTATCAATGTTTTACTTTAGAGATGGGGCAAATTATGCTTCGGTATATACTCAATCTAAAATTATATCAGAAAACATTAAATGGAATTTAAATCAAAATAGTAAAAAAATTTTTTCACTTATTGTAAATACTAGAAATGCAAATGCATTTACAGGCAAACAAGGATATGAAAGTTTAAGAAAATTAGCTGATTTAATATCAAAAAAATTAAATGAAAAACAAATAGAAGATGAGGATATTCCAAAAAAAATTAAAGCTAGTGAAATTTTATTTGGTTGCACCGGTACTATCGGCGAATTGTTTCCTTATGAAAAGATAGCTAACCAAATACCAAATTTAATAAGTAAAATAAAATATACACAAAATAAATTTATATGGATGAAGGCAGCACTAGGAATCATGACAACAGATACAAAACCTAAATTAGCAATGGAGGAATGTAAAATTGGAAATGAAAAAGTAAAAATTTATGGGATAGCTAAAGGATCAGGTATGATACATCCAAATATGGCCACAACATTATCCTATGTTTTTACTGATGCTAGTTTATCAAATAATATTTTAAACAAGTTATTAAAAAAAAATATTAGTACAACTTTTAATGCAATATCATGCGATGGTGATACAAGTACTAATGACATGGTGACACTTATTGCAACTAATAAAGCTAAAAATTCTCTAGTAAAGAACATTCAAGATAAAAAGATTAAAAATTTTGATATAGCTTTACATAATGTTTTGTTAAATTTGGCAAAGAGAGTCGTGTTAGATGGTGAAGGAGCTACTAAATTTATTCAAGTAAATGTTAAGAAATGCAAAAATGAATATGATGCAAAAAAAATTGCTTTTTCTATAGCTAATTCACCATTGATTAAAACAGCAGTTGCTGGAGAAGACCCTAATTGGGGTAGAATTATAATGGCGATTGGTAAAGCAGGACCAAAAATTAATTTAAAAAAATTATGTATTAAGTTTGGAGATATTAAAATAGTTCAAGATGGAAAATTGCATCAAAGTTATGATGAAAAAGTAGCAGCTAAATATATGAAAAGGGAAAATATTGATTTAAATATTGAGATTTCAACTGGTGTTAAAAATTTTACCGCATACACAATGGATTTGACAAATGAATATATTAAAATAAATGCAGATTATCGAAGTTAAGGATCTTGAAATTTCTATTAGAGTTAATAATTATTAGTTATGATTAAGTATAAGCTTAAATGTGATGACTGTGAAATAGTTTTTGATAGTTGGTTTGCTTCATCAAAAGAATATGAAAAAATTAAAAAAAAAAATTATCTAACTTGTCATAATTGTGGTTCTCCAAAAGTTCAAAAAACTTTAATGGCACCAAAATTAATTAGTAACAAAAAAAACCAAAAAAATAGTTTAGATATTTCTAAATATAATGAAGTTAAAAGAACTATAAAGAACTATCAAAAATTTATTAAAGATAACTTTCAATATGTTGGTAAAAATTTTGCTTATGAGGCTAGATCAATTCATTATGACAAAAAGAAAAAAGAAAAAGGTATCTATGGCACTGCCTCAAAACAAGATCTTAAAGAATTAAAAGATGAAGGTATTGAGGCACAAATGATACCTTGGATTGAAGATAAAGAAAATTAAATTTTAACAAATTTTGCAATATAATTTACAGATGTATCTTTTGATATTTTCCATTCATCTTTAATCATATTAAAGTTTATTCCATCCAATTTATTTAAAACTAAATTATTTTTTTTCTGAATTTTTTGAAGTTCTTGGGGTTTTACAAATTTTTCCCATTCATGTGTTCCAATTGGTAGCCATCTCAAAATATATTCTGCACCTACAATTGCAAAAATATATGACTTTAGTGTTTTATTGATTGTAGCAACAAACATTAATCCATTCTTTTTAAGAAGCTTAGAACAAGATTCTAAAAAAAAATCAATATCTTCGACATGTTCAACTATTTCCATATTAAGTATTACGTCAAACTTTTTTTTAATTTTTAATTTTTCAGGAGATGCGTGAATATATTTTATATCAAGTTTATTTTTTTTAGAATGAAGCTTTGCAATTTTAATGTTGTTTATTGAAGCATCAATACCAGTTACATTAGCCCCCAATCTATGCATAGGCTCTGAAAGCAAACCACCACCACAACCAATGTCCAAAATATCAATTTTTTTAAGAGGTTTAGATGTATAATTTAATTTAAAATTACTCATTATATTATCTCTGATATATTTAATTCTAATTGGATTAAATTTATGAAGGGGCTTAAATTTTCCTTTTGGATCCCACCATTCATTGGCCATTTTTGAAAATTTTTCTATTTCTTTTTTATTTACACTGCTCATAATAGATAATTAGTTGACATAACAATTAAGATGTATTTTATCAAATATTAATTAAATTATAATAATTAAATCAGATCAATGAAAACTGTTGTACTTAAATTCGGTGGAACTTCTGTAGGAAGTATAGATAGGATTAAAAAAGTTTGTAAAATTATTTCTTCTTATAAGAGGAAAAAAAACAATGTTGTTGTGATTTCCTCTGCAATGAGTGGAGTTACAAATGATTTAGTTAAAAAATCGAAACGATTAAGTAATAACTTTAATAAAGCAGAATATGACGCACTTCTAGCAACAGGCGAACAAACTTCCTGTGCATTGATTGCAGGAAGACTTAATCATATTGGTTTAAAGTCAAGATCTTGGCAGTCATGGCAAATACCAATTATTACTGAGGGACCACATTCTAGTGCAAGAATAAATCAGGTTATAGTTAAAGATCTAAAAAAATATTTAAAAGATGGAGGCACACCTATCATTACAGGGTTTCAGGGTATCAATAACAGATTTAGATTAACTACTATTGGAAGAAGTGGATCAGATGCTACTGCAATTATGTTGGCAAAATTTATAAAAGCTGATGAATGTATAATTTATACTGATGTAGATGGAGTTTATACAACAGATCCAAGACAACATAAAAAAGCAAAAAAAATTAAAAAAATTTTTTATGATGAAATGTTAGAAATGGCATCTTTAGGATCAAAAGTTATGCAGCCAACTTCTGTGCAAGATGCTAAATTAAACAGTATAGATATCAAGGTTAAATCATCTTTTATTTCAAAACCAGGAACTTTGATAACTGGTTCTTCAAAAATTTTCAGCAATCAAATTATAACTGGGATTTCTTCAACAAAAAATGATGCTAAAATTACAATAGTTGGAGTTAAAGATAAACCTGGTATTGCAGCATCTATCTTTAAGCCGTTATCCAAAAATTTAATAAATGTAGATATGGTTGTTCAAAATATTTCTTTAAATGGAAAAGAAACTGATATGACTTTTACAATAAAATCAGATGATCTAAAAAAAACAGAGAAACTAATTAAAAAAAATAAAAAAATATCCTATAAAAAACTATCTTTTGATAAAGATGTTTCAAAAGTTTCTATTATTGGGGTTGGTATGATTACTACCCCAGGCATTACTTATAGAATGTTTCAAGCTTTAGCTTTAAAAAAAATAAATATTTTAGTAATTTCAACTTCAGAAATTAAAATTTCTGTTTTAATTTCTGCCAGACATGTAAAAAAGGCAGTGAGTGTTTTGCATAAAGAATTTAAATTAGATTGATTATATGACTCTTAGACCATTTAGAGATATTAAAAGAAGAAAAACTAAAGTGGTAAATGTTGGAGATGTAAAAATAGGAGGGGAAAATCCGATATCTGTTCAGTCAATGACAAATACTTTAACGACGGATATCAAAGCAACGATTAATCAAATAAATGACATCTCAGAAGAGGGTGCTGATATAGTTAGAGTGTCATGCCCAGACGAACATTCTACTTTTGCACTTAAAGAAATAGTAAAACATATACCTATACCTGTAGTTGCTGACATTCATTTTCATTACAAAAGAGCAATTGAAGCAGCTGAAAATGGTGCAAAATGTTTACGAATAAATCCTGGAAATATTGGAGATGAAGCAAAAATAACTGAAGTGATTAAGGCAGCAAAAAATAACAACTGTTCAATTAGAATTGGAGTAAATGCAGGATCATTAGAAAAAGATATTTTAGAAAAATATAAAGAACCTTGTCCAGAAGCTTTGGTTGAAAGCGCTTTAAGAAATATTAAAATTTTAGAGGATAAAGATTTTTTTAATTTTAAGATAAGTGTTAAGTCGTCAGATGTGTTTCTCACAATAAGCGCATATAGGCAACTTTCAAAAATATGTGATTATCCGTTACACCTTGGTATCACGGAAGCCGGAAGTTTTGTTTCTGGAAGTATTAAATCATCTATTGGACTTGGAAGTCTTTTAATGGATGGAATAGGTGATACAATTAGAATTTCTTTATCAGATAATCCCACTCAAGAAGTTAAAATTGGGAATGAAATACTAAAATCATTAGGATTAAGAAATAGAGGAGTTAAAATAATATCTTGCCCATCTTGTGCCAGACAGGCATTTCAGGTTATAGATACTGTTAAAATTTTAGAGGAAAAGCTCTCTCATATTAAAACTCCTATAACTTTATCTATAATTGGATGCGTAGTTAACGGACCTGGAGAGGCAGCTATGACAGATATAGGTATTACCGGAGGTGGAAAGGGTAATAATATGCTTTATTTATCAGGTGTTCAAAACGAAAAAGTTCTCACAAATGATATTATTGATAAAGTGGTTTTTGAAGTAGAAAAAAAAGCATCTGAACTAGATAAATAATCATGATACCCCAAAAAACAATTGAAGAGCTTATAACAAAACACTCTATGTTAGAGAAAGATTTGTCCTCTGGAAATATTGACAAAAAATTATTTGCTGAAAAATCAAAAGAATATGCTGATGTAAATGAGATAATAGGTGATGCGAAAAGATATATAGCTTTTGAAAATGATAAAAAAGAATTAGAAAAAATTTTAAATGATAATTCTGGAGACGAAGAATTAAAAGATATGGCGCAGTTTGAGTTGACAGCATTAAATACTGAACATGAAAAACATGAAAAGAAATTAAAATTATTTTTACTTCCAAAAGATGAAGCGGATAAAAAAAACGCAATTATAGAAATAAGAGCAGGAACTGGAGGATTGGAGGCAAGTTTATTTGCTTCTGATCTTTTTAAAATGTATGAAAAAGTTAGCCATAAAAAAAAGTGGACACTTGAACTAATATCCATTTCAAGAAGTGATGCAGGAGGCTTAAAAGAGGTTATAGCATCAATTAAAGGAAATAACATTTATTCTACATTAAAATATGAAAGTGGTGTTCATAGAGTTCAAAGAGTTCCTGATACTGAAACTCAAGGAAGAGTCCATACATCAGCTGCAACTGTTGCTGTATTGCCTGAAGCAGAAGAAGTTGATCTTCAAATAAATGATTCAGATCTTAGAATAGATGTTTTTAGAGCAGGTGGACCAGGGGGACAATCTGTGAATACAACCGACAGCGCCGTAAGGATAACTCATATTCCAACTGGATTGTCTGTCTCTCAACAAGATGAAAAATCTCAACACAAAAATAAAGCAAAAGGTATGAAAATTTTAAGATCTAGGCTGTATGAATTAGAAAGATCTAGAATTGACCAAGAAAGATCAAAGGATAGAAAAACAAAAATAGGTACTGGTGATAGGTCTGAGAGAATCAGAACATACAATTTTCCACAGGGAAGAGTGACTGATCATAGAATTAATCTAACACTTCATAGACTTGAAGAATTTTTAGAGGGGGAAGCATTTGATGAGATGATAGAATCTTTAACTTTGCAAGCTCAGGAGGAAAGCCTCAGTAGTTTAAAATAAATGAATATTCAATCTGCAATTTTGTTAGGGAAAAACATTTTAAAGAAAAATTTTATTCAAACAGCTCAATTAGACTCAGAAATTTTAATGGCAAAAGTAATTGGGAGGGACAGAAAATATATTTTATTAAATAATTATAAGAATCTAACAGATGATAATTTAAATTATTTTAAAAAATTAATTAAAGAACGAGCTTTAAGGAAACCAATCGCCTATTTGACAAATAAAAAATTTTTTTGGAATTTTGAATTTTTTGTTACAGGTGACACTTTAATTCCTCGGCCAGATACTGAATTAATAATAGAACAAGTTTTAAAATTAACTAAATTTAAAAATAAAATAAAAATATTAGATATAGGCGTTGGCTCCGGATGTATTTTGTTATCTATTCTAAAAGAAAAAAAAAATTTTATCGGAACAGGAATAGATATTAGCAATAATTGTTTAAAAATAAGCAAAATAAATGCAACAAATCTTAAAATATCTAATAGAGTAAAGTTTTATAAATCAGATGTTGACAAATTTGATCAAGGCAAATATGATGTAATTGTTTCTAATCCTCCTTATATTAATAAGTATAGTTTTAAATATTTGGAAAGAGATGTAGTTAATTTTGAACCAAAATTAGCACTTGATGGTGGATTAGATGGATTATCAGAAATTAGGAAAGTAATTGATAAATCATCTGAACTGATTAAAAACAATGGTAAATTTATTTTAGAGATTGGTTTTGATCAAAAAAACAAAGTGGTAAATTTATTAAAAAAAAAAGGTTTTTATATAAATTGTATTTTAAAAGATCTTGCAAAAAATGATCGATGCATTGTTAGTACAAAAGTATAATTAATTAGATTTATGGTAACATTCAGAAATAACAACAATACAAGAAGAAATAATTATAGAAGAACTGATAGAAATTTTAAATCTAATGGTGATAGGCCTAAATTTTCATCAAATTTTTCAAATAATGAAAACTTTAAAAGAAAGTCTCCTGGCAGAAATAATCATAATGCTTCAAAATTAATTGAAAAATATAATGATTTAGCGAGAGAGGCATCTTCTAATGGCGACAAGATTTTGTCAGAAAATTATATGCAACATGCTGATCATTTTACTAGAATTTTAAATGAGCAAGAAAATTTAAGAAAATCAAGATTAGCTGATAATAAATCTAATAATTTAGAAACATCATTGAAAACTATAAATACAGTAGATGCAACTAAAGAAGAAAGTACTGATAAAGATGGAAGTGTATCAGATGTTAAAAAAATTGAAAAAAGTCAGTCAGAAGCAAGTTAATTTATCCCTAATATTTTTTCAGACTTAAGTACGTTCAATTTAATTTTTTCGGTTTCAAATAACTTTCTGATTTCCCCTTTTAATATTTTTCCTGAAGGAAGTTTTAACTTTTGAGAGTTAACCTTTTTTCCATTTACAATTACTTCATAATGTAAATGAGGACCTGTCGATTTTCCTGTTGAACCAACATATCCAATAGTTTGACCTTGTTTTACTCTAACACCTTTTTTAATTCCTCGTGCAAATTTTGACATATGGGCATAAACAGTTTGGTAAGTTGAATTATGTCTTATTTTAACACAATTTCCACCTCCACCACACCAGCTAGCTTTTTCAATTATACCATTTCCCGATGCCATTATTGGAGTTCCTTTCGGTGCAGCAAAATCAGTTCCTCTATGCATTTTATTAAATCCGTCTATAGGATGCATTCTCATTCCAAAAGAAGAAGATAGTCTTGCACCGTTAATTGGAGTTTTCATTAACGCCTTTTGAACACTTTTTCCATTTTTATCATAATGTCCTTCACTATTTTCTAAATCAAAATAATATAAAGAGTTATCTTGACCACTAAGTTTAAGATTTGCAAAAAGAATTTCTCCAGTTTCAACTATTTTTTTATTTTCATCTAAAAATATTTCGTACATTATTTGAAATTTATCTTTTTTTCTAATGTCTCTTTGAAAATCTACTTGAAAACCATAAATTCTTGCAAATTCAATTATTATATTAGCTGGAATATTTTGATTTATTGCTGCCCCATATAAACTTTGTAAAATAATATTTTCTTGATATATAATTTTTTTATCTAATTTAATAGTTATGGTTTTTTGATCAAATTTATTATCTTCAACATTTTTTTTTAAATAAATTTTTTCTGTATTTGAAATTTTAAATATAAATTCTGTAATTTTATTATTTGTTTTATCTAAACTAAATTGTAAACTTTGCTTTGTATTTAATTTGTTTAAGTTAACTTTCTTTTCAAGATTTTTTTTTATTATTATTATTTCTCTTCTATCAATTGAATAATTTTTTAATATTTTGTCAAAAGTTTCTCCTGATTTAATTTTGTGATGAAATTTTTGATATTTTGGCTCTAAATTATTTATAAAATGATTTAGAGTTTTTTTTAAATAAATATTATCTATAAAATTATTATAATTATTTTTCACTACGTCATTTTTAAAATAATTAAAATAAGACATTGTTATAGCTGTAATAAAAAATAAAAAAACTAATGCAAAAATCTCAATTTTTTTTTTAATTTTTTCTTTAAATTTATTTAACATTCAAAATTGTTTGATCTTCAATTATTAGTTTAGAGGTGTAAAAAAATCAAAAAAAACCCAATAAAATCATTATTTTTTTGATATTTTTTTATTCTTAATTACTTGATTTCCATTTATTTTAGCCTATAAGCACTGAACTTTCTCAATAAATTATTGATAATACAATAAATTTAAAGAGAATTATTGGGTTTTTTAGCTCAATTAGCTATGTAAAACGTTAAAATTTAAGAAGAGAAGTGTGGACGGTTAAGGTTACCAAAATTTGTCGTACACACTTCAATATTATATAAATTTTATTCTTAGAATTTATATAGAAGCTAGTGTGCGCCGTTTTTAAACTTGAGAGTTTGATCATGGCTCAGAACGTACGCTGGCGGCACGCCTAACACATGCAAGTCGAACGAAGTAGCAATACTTAGTGGCAGACGGGTGAGTAACATGTAGGTATCTACCCTTTGGCCTGGAATAACACGAGGAAACTTGTGCTAATACCGGATAAGTCTTTACGGAGAAAGCTTTATGCACCATTGGATGAGCCTGCACTTGATTAGTTTGTTGGTGGGGTAATGGCCTACCAAGACTGTGATCAATAGCTGATTTGAGAGGATGATCAGCCACATTGGGACTGAGACACGGCCCAAACTCCTACGGGAGGCAGCAGTGGGGAATCTTGCACAATGGAGGAAACTCTGATGCAGCGATGCCGCGTGAGTGAAGAAGGCCCTTGGGTTGTAAAGCTCTTTCGTCGGGGAAGAAAATGACTGTACCCGAATAAGAAGGTCCGGCTAACTTCGTGCCAGCAGCCGCGGTAATACGAAGGGACCTAGCGTAGTTCGGAATTACTGGGCTTAAAGAGTTCGTAGGTGGTTGAAAAAGTTGGTGGTGAAATCCCAGAGCTTAACTCTGGAACTGCCATCAAAACTTTTCAGCTAGAGTATGATAGAGGAAAGCAGAATTTCTAGTGTAGAGGTGAAATTCGTAGATATTAGAAAGAATACCAATTGCGAAGGCAGCTTTCTGGATCATTACTGACACTGAGGAACGAAAGCATGGGTAGCGAAGAGGATTAGATACCCTCGTAGTCCATGCCGTAAACGATGTGTGTTAGACGTTGGAAATTTATTTTCAGTGTCGCAGCAAAAGCGATAAACACACCGCCTGGGGAGTACGACCGCAAGGTTAAAACTCAAATGAATTGACGGGGACCCGCACAAGTAGTGGAGCATGTGGTTTAATTCGAAGATACGCGCAGAACCTTACCAACACTTGACATGTTCGTCGCGACTCTAAGAGATTAGAGTTTTCGGTTCGGCCGGACGAAACACAGGTGCTGCATGGCTGTCGTCAGCTCGTGTCGTGAGATGTTGGGTTAAGTCCCGCAACGAGCGCAACCCTCACTTTTAGTTGCCATCATTAAGTTGGGCACTCTGAAAGAACTGCCAGTGATAAGCTGGAGGAAGGTGGGGATGACGTCAAGTCCTCATGGCCCTTACGTGTTGGGCTACACACGTGCTACAATGGTATTTACAACAGGAAGCAAAATCGCGAGATTAAGCAAATCCTTAAAAGATACCTCAGTTCGGATTGCACTCTGCAACTCGAGTGCATGAAGCTGGAATTACTAGTAATCGTGGATCAGCGTGCCACGGTGAATGCGTTCCCGGGTCTTGTACACACCGCCCGTCACACCATGGGAGTTGGTTCTACCTTAAGGCAAGGTTTAAAACCCTTGACCACGGTATAGTCAGCGACTGGGGTGAAGTCGTAACAAGGTAGCCGTAGGGGAACCTGCGGCTGGATTACCTCCTTTCTAAGGATGAATGAAAGTTAAATTTCATTCTAAATAATATACATAGGTAATGTTGACCGTCCTCATTTCTCTTCTTAAACTAGTGTTTCTCTTGCATGGGGGCCGGTAGCTCAGTTGGTTAGAGCACACCCTTGATAAGGGTGGGGTCGAAAGTTCGAGTCTTTCTCGGCCCACCAATTAAGATCTGGGGGATTAGCTCAGCTGGGAGAGCGCCTGATTTGCATTCAGGAGGTCAGCGGTTCGATCCCGCTATCCTCCACCAGAAACACTTAGCTATTAAAATTGTAAATAAAATAATTAATATCAATATCTATATCCGAACATTAGTAATGTTATTAGCTAATGTTCAAAGAAAAATTTGATTCAACACAGAATTTTTTTCTGTGCATAAATCAAGCGTTTAAGGGCGTGTGGCGGATGCCTTGGCACTGAAAGCCGAAGAAGGACGTGATATACTGCGATAAGTTTCGGGGAGCTGTATGTAAGTTTTGATCCGAAAATTTCCGAATGGGGAAACCCACCACTTTATGTGGTACTTTAAACTGAATACATAGGTTTAAAGAGACAACCTGGAGAACTGAAACATCTAAGTAACCAGAGGAAAAGAAATCAATTGAGATTCCGTTAGTAGTGGCGAGCGAACGTGGAATAGGCCAGTAGTTTTGTTAAAAAAATTTGAATAGTTTGGAAATGCTAACCATAGAGGGTGATAGTCCCGTATGAGTAATGTTTAACAAAATTCTTGAGTAAAGCGGGACACGTGAAATCCTGCTCGAATACAGGGGGACCACCCTCTAAGCCTAAATACTCTTCAGTGACCGATAGTGAACTAGTACCGTGAGGGAAAGGTGAAAAGAACCCCTATTAGGGGAGTGAAATAGAACCTGAAACCGCATGCCTACAATCAGTCGAAGCTCTTTTTAGAGTGACGGCGTACCTTTTGTATAATGGGTCAGTGACTTAATTTGTTAAGCAAGCTTAAGCCATCTAGGTGTAGGCGCAGCGAAAGCAAGTCTTAATAGGGCGATTAGTTTAATGAATTAGACCCGAAAACGAATGAGCTTACCATGAGCAGGTTGAAAGTAAGGTAACACTTACCGGAGGACCGAACCAGTTGACGTTGAAAAGTCTTTGGATGACTTGTGGTAAGGGGTGAAAGGCCAACCAAATTCGTAGATAGCTGGTTTTCCGCGAAAACTATTTAGGTAGTGCGTTGAATAAATAAATGTTTAGAGGTAGAGCACTAAATGGGCTAGGGGGAAGAGATTCTTACCAAACCTAATAAAACTCCGAATGCTAAACATTGTTCTTCAACAGACAGACTGTGGGTGCTAAGGTCCATGGTCGAGAGGGAAAGAGCCCAGACCACCAGATAAGGTCCCCAAATTATGATTAAGTGTGAAAGGATGTGGAAATTCCTTAACAGCCGGGAGGTTGGCTTAGAAGCAGCCATCCTTTAAAGATAGCGTAACAGCTCACCGGTCTAATAGAGTTTCTGCGCCGAAGATGTAACGGGGCTAAAATCATATACCGAATCTGTGGGTTTATAAAATTTTCGAATTTTATAAGCGGTAGCGGAACGTTCTGTAAGCCTGCGAAGGGATACCTGTGAAGGATCCTGGAGGTATCAGAAGTGCGAATGCTGACATAAGTAACGATAAAAGAAGTGAAAAACTTCTTCGCCGAAAATCCAAGGGTTTCTGCGCAAGGTTAATCCGCGCAGAGTTAGTCGGCACCTAAGGCGAGGGCGAAAGCCGTAGTCGATGGAAATAAGGTTAATATTCCTTAACCAGATGGTAGTGACGGATCTTGTAAGTTGTGAGTTCTTAATGGATTGAACTTGCTGTGAAAAGGTTCCAAGAAATAGCTCCATCATTAGACCGTACCCTAAACCGACACAGGTGGATTAATAGAGTATATTTAGGCGCTTGAGAGAATGATGTTGAAGGAACTCGGCAAAATGCTTCCGTAACTTCGGGATAAGGAAGACCTTTTTTTAGGCAACTATAAAAGGGTGGCACAAGCCAGGGAGAAGCGACTGTTTATCAAAAACACAGGGCTCTGCTAACACGTAAGTGGATGTATAGGGTCTGACGCCTGCCCGGTGCTGGAAGGTTAATGCGATGGGTGCAAGCTCATTTCTGAAGCCCCAGTAAACGGCGGCCGTAACTATAACGGTCCTAAGGTAGCGAAATTCCTTGTCGGGTAAGTTCCGACCTGCATGAATGGCGTAACGATTTCTCCGCTGTCTCCAACATCAACTCAGTGAAATTGAATTCTCCGTGAAGATGCGGAGTTCGCGTAGTTAGACGGAAAGACCCCGTGCACCTTTACTGCAACTTTACATTGGTATTAGGAAAAACATATTTAGCATAGGAGGGAGACATTGAAGCAAATGCGTCAGCTTTTGTGGAGTCACCAGTGAAATACCTCTTTTGTTTTTCTTGATATCTAACTGATTGCCGTCATCCGGCATCAAGACATTGTATGGTGGGTAGTTTGACTGGGGCGGTCGCCTCCCAAATAGTAACGGAGGCGTGCGAAGGTAGGCTCAGAACGGTCAGAAATCGTTCGTAGAGTGCAATGGCATAAGCCTGCCTGACTGTGAGACTGACAAGTCGAGCAGAGACGAAAGTCGGTCATAGTGATCCGGTGGTTCTGAGTGGAAGGGCCATCGCTCAACGGATAAAAGGTACGCCGGGGATAACAGGCTGATACTGCCCAAGAGCTCATATCGACGGCAGTGTTTGGCACCTCGATGTCGGCTCATCACATCCTGGGGCTGGAGCAGGTCCCAAGGGTTTGGCTGTTCGCCAATTAAAGTGGTACGTGAGCTGGGTTCAGAACGTCGTGAGACAGTTCGGTCCCTATCTGCTATGCGTGTAGAAGAATTGAGAGGAGTTGACCCTAGTACGAGAGGACCGGGTTGAACATACCACTGGTGGACCGGTTGTAGCGCCAGCTGCAGTGCCGGGTAGCTAAGTATGGACGAGATAACTGCTGAAAGCATCTAAGCGGGAAACTCACCTCAAAACTAGTTCTTCCTATAGAGTCGTGGTAGACCACCACGTTGATAGGCTGGATGTGGAAGCGCAGTAATGCGTGCAGCTGACCAGTACTAATAGCTCAATTGGCTTGATTTATGCACTGAAAAAAATTTTTGGACATAATTATTGATATTTATACTAAGTCCCTGAACTAAATATATAAAAAAAACCTTTCTAAAAATCGAATTTTAAATCCTAAGTAATTAATAAATCTAAAATTGCCTCTGAAATATAATTAATTATTTTTAGTAAATAATTTTACTTAAACTTTTTTTTATAAAATTTAATAATCTTATTAATTACTTTAAAATTTTGCAAATAATGAGGTGTATGATTCTTAGATAAAACCTTTATTTGCAACATAGTTTTTTTAATTTGATTAAGCTCATTAGAAGTTCTTCTAGTAATTAAAGTGTGCAATCTTCTTTGGCACCATGTAGGTTCAGAATTTATAACTTCCCAAAAATTATCGTATGGATACTCATGGAGCTTGACAGGATGACCGACCGTATCTTTATAATATCTATTGCAATTATAAAAAAAACCTTGATTTGAAATATTTTTTTTAATAAATTTAAAATAATCTTTTACAATTGAAAAATTCATTTCCATCATTGATCTAGTATTAATAAACAGATCAATTTTAATATTTTCAAATTTTACCCATGGAGGAATTATTATAATATCATAGTCTTTAATATCTTCTGCATTAATCTTATCGTTGATTACATTTTGATAAGAAAAAATTTTTTTTTCTTTAAAATGTTGATTTAGAAAAAATGAACTTATCAAGTTTGTTTCTGGTAAATCAATTAAAAAATATTTAACTTTTTTTTGTGGAATTATAATTCTTGCCAAAGAACCAAAGCCACCACCTATTTCACAAATAATATTTATTTCATTGTTCTTAAAGACATACTTTTCAAGCTCAATATAAAACATTAAGCTTTCAATCAGCATATAATCAACAAAGCCCCAATCGGTTTTTATTTGATTTGGAGCATTGCCAATGTTTTTTTTTGGAAAAAATTTATAGTAGCTATCAATTCTTTCATTATTTTTTTTTAAGAAATCATTAAACTGATTGAGTCTTAGCTCACTGTAACCTTGGTTAAAACGCACATTATCCATTCCATCCGATAAATGATTGTTTCTAAAATCGTTTAAATCTTTAATATTTATATTTAACAATTTATCTTTATAAAAATTATCCCAGTGTAGAGATTTATGATCTTTTTTATAATTTTTAACTGATAAGTCGAATGAAAGTTTAAATTGTTCTAACATACTTAATTTTATACAGTCTAAACTTTAGTATCTCATTATACTTTTTATTCAATCATTAAAATTTGATATAGAGACGATAATAGTAATCCAGTAACTAATAGCTCAATTGGCTTGATTTATGCACTGAAAAAAATTTTAGATATTACTTTTTTTTAAATAACATTAGTTCTGAATTATAATTGTCCCAAGTTTTGTAGCCATATGGGTCAACATTACAATCAACAAGAACATATTTCTTTTTAAACATTCGAATGTAGTCGTTTTTTTTTATTGGTTTTTTAACAAAGTAATAAAATTTATGTTTATATTTATTTTTATTTTTACTTGTATTTTTTCCCTCTCTTAGATTCCTTAATAAAATAAATTTCGGATTAAGTTTAAAAATCTTATCTATATAGTTAGAAACTATAGTGTGTTCCATTTCTTGGAATGAGATAAAATTTAAAAAGATATCTATTTTTCCACTTAGTTTTTCTATATCGAAATTTGGAAAGGAATTTAATTTCTTTAACTTTTTAATATAAATTTTATTATTATTTAAATAAGAAAAATGATTTCCAATTTTTTGATTACAACTTTTTCTTAAATAATATTCAGATATAATATTTAAAGGTGGTAAGTCAAAATTAATATATTTAAAATTTTTTATTTTAAGTTTATAAAGAATTTCACCAACTGTTCCAAAACCTCCTCCTATTTCTAGAAAAATTTTGTTATCAAGTTTGCCTATATGATTTTTTAAGAACAAAAGACCAGTTAAATAATTAAGAGATGAGGCAGAGTAATTTTTTTTGTCGAATTTAAAGCTTTCTGTGGGTTTTCCTATTAAACTTTCGTTAAAATTATAAAAAAAAGGTTTAATTTTGTCAGTTAATAAAATTTTATATAAATTGTATGCCTTTTGTTGACCATTTATAGATGAGAAAATTAGGTTTAAAATTTTTTTTTTACCTTTAGGGATTATTTTAAATGAATTAATAGTTCTACTTAATTTTCTTATATTTAGATGTTTAATTTTAAATCGAGGTATTTCTGAAAAATAAGGAGCAAATCCAACAAATCCAATTTTTAAATTTCTAAATTCATGAATTTTACCTTTAAAAATTAGTTTATAATTTTTTTTAATTAAATTAGACCAAAAAGATGAGGGTTTGTATACATCCTCTGGAATTTTAGAATCAAAATATTTTGCTTGTTTTATGAAATAATTCATAGAAATTTTTTTCTCTCTTTTTTGATTAAATTAATAGTATATTCAGATTTATTTTTTTTTATACCATATATAGAGTCAAATTTTTTAAATTGTTTTTTCCAAATTTTAGCATTTTTTGTTTTAATTGCTGTCGTTATTAATCTTTCTAAATTTAAATGATCTTTTGCTAATACTGATAGACCTGAATGGGAAAATACAGAAGAATTATAATTTCCATAAAATCTTTTTGAGACATGCCACAACTCTATAGAAGGTATTTTTGCAACTAGACCTTCAATTATTGCAGCAGAGTTGTACCAGCTTAGCATTATATCACTTTCAAAGGATAATTTGGTTAAATTTTCATTTCTTATTTCCCAATTTAAATGCTTAAAATTTTCTAAAATTTTTAAATATTTTGGATGATTTTTTACTGGATGGGGCTTTATAATAAGTTTAACTTTCTCAAGTTTTTCTATAACACTAAAAATTTGATTAAATTGTTGGTCAAACTTTAAAATTTCATCCTGGCTTAGTTTTTGGTCATACAAAGAATTTAAAGAAAGTAAAATTTTTATTTTTTTATCATTAATATTTTTTTTTTTAAATTTATTTAAATTTATAATTTTATTTATCCACCAGTCATCATATTTTGGAATACCACAATATTTTATTTTTTTTTCATTAATTGCATTTGACCAACTTTTTTTATCTTTTAAAAAACTTAATAATAATAAATTTCCATCAAGTCTAGGCTTACCTAGATCCTTTTTGATGTTTCTATCTTTTCTATTAATTAAAAACCTAGGTGCACTAGGATAATGAACAATAAATAATTTATTTTTAATGCAATTTAACCAGCCAGAATGAACACCCCATTCACTAAATACAATATCAAAATTTAGATTTTTATTATTTTTAAAAAATTTATTATTTACATTTTTTAAATCATGAATTTTATTTGAAAAAAATTCATTAATTTTATCTGCAAATTTCCATTTGATAGTAGTAAGTATTTTTCTTAATAACTTATATAAAAGGAAATCATATTTTGAATGTACATAAAATGAAAAATTAATTGATTTCCAAATTTTATATAGTTGATCATTTTTTTTTAAACTTTCATATGCTTTTTCATTATTAAAAAGTGTAAAAATGTTATATTCTGAAGAAAATTTATAAAGAACAGGTAAAATCCAATCCAATTCAGCTGATCCTCTGTATATAATTATTAAAATATTTTTTTTATTCATATTTATTTAAAAATATTCCTATATTTAAAACAGAAAATAAAAAATGACTTTCTTGATTGTTGAGTTTAGACTTTTTTATAAGATGATTAATTTTTTTTGTATTAACAAAATTACTGAGAGATTTATTTTTCAATATAACATTCTTAAATTTTGAACTTTTAATATTTAGTATGTCAGAAATATTAATATTAAATCCAATTTTATTTCTTGATTCCAATATATTTTGATTAACAACACCTTTCATTGCATCTCTAAATATAAATTTTCCATATCCTTTTTTTATCAAATAATTATTAGGTAAAGTAAAAGCTGTTTTGAATAAATTTTCATTTAGAAATGGTGATCTATTCTCAATAGAGTTAAACATGGATAATTGATCAGAGTCTCTTAACTGAGGAGCAACATTATGTATAAAAAAATCATTTGATAATTGATTTTTAAAATAATCTTTAAAAAATTTATTTTTTGGAACTTTAATTTTTTTTTTAAAATTTAAATAGCTATGAATTTCATCTATATTATTCGCATTAAATACATCATCTAGTTTCTTTTTTCGATTATTAAAATAATTAAAATTTTTTAAACTTTTGTTCCTCACCAAAGGTTTTATATAAGTTTCCCAATCAAAAAAAGCTTTTTTAAATTTATGATTATTTCTTTTTAATGAGTTAAGGTAGTATATTTGGTGAGACAAATAACCTGCAAATAGTTCATCTGCACCAATCCCTGTAAACAAAACTCTAAAATCATTTTTTTTAACGGATTTATTTAGAATATAATAAAGTAACCAAGTGACAGCGCATATCGGATAAGCACTATCTTCGATAATATTTTCTATTTGATCAATAGATATTTTTTTTGATATATCAACATACTCATGATCAAGTTGTAGTTCTTTAACTGCTAGATTTATATTTTTACTTTCATCATAATGAACATCTTTATTATATATAGAAAAGCAATTTAACTTTACGTTAAATTTTTTTAAAGCAGTTGCTACAATTGCATTAGAGTCTAAACCACCACTTAACAAACAAGAAATTGGAAAATCTGATCTGAGCTTCTTTTTTACACTGTCTTGAAAAGCTTCTTTTACGTTATATTTCGCTTCTTCATAATCAATTTTATTGTTAATTTTAATATTTTTAAAATTCCAATATTTTTTTTTATTAATAACAAAACTATTATATTTTAATTTTTGATATGATGCTGGCTCAATTTGTTCAATATCTTTAAAAAAACTAGCATTATCAAGGTCAATAGCTCTAAAGCCGTATGATAGATAATTTTTAATTTTATTATAATTGATATTTTTTGAACTTTTACTTAATTCAAAAAGATACTTTATAGTTGATCCAAAATAAATTCCTTTTCTATTTTTAAACGTATAAAGAGGTTTTTCTCCAAATCTATCTCTGCTCAATATTAATTCTTTATTTTTTTTATTAAAGTATGCCAAGGACCACATTCCATCTAAATAAGAAAACGCCTTAGTATCATAATGAATTAGCATGTTTAATAGAACTTCAGTATCTGAATTTGTAAAAAATTTATAACCTAAATTTATCAATTTTTTTCTTAACTCAATATAATTATAAATTTCACCATTAAATGCTATAGCTCCTAAATTATTTTCCATAGGTTGATGAGAGTTTTTTACTGGGTCAATTATTGATAATCTTGAGTGTAAAAGTAAAATTGATTTCGAATTAAATTTAAATATTTTTTGTCCAGAATAATCTGGACCTCGTCTGTACATTAATTTTTTACAAGAAGTTATTTTTTCCCTAGAAGGTATAAAATTACTAAAACCATAAAATCCGGCTAAACCACACATAAGTATCTTTTAATTTATTATTTATAATCTTCTCATAATTTGTCTTACTCTATGTTTGCTTATATTTATTTTATTAACATATTTATAAGCAATGACTGCTTGTTCTCGATTCATTTCTAAACCGTTATAATATTTTAAATTATGTTTCTTTGCCAAACGTATTAGTTTTGTATATTTGGGTTGATAAATAATGTCATAAATTATTGAATTTTTTTTAACTTTTTTAATTAAATTTTCTTTTAAAGGACTAGCTGTATTTGATTGAAAACCTATTGAAGTACAGTTGATAATAATGTCAAAAATCTGAATCTTTTTTTCAATATTCTTATACCCAATCCATTTTGCTTTTATTTTCTTTGAAAATGATTTTTTATTAATAGATCTATTTGATACATAAATTTTATTTTTTTTAAATAATTTTTCACAAAAATATGTTGAAACAGCTTTTCCCGCACCGCCTAAACCAATAATTAAAATATTTTTATTTTTTTGACTTTTAAATTTTGAGAGAAAAACTTTTATAGAGGCTTCACCGTCTGTATTAACACCAAATAAATTTTTTTTTTTTCTAAAAATACAATTTACAGCCATAATTTTCTTTGCTTCTTTGCTTAGATTTTTACCTAGTAATTTTGCTAAAGTTTCTTTATAGGGCATAGTTACTGCGCCACCTAAAAAATTTTTATCTTTTACCAAATAAAAAAATTTTTTTTTGATATCTTTTTTTTTAATATCAATGGGTATCATTCTTATTTTTGAGCCTTTGTATTTGTAGACAGCATTCCAAAGAATTGGCGACCTAGCGCCTTTTGAAGGATTTCCTCCAAGTATAGCGGTATATTTTTTATCCATTAATTAGATAATTTTTCTTCTATAAATTTTTTTTGCAATTATATC
The DNA here is from genome assembly GCA_902522915.1 of uncultured Pelagibacteraceae bacterium. Taxonomy (GTDB): domain Bacteria; phylum Pseudomonadota; class Alphaproteobacteria; order Pelagibacterales; family Pelagibacteraceae; genus Pelagibacter. The sequence continues at coordinate 15,201 of CABYXQ010000007.1, read as the reverse complement.
CATTTTTTTTGTTATTTTTTTAAACTCTTGATAATTAATGGATTGTAGAGGGTCTACAGCAGCCTTAGATGGATTTGGGTGAACTTCAAGCATTATTCCATCTGCCCCAGCAGCTATACTTGCTAATGACATGGACTCTACCCATGGCCTCCAAAACGTAGCATGAGTCGGGTCGACAACTATTGGAAGATGAGTAAGTTCTTTTGCTGCAGCAACTACTTGTAAGTCAATTAAAAATCTTGAAGTTTCTCTATGAGTATGAGGAACACTTACACCTCTTTCACATAAAATTAGTTTTTTATTTCCATGAAGCATTATGTATTCTGCTGCTCCAAGCCAATCTCTTAAAGACGAACCGTAGTGCCTTTTAAGCATAATAGGCTTACCGGATTTTGCACAATCAATAAGAAAAGGATAGTTTTGCATATTTCTAGAACCAATTTGTAAAATATCTGCAACTTCCGAAACGAGAGGAATATATTTAGACTCCATAACTTCAGTGATGATTGGTATTTTATATTTTTTTTTAGCTTCCTTTAGCCACTGAATGCCTAATTCTCTAGTTTCAGTATATTTATTGCTTCTATATGGAAAAGTTAAAGGTTTAAATGCACCACCTCTTAAGAAATGTGCACCATTTTTTTTTACATTTTTTGCAATATCTAAAATTAATCTTTTACTTTCAACCATATTTGGACCTGCAAAAATTGGTATATTTTTTCCTCCGAATTCAATACCTGCAATTTTAAATTTTGATTTGTGATTTTTATTTTTTTTCGCACATAGTGGAAATTTTGTTCTGATATCTTCTTTGGAAACATCTTTTCCTGGGAATTTATTTTCAATATTTTTCAATTACTTTCCTAACTTTTTTGAGTTAATATTATTTTTTAATTTAATCCACTTTTTTCTTTCATGACTTGCATATATCGCATGTATAAGTTTTGTAGTTTCACAGGCATCTAGTACATCAACTATAACCTCTCTTTTATTTTTAAGTAACAAATTAATACTTTTTTGCAAAAAAGGAATATGACTATTTCCATAACCACTTTCTACTTTTTCAGAAAATTTACCTAAGTTGATCTTTTTATTATTATTTTTTACAAATTCCCACTTAGTAATTTTATTAAGTGCCACTCCTCCTATTACAGCAGATCCTTTTTCTCCTACAATCGATAAAGATGCATGAAGGTCTTTTGGTCTTGCTGCAGTTGTAGCTTCAATAGTTCCCACAGCTCCACTTGAAAATTTTAGTAATACCAGAGCCGTATCTTCTGCTTCAAGTTTATTTAACCTTTTTGTTAAAATAGAGCTCACTTCAACAACTGGTCCAAACAACCATCTTAAAATGTCAACATGGTGAATTGCTTGCTGATTTATTACTCCTCCATCCATTTTCCATTTTCCATGCCATTGATCATTATAATAACTTTGATATCTGCACCAAAGAACACTTATAGACAATGATACAATTTTCCCAAATTTATTTTTTTTTATTGCATCTTCTACAGTTTTAACTGCTTTATTTAATCTATTCTGAAAAATGACACCACAACTAACTTTATTTTTTTTTGCTATTTTATTAATTTTTATTGCTTGAAAGGGTAATAGAGTTAAGGGTTTTTCACACAAAACATTTAATTTTTTTTTCAAACAATCAATTGTCTGCTGATAATGTAATCCAGATGGTGTTAAAATTAAAACCAAATCTATTTTTATCTTGCTAATCATATGCTTATAACTTGTAAAACTTAAACATTTAAATTCTTTCGAAAATTCTTTAGATTTTTTTTTATCAGTATCACAAACAGCAACAATTTTTGAAAATTTTATTTTATTATTTAAAAATTTTTTTTTATAATAATTTCCCACTCTACCACAACCAATTATTGCTATTTTAATTTTATTTTTCATTAAATTCTTTTAGTGAATTTTTTATTTTTGCATAATCATTTTTGTTTTTTATATCTGTAGAAATTAAAGGGTTTTCAATATTATAAAATCCTAACTTACCGCTATAAATATTTCCATTTCTTAAATTTGCTGCACTCGTCAAAAATCCTAACCCAATATATGTTATTACTCCTTTTTTACCTCTTAACTTATTGGGGACCAATCCATCAATTATATTTTCGTATTTGTTATTTGTATTTGTCCAGATTCCTGCTCTTTCGTATTTTGATGCTACTAAAGTATCAAATCCATTTTTTATATAATGTTGGATCATATTATCAGCAAATTTTTTAGGTCTAAAAGGATATTGTTCAGTTAATATTAACAATTGATCAGGGAAGATTTTTTTCTCTTCCAAATATTGTAAAGTATATTGAGAAACTGACAGCAGATCAGTAAAGATTGTTGAAAGATTTTTAGGTCTTAAAAAAGGTGATTTAACTTTTAATTTCTTAGCAATAATTAAATTTTCTTTTTTATCGGTAGTCACATAAATGCTAGATAAGCTTTTAGAGTTTTTTAAATTTTCAATTGTACGCTCTAACAAGGTTTTTCCATTAATATTTATTGATTTTCCCCTTATAGGCAATATTGCTATTGTCTTATTCTTATTGTTAGATTTAATTGATTTGTCATATAGATTTTTATCCAAAGATTCTAAAATTTTTACAACATTTGAGCATCTTTGGGGGTCCATATCTTGATGAATTCCATGCCAATGAAAAACACTTGCCTTTGGTTCATATATAATTTTATAGCCTGAATTAATAACTTTTTGTCCCCAAATTCTATCTTCAATATTTGTAGTTAATTCATCAAAAGGGAATTTTTTCCATATTTCTTTTGAAAAAGCACTATTAGCATTATGAAAAAAGGTTTCTTTTTTTTGAATTTTTTTTTCTATACCGAAAACAGTTAAAAGGTCTCTTTTGTCAAAATCACTAGAGTATGGAAGTGGTTGTTGTCTTCCATAAACTCCAGCAACTTTTTTACTTTTTAAATCTATAATTAAATTTTCTAACCATGTCAGATTAATTGGGATACAATGAGCAGATAAACAGACAATATATTTGCCTTTTGCTTTTTTAACTCCTAAATTTATAGCTTTACCAGGTTTAAATTTATTTATTTTTATAATTTTTACTGGAAAATTTTTTGCCCTTTCAACTGTTTTATCTTTAGAATTGTTATCAACAATTATTACTTCAATTTTTTTATAATTTTGTTCAAAAATTTTACTTAAACAGGAAGAAATCCATTTTTCCTCATTTTTTGTTCTAATAATAATTGAAACTAATTCTTTAGTCATTTTTTTTTACTCCTTATTTTTTTTGCTTCTTCTGCTAACAATAAATCCTCATTATCATGAATATCAATAGAGGTGAAAGAATCATTATTTTCTATAACATGTACCTTGTTACCAATTCTTTTACCCTGTCTCCATAACATTGCTCTACTAGCACAAGCTAAACCTGTATCTTCTCTAATTATATATCTTCTAACTTGTCTAGAAGAATAATTTTTCATCCATCCTTTTAATCTTACCCATTTTCCTTTCGAATTTTTTTCCCAAAAGTTTTTATGTGTTTTGTAACCTGAAAAAACACTTTCTAAATTTCTGTTTGATTTTAATTTCTTTACTGCATAAGTTATCCAAGCTACCTCTCTAAAAATATCTGTTGCAGTAATAAATACTCCTATTGAAAATTTTTTTTTTATAATTTTTTCGTAGCTGACCAAAGCATGCTTTAATGATTCTTCAGTTGTGGACAAATCTTTAGCTAATTTTTTAGGCCTTAAAAATGGAACTTCAGCACCATATTCTTTTGCAATTTTAGCTATATCTTTACTATCAGTAGATACCAGTATAGTGCCTACAACACCGGATTTTTTTGCATGCATAATTGGATAACTTATCAGAGGATAACCTCTAAGTTTTTTTAGATTTTTTTTTTTAAGACCTTTTGAACCACCTCTTGCCAGTATTATACAAATCACATCTGAAAAATCTAAATTTTTCATTTTACATCCTTTTTTACTTCTTTTTTTAGTTCATCGTATTCTTTCATTTTATTTTTCATAAAATTTAGTGTTAATTTTGTTTTCGTTGATATTCCTTTTGGAGTTAATAAGTATAAGTAATTAATTTTTTTTGGATTTTTTTTAAAATTTTTTATTTTTATTAAGCCTTTTTCTCTAAGCGCTTTTATACTATAATTTAACTTTCCTAAGCTAAAACCAAGTTGACGTGCCAACATTCTTTGTGAAATATTAGATTTTTTATTGATAGCTCTTAAAATATCAAAATGTTCTTCGTTAAGATTGTTTTTGGTCATTAGTGTTCAATTATTGTACAATGTTCTCTTTAAATTGTCATTATAAATTAATTTGATTAACTAAAGAGCAAGGTATAGTATTGTTTAATATGACCACATACCGAGACATTAACATTTCAAGACAAGATCAATTTAATAAAGAATATATAAAAAAAAATAACAAAAGTTTTTCTTTTCCAATTTTTTCTAGCATTGAGATGAATATACATGGATCTTGCAATAGAAGATGTGCTTTTTGTCCAAGAGTAGATGAGCATTTGTATCCAAATCTTGATGAAGAATTAGAAATAAGTTTTTTTGAAAAAATTCTTTCTGAATTAAAATCAAATGACTATCAAGGTAGAATGGGATTTTCTGGATTTTCTGAACCATTTCTTCATAAAGATTTAGTAAAATTGGTTAAATTATTTAAAAAAAAATTACCAAATAATAGATTGGAAATAGTCACTAACGGAGATTATCTTGAGGAAGAAATAGCCAAAGAATTATTTGAAAGTGGTTTATATAATATAAGAGTCAGTCTTTATACTAACAAAAAATATCAAATTAAATTTGACAACATAAGAAGCAAACTTAATTTAAATGACGAACAATTGATTGTAAGAAGTCGTAATCTTGGAAGTAAAAATGACTTTGGTTTAGTTATGAATAATAGAGCAGGCTCAGTAGATTATACAAGAATAGGAAAGAAAGATAAAGTAGTTTCACTCCCTCTAAAACAACCATGCAATTATCCAATGTTTAAATTATTTATTGACTATAATGGCGATTGCTTACTTTGTTCAAATGATTGGAAAAAAAATAAAATTATAGGAAATGCTAAAGAAAAAAATATATATGATATATGGAAAGGAGAACAAATTAATTCAGTAAGAAAAAAACTGATTAATGGAGACAGAAATCATGATCCATGCATGCAATGTGATGTGAATGGCACTTTAAATGGAAATGAATTTAGAGATAAATGGGCCACTTATCTTAAAAAATATTAAATGAAAGCACTAATCATTGGTCACGGAAAACAAGCTGCAGAATATTCTAAAGTATTAATTAATAACAAGATAAAAATTGAAGGTATTTGTGGTAGAAATCCAAAAGTTTATAATTTTGCAAAAAATTTAAATATAAACAATATTTACTTAAATATATCAGAGGCATTAAATAATTGTCAATATGATTTTGTTTTAGTTCTAATCACTTGGACTGAAATAGAAAAAGAAATAAAAAAAATAATCGAATTTTCAAAGAAAGTAATTTTTGTCGAAAAACCAATTTCACTTTCAAAGAAAAAATTAAAATTTTTTAGCCAGATTTCAAAAAAAAAAAATAAAAATGTTTTTATTCTTTATAATAGACGGTATTTTAAAACGATAAATTTTTTAAAAAATAAAATCAAAAGAGAAAAAAAGATTCATTTTAATTTAAATATTTCAGATCAAAAAAAATTACTTGTTACAAAATATGGTAAAAATATGAATAAATATATGAAGTACTTTATGACATCTCATTGGATAGATATACTAATTTATATCTTTGGAAATTTTAAATATGAGATTAAGAGTATAGATAAAAAATTTACATCTTTGATAATTTATAATAACAAGGCATACGGAGTAGTTAATTTTTTTATCGACGCAAAAGATAGAATTAATGGTAGTTTTTACTTTAAAAACGATACTTTGAAGCTGGATACACTAGAATATTTGTATAAGGTCAACAAATTTAAAAAATCTAAAAAAAAATATTTATATAAAAAAAAATTATTAATCAACGAGTATAAAACTTCTCCATTTAAGCCTGGATTAAATTATTTAGTTAAAGATATTAAAAAAATTTTTAAAAGGAAAAAAAGTAAAATGCCAAGAATTAAAGATTTAAACCAACTTTACAGTATTTTAGAAAAAATAAAATTATAATAAAAATAATATTTAATAAATTTATAAATCATGAAAATTAATTGGATTAGAAACTTTATACTTCTTTCTAGGTATTATTATAAGAGATTAATATTTCTTTTCATAATAATGCTAATATCAATTTTATTTGATGTATTATCAATTGGATCAATTATACCTTTAATTAACTATTTTATATTAGATACAAATAATTATTCTAATTTACTACCAGCAAATGATTTTATTTCTAAATTAGATGAAAAAGAGATCTATATTTTTTCAGTAATTATAATTTTTGTTTTATTTATCCTCAAAAACCTATTTTTACTTGTGTATACAAAAATTTCAGCAAATTTTATTGCTTATTTAACAATTTATCATGAACAAATGATTTTGAGTAGGATTTTAAGTAAAGATTATTCTTACTTTCTAAAAAAAAATTCTTCTTTCTTTATTAGGGAATTTCAAAATGAAATAAAACTACTTAATGATGGATTTATACAACCAGTGCTAACTATTATTTTAAATTCTATTACAATTATTTCTTTTGCAATCTTCTTATTAATTCTTTATCCAAAAATAACAATAATTTCATTTATCTTTGCAATATTATTTTTTTTGGTATTTGTATACTCGCTAAAATCAAAATTTAAATTTATGGGAAACCAAAGGAGAACACATCAACTTAAAATATTAAATGTTCTTAAACAAATTTTTGAAGGCATACGTGAATTAAAAATTTATAATAGAGAACGTGTTTATGTCCAAGAGTTAAATAAATCTTGGTATCGCTTAGGTAATTTAGCTGCAACAAAACAGATTTTTACAGTTTTGCCAAAAGCTTCATTTGAAATTTTTTTAGTAATTGGAATTGTAATAGCAATTTTGATTTCTAAGGACCCCGTTTCACTTTTGCCAGTATTTGCAATTTTTGTTATAGTTTTATTAAGATTAATACCTACTGTTAATTCATTAATACATTCATTTCAAAGAATGAATTATTCGCAACCAGCTCTAGATAATTTAATTGTATTTTTTGATGAGCAATCAGAAGTAAATAATAAAAAAGATTTAATTACTTTTTCAAAAAAAATAGAATTTAATAATGTTTGTTTTAAACATCAAAATGAAATTGAAGTTTTTAAAAATATGAACTTAATAATTAATAAAAATACTTGTGTAGGAATAAAGGGCGATAGCGGTTCTGGCAAAAGTACTTTAGTGGATATTTTGTCTGGCTTGCTATCGATACAATCTGGAAAAATTTTAGTTGATGATAAAGAATTAAAAAAAGAAAACTTAAATTTATGGACAAAAAAATTTAGTTATATTCAGCAAAAAATATACTTTTTTGAAGATAGTTTAGAATTCAATATTTCGTTGGAAAAAGAAAAAAAGAATATTGATTATGATAAGCTAAATAAAATTATTGAATTAGTGCAATTAAAAGATTTTTTAGATGAAAGAGGAGGCGATTTATCTACAAAATTAGAAGTGTCTGCCTCTAACATATCAGGAGGTCAGGCACAGAGATTAGGTATTGCCAGAGCATTATATAAATCCCCAGAAATAATAATTTTTGATGAAGCATTTAACAATTTGGATAATAAAAATTTAACAAATATTTTAAAATTGATTGGATATCTAAAAAAAAATTCTACAATTATAATGATTTCTCATTTAGATAAAACTTTTTTTGAGTGTGATGAAATTTATGAAGTTGAAGATAAGAAATTAAATAAAATTAAATGATAAACTAAAAAAAATTAGTAAATTAAACAAAAATCAAAATTTTATTAAATGAAAATAAATAAAAAAAAAGGAATTTTATTTTGGATTACTGGATTATCAGGTAGTGGTAAAACTACTATTGCAAACAAAATTAAAAAGGATATCTCAAAAAAATATGGACCAACTATAACTTTAAATGGTGATGATTTAAGAAATATTTTTAATTTAAAAAAATTTGATAGAAAGGAAAGATTAAAACTTGCTCTAAGTTATAGTAAGCTTTGTAAATCTATTTCAGAACAAAAAATTAATATTATTTTCCCCACAGTATCTATGTTTAATAAAGTAAGGAATTATAATAGAAAAAATATAAAAAATTATTTTGAAATTTATATTAAGGCAAATATTAAAAAAATAATAAGAAAGAAAAAAAAAAAAATATACTATAATTCTAGAATTAATATTGTAGGTCTAGATATTAAGCCAGAGCTTCCAAAAAAGCCAGATATTACCGTTTTAAATAATTTTGATAAAAATTTAAATAAACTTTCAAAAAATTTAATTGCAAAAATAAATTTGAAGTTAAAATAATTGATTTTTTTTTACAAATCCATCTAATAGACTGCAAAATCTTTTTATTACTTTTGATTTAATTCCATAATAAATTGGGATTGATAACGCTTCATTATAAAATCTAAGAGCATTAGGACAATCATTTTTATTTAATCTATATTTTTTTTTAAAATATTTCTGAATATTTAAAGGAATATAGTGAACTTGAAGTTTAAAACCTTTTTTAAGAAAGAATTGGAAAAGTTTTTTTTTAGTAGTTTTAAGTTTTTTAAAGTCAATTCTTAATACATATAAATGATAAACATGGTTTCTATCTTTGCATATTTTTGGAATTTTTATAAATTTAATATTTTTAAAATAATTATCATAGTATCTCGCTACCTTTTTTCTATAAATTAAAAATTTATTTAATTTTTTTAATTGACTTAATCCCAATCCACAACTTATGTCATTTAATCTGTAGTTATAACCTAAATTTTCTACTTCATAATAACCGTTGTAGAATTTATTCTTTTTAACCATTCCATGAGATCTATTAATTAAGCTTGAATCAAATATTTTTTTATTATTTGTTAATATCATCCCTCCTTCACCTGTTGTAATATGTTTAACAGGATGAAAGCTTAAAGAAACTGCATCAGCATAAATAGTTGAATAGTTTATTTTACCTTTATAATTTGAGCCTATTGCATGGCAGTTATCATTCACTAATTGAAACTTATATTTTTTTTTTATTTTATATAATTCCTCCCAATCAGATGGTTGGCCCGCATAATCTGTAGCTATAACCGCTTTAATTTTTTTCTTTTTTTTTATTAAAATTTTAATTTTTTTTAGTAATGATGAAATTGAAATATTAAATGTTTCTTTATCAATATCTATAAATTCTACTGATGCTCCACAATATTCAACTGACGCTGCGGTTGCAATAAATGTGTTTGGACTGCATAAAATTACATCATTTTTTTTCCAACCTAAAGCAATCCCAATTAAATGTAATGCGGCTGTACCACTCGAAACAGCTAATGCATATTTACATTTAAATTTTTTTTTAAATTCATCTTCAAATTTTTTTACGTAAGGACCTTGGGTAATATTTTGACTTTTTAAAACTTTAGTTACTTCTTTTATATCAGAGGCATCAATAAATTGCTTACCATAATTGATTATGTTTTTCATACTTCAAAAGTATGTGAATATTTTTTAATTTCATCTCTTATTTCCATAGGTGATAAAAATTTAGTATTTTTATCACTTGAATAAGAAAAGCCATCTTTTACATTTGATTTTATTTTTTTATAAGTTGGATAGATAATATAATATTTTTTAAACTCTAATGTAGAATGTGAATCATTTTTAGAAATCATTTCTTCATGAATTTTTTCACCAGGCCTTATACCTATTATTTTTATATTTGGTTTTGGATTTATTGCCCTAACCACATCTAGAATTTTATATGAGGGTATTTTGGGAACAAAAATTTCCTGTCCTTTCATATTTTTTAAACAATTTATTACAAAATCAGCAGCCTCTGGAAGTGAAATATTAAATCTGGTCATTTTCTTATCAGTGACTGTAAAAAATTTTTGTTTTTTTTGTTTTAAAAATATAGGAACAACAGATCCTCTACTTCCAAGCACATTTCCATATCTAACTACAGAAAAAATAGTTTTGTTTTTACCTTTTATCAAATGAGCATTTATAAATAATTTGTCCGAAGTAAGTTTTGTTGCGCCGTATAAATTAATAGGTGCACAGGCTTTATCAGTACTTAGAGCTAAAACCTTTTTTACATTATTATTTAGCGCACCCTCAACAACGTTTTGAGCTCCCAATACATTTGTTTTTACTGTTTCAAATGGATTATACTCTGTAGCTGGAACTTGCTTCAAAGCTGCCGTATGAATTAAAACATCTATATTATTTCTTAAAGCAACATTTAACCTATTGTAATCTCTTACATCCCCAAGAAAAAATCTTATTTTGTCTAAGTTTTGTGAAATTATTTTATTTTCTTTTAACTTAAGCTGCTTAAATTCGTCTCTACTAAATACTATTATTTTATTTGCCATCTTCTTTTTGATAAGTCTCAATATTAATTCTTTTGCAAAAGATCCTGTTCCACCAGTGATAAAATAATTAAGAGGTCTCATAATATTTAGTAGATAACATTAAACATGCTGCTAAATCAATTAATATGTTTGTTTAATAATATTTTTAATTCATTTTTGTAAAGATTTTTTTTATAGACATTAGGGTAATATTTGTCAGCAAAATTATCTCCTGACAACCCTATATTAATCTCATATGGAAAAATTTTATTATTCGAGTCTAATTTACTCGTAATTGAAATTGCTCCATAATATCTATTAAATTTTTTGATGATTTTTAAAGCAATATTATTAATTTTTTTTAAAATATTTAAATCTATATTTTTAATTGGCATTAAAATTTTTGAATTTTTAATAGTATTATTTGAAATAGAATTTACCTCTTCAAAATTAGCTTTTACAAATAATTTTTTTTTTTTATTAACAATAAAAAAAGAATTTATATCTCTACCTTGAACATATTCACTCAAAATTACTTTTTTATTATGGCTGTTATTTTTACATTTCGCATAGCTATTGTAATTAAAACTTTTATTAATAAAAATGTCTTTTTTTCCTAATATTGAAGAATCGGGTTTTAAAACCTTAATTTTTTTAAAATTTATATTTTTAAACTTTTTAATGGTTTTTTGTTTCAAATAAGGAAGATTATTTTTTTTTAGAAAACTACTAAAATAACTTTTACTATAAATTGATTTTGCTAAGTACTTATCGATTCTCTCAATTTTAAAATAATTTTCTAGATTATGTGCAAGAAGGATTGTTGGTCCTGATGATCTATAAATAATATTATTTATTTTTAATTTAATAAGTTTCTTTTTAATTTTTTTTATATCTTTTTGATATAAGCTATGTTTAATATACTTATTTACTTGTTTAAGATCTTTTTTGTATTTATCTATAACAATAATTTGAAACCCATTTTTTTTCAATAAATTTATATATTTGATTTGATTTTTACCCGATCCCAATACTATAATTTGTTTATTTTGATCCATATATAAATTTTTCAAGAATTTTTGAAATTTTAAAAAGATTACTAATTACATTAATTTTTTTACTCTTATCGATTATTTTATTATTAAATAAATTAATAAATTTATGTTTCTTTAGGTACTTAATCTCTTTAAGTCTATCACCAACTTCATCTGAATAAAATACAATTGGTTTTAAATTAAGAGATATGCACTCATATGTCGTTACACCAAATTTTGAATAAATTTTTTTTGCATTTGCCAAAATTTCAATAATATTTTTCGGATTATATATAATTTTTTTAGAATTTAATTTTTTTACAAAATAATTACGTTGATTCTGTGATATATGAGGCCCTAATATAATTTTAATATTTTTTTGCTTTTCTAATAATTTTTCTAATTCATTGCTTTTATAAAATGTACCACCCATGGTTATAATATTTTCTTTAGAGATAAATTGTTTGATTTTTTTTAAGGCCAGAATTTTTATTATATCTCTATTTAAAATAATCATTTCTTTCCCGGCAAAAAAATTGTTTTTTTTATCTGATCTTACACTCATAGAAGGTATTATTTTCAACGCTTTTTTAAGATGAATTTTATTGTCTATAATTAGTAATCTTCTTAATTTAGATATTTTATTTAAAATTCTTTCTAAAATTTCATTAGGTAAATCAATTATAAAATTGTTTTCATTATTAAACTTATATTTTAAAAATTTATTTAAATTTAAATACTTTGTTAATTTATTTTTTTCGATTTTTTTTGAATTTATTAATACTTTTTCTATATTAGATGTAAATCTTTCTAAAATTTCTCTTTCTATCACCCCAGAGCGTCTATAATGACCGATACCAAATTTTTTATTTGCACAAGTAATTATAATAATTTTTTTTGAATTTTTTTTTTGAGGATCTTTTTGGTTTACGTGTTGATTTATATATTTAAATCTATTTAGACAATTATATTTTATTGAATTTTGAAAATTAAATTTTTTATTTCTTTTTTTTAAAAATTGATAAATTAATTCGAAAAAATCTAAATCTGACTTTGTATCTATAGATAATCTAGAACTTTTACCACTTTCATACTTTTGGGGTATTAATTTAAGAATTTTAAATTTTTTAGGGTAGATTTTGGTAATATAACCAGGGTTCTCTTGAAATATATTATTTTTAGAAAGTTTATTTACTTTCCCCCAAGCCTCTGTCTTGAATATTTTTATACCCTCGTGTTGAACTTTTTTTGATGCTTTTATAAAATCAAAATCTTTATTATCACTCAATTTTTTGTACATCCTTGTGATAAAAGAATTGTCAATTAAAACACAATCTCCTGATATTAGTACACAATAGTCTGTAGAAATTTTTTTTGATAATTTAAAAATTCTTTCTGTAACATGCTCTTCTTTATCGTAGAAAAAAAAGTTTAAGTTTTTGTATTTATGGTTCAATTCTTGCTTAAATTTTTTGTTTTTTGAATATGATCCAGTAGCTACATAAATTTCTTTAATATATTTATTTTCTTTTAGCGCATCAATTATCAACTCTATAACTGTTTTGTTTCCAATTTTTTTAAAGTGTTTAAATGGCAATCTTGAGGAATTACACCTAGCATTTATAATGGCTGTTAACATACTAAAAGAAACTATTGATAAGAAATATATTAAATGTATTTCTTATTATAAACTTTAAAAAATTTATTAAATGAAAAAACATATTAAATATATAGCGGAAATTTCATCAAATCATAATTCAAATCTACAAAGGTGTAAAAAATTGATAGATATTTGTTCTAAATCAGGTTTCGATTCAGTTAAGTTTCAACTTTTCAAGATAGAAAAATTATTTCATAGCTCTATTTTAAAAAAGTCAAAAAAACATAGAGATAGAGTAAAATGGCAACTAAATGAAAATTATATATCTACACTATATAAATACTCCAAAAAAAAAGGTCTAAATTTTGGATGTACACCATTTTATATTGAAGCAGTCGAAATATTAAGACCTTATGTTGATTTTTATAAAATAGCCTCTTATGAAATATTAAGAGAGGATTTATTTAAAAAATGTATAGATACAAAAAAGCATATTATTTTTTCAACAGGCATGGCAAATAAAAATGAGATTACTAAAATTTTAAATTTATTTAAAAAAAAAAAATTTAATAATTTTTCTATAATGGCATGTAGTAGCATATATCCCACAAAACCTTCAGAAAGCAACCTAAAGACAATTGAGTCATTAAGAAAATTATTAAGTCAACACGGTTTTAGTAATATCAAAGTAGGTTGGAGTGATCATACTTGCCATCCTGCTGTAATTTATAGGGCTTTTCATAAATTTGATATAGAACTACTTGAAGCGCACATAGATCTGGATGGAAAAGGGGTTGAATTTAATTTTAAACACTGTTGGTTACCAAATGAAATTTCTGAAATTATTTCAAACGTTAAAAGTGGTTTTATATCCGATGGTAAAGCTAATCTGATTCCAAGGAAAAGAGAGGCTGTAGAAAGAAATTGGAGATCTGACCCTGTTGATGGATTAAGACCTTTGAAAAAAATAAGACCAAATAAATGAAAAAAGTAATTATATTTGGTGCAGGATATCATGGAAGAGCAGCTTTTAGAAAATGTATTGTTAATCCTAAAAGTTATAAAGTGATTGGTTGGGTTGATAATGATCCCAAAAAAAAAAATAAATTTTTATTTAAAAAAAAAATTTTTAGCCCAAAAAATTTAAATAATTTAAAATTTGACACAATTATAATGTGTGGAAGAAATATAGATGAGCAATATTTGCAAATTCCTTTAAATTTAAAAAAAAAAATTCAATTTTGGGGAAGAACAAAAATTAAACCAAATAAAATTCAATTCGATAATAGGGAGCATCAAGTAAAAAAAATTTTAATTAAAGTATTAAAAATACTAAATAAAAACAAAATAAAATATTGGATAGATAGATCTGGTCTCTTGTCAATTATTCGAGATAAACAATTTTCATCTTTATCAGATTTCGATATTGGATTTTATTTTAAAGATTTAGAAAAAATATTTAAAATTTTTAACAAAAGTAAATCATTTAATATTTTTAAAGGTTATGTGAAAAGAAAAGAAAAAAAGTATAAACAAATTTACTTAAGATCTAAAAACGATCAATTAAATTTCGAACAAGCAACAATAGACTTTATCTTTTATAAATTTTCTTCAAAATATTTTATACAATTTGATAATAGAAAAAAAAGAATACCAATCAACTTGTTAAAAGAATTTAAAAAAATAAAAGTAAAATCAATTTCTATGAATATTCCTAAATACAGCTCAGAATATTTATCATATATTTATGGAAAAAATTATAAAAAAAAACCTGAGTTTTGGTCAAATCCTTTAAAAATAAAAAAAAAAAAATATTTTTTTAAGCAACTATAATTTTATTTTGTCTTATTTTCATTTGCCTCAGTTGACTTTTAATCTCGTTTTCAAAAGCCCTAGAGCATATTAGAATTTTATAAACATTATTATTTGATAATATTTTTGGATTATTCACCTGAATACCCAATCTTTTTTTTGTATAAAAATTTTTATTATTATCGACAAAATATGCAATGTGTTTTTTTAGAT
>CABYXQ010000006.1 GCA_902522915.1 uncultured Pelagibacteraceae bacterium | reverse complement strand
CAACTTTTGCGCAAAATTAAAATTTAAACCAAATTTATCAATTAATTGATTCTCTAATTCTTTTTGAATTTCAGCCTTGTTGTAAACATGAGGTATTGATAAATATGATAAAAATAAAATAATTATTGCGACAAAAGTAACAAAAACTTTATTACTACGTAGAATATTTGATAAATTTTTTGGGTTTAACTTGTTTAAATATTTTTCTAATAGTCTATTTATAAATAGATAAATCTTTTTAAAAAATTTAACAAAATGCTTATTTTTGCTCATATAGATTTACGAAACTTATAAAGAATTATTTTAAATGATAAACAGGGATTATCTAAAAAATTTAAATAAAGCTCAAAAAGAGGCTGTATTACATCTTGATGGCCCACTATTAATTGTAGCGGGAGCTGGATCTGGCAAAACAAAAGTTTTAACATCAAGAATTGCCCATATTATTAAAGAAAATAAAGCATATCCAAACCAAATCTTGTCAGTGACTTTCACAAATAAAGCTTCAAAAGAAATGCAAAATAGAGTTAGTAAAATTTTGGGGTCCTCTGCAATAGGTTTGTCTTGGCTAGGTACTTTTCACTCAATATGCGCAAAACTTTTAAGAAAACATGCGTCCGCAGCTAACCTTAATTCAAACTTCACAATTGTAGATACTGATGATCAGATAAGACTAATAAAAAATATTTGCAAAGCTGAAAATGTTGATATTAAGCAACTTGCACCGAGATTTATTCTTGCCGTGATAGATAGATGGAAAAATAAAGGATATTATCCTGGTGAAGTTATAATAAATAAAAAAGATATTTACGAAAAGACTATCTTACCTCTTTATAAAATTTATCAACAGAAATTAATAGACTTAAACTCATGTGATTTTGGTGACTTAATTTTACATGTAGTAAAAATTTTAGAAAATTATTCTGACATAAGACAAATCTATTCGAATAATTTTAAATATATTCTTGTAGATGAATATCAAGATACAAACTTTATACAAAGTAAATGGCTTAATCTACTATCTGAAAAGAATAGAAACTTATGTTGCGTTGGTGATGATGATCAATCTATTTATAGCTGGAGAGGAGCAGAAATAAAAAACTTTTTAGAATTTGATCAAGTATACCAAAATACCAAAGTTATTAGATTAGAGCAAAATTATAGATCCACACAAAATATTTTGTCTGTAGCATCTGATCTAATAGCTAATAACCAAAACCGAGTTGGAAAAACTTTATCTACAACTATGGAGGAAGGAGATCTGGTTAAACTAAATTGTTTTAAAAATGGTAAAGATGAGGCAATTGGAGTTTCTGACGAAATTGAAAAAAAAATAAAAAAAAAATACTCATATAATAATGTTGCGATTTTAGTAAGGGCAATATTCCAAACAAGAGAGTTTGAAGAAAGGTTTTTAAAAATTGGTATACCTTATAGAATTTTAGGTGGAACTAAGTTTTATGAAAGGGCAGAGATAAAGGATTGTGTTGCCTATTTAAGATTAATTTATCAAGAAAAGGATGATTTAGCTTTTGAAAGAATTGTTAATAATCCAAAAAGATCTGTAGGTGATACTACTTTAAAAAGTGTTCATGAATTTGCAAAAAAACATAACTTAAGTTTAGAAATAGCTTCAATTAAAATGATTGAACAAAACTTAATTAAACCAAAAACAAAAGTTGGACTTAGCTTATTTATTAATTCATTAAACAAATGGAGAAACGATTTAATCAATAAAAAGATTAATCATATTAAATTATTACAAGTTGTTTTAGATGAGTCTGGTTACTCAGCAATGTTAAAAAATAAAAAAGATGTCGATAATGAAAATAGATTGGAAAATATTAAAGAATTATTAAGTGCAATGAAAGAATTTGATAATCTAGAAAGTTTTTTGGAACATGTATCGCTTGCAACATCTGTTGATCAAGAATGGGATGGAGAAAAAATAAATATGATGACTATGCATGCTGCAAAAGGGCTTGAATTTGAGGTAGTTTTTTTACCTGGTTGGGAAGAAGGATTATTTCCTCATCAAAAATCAATTGAGGAAAAGGGTCAAAATGGTTTAGAAGAAGAGAGGAGATTAGCTTATGTTGGTATTACAAGGGCTAAAAAAAAAGCTATTATTTCATTTTCTATGAATAGATTTTACCAGGGTGATTGGATAGACAGTATGGCATCAAGATTCATCGAGGAACTTCCAGAAAAATATTTAGAAAAAAATTCATTTTTTGAAGAAGAGGTTGATGAAAGTGAAGATTTTGAATTTAATCAAGATTTTGAAATTGAAGAAGGAACAAAAAGTCCAGGATGGATAAGATATCAAAAAAGAATTAAATGAATAAAAAAATTCAAATTTTAAGAAATAAATTTAAAAAATATAATATTGATGGATATGTTGTTCCCAAAAATGACGATTATTTTACTGAATATTCAAAAATAAATAGATTAAAAATTATATCTAATTTTAGTGGGTCAGCAGGACTTGCGGTGATTTTAAAAAATAAAAATTACTTGTTTACAGATGGAAGGTATTCAATTCAAAGTCAAATTGAATCTGGTAAAAATTTTAAAATTATTAGTTTTGAAAAAATACTTAATTGTAATTTATTTAAAAATTTAGTTTTAGGTATTGATCCTAAACTTTTTACATATAGCCAAATAAAGAAATTTTTTTTAAAAAAAAATAAAGTTAAATTTATCCAAAATAATCTTATAGATGAAATTGAGTATCAAAAAATTAATGATAATTCTCCTTTTTTTTCATTAAATAAAAATATAGTAGGGGAAACTCACAGTTCAAAAATTAACAAAATTACTAAATATTTAAAAAAAAATAATTTTGACTATTTGCTAGTGACCGCTCCTGAAAATGTAGCTTGGGTTTTAAATATTAGAGGAGGAGATGGTCCTAATAGTCCGATTCCAAATTCTAGATTAATTATCAGTAAAACAAAAAAAATATTTTTAATAAGTAAATTAAAAAAAGCAAAAAAAATTATTAATGAAAAAATAATTAAATCAAATCAATTAATAGATATTGACGACTTTCCAAAGAAGCTACTACGTTTAAAAGGAAGTAATTTCATTATAGATTATAAGTCTTGTTCAATATATTTTGAAGATATTCTTAAATCTAAATTTAAAGTTATTAAAAAAGAAGATCCAATATATCTTATGAAAGCAATAAAAAATAAAACTGAAACAAAAAATATGATTAATGCGCATATTTTAGATGGTGCTGCTTTAACTAAATTTCTTTATTGGATTAAAAATGTTAATAAAAAAACAATTAATGAAGTACAAGCACAAAATAAATTAGAAAGTTTTAGAAAACTTAACAAAAATTATTTATATCCAAGTTTTGATACTATTGCTGGATCTGGGAAAAATGGTGCCATAGTCCATTATAGAGCAAATAAGAAAAACTGTAAAAAAATACAAAAAAAAGATATTTTTTTATGTGATTCAGGTGGTCAGTATAAATATGGAACAACAGATGTTACGAGAACAATTTGTTTTTCTAAACCAAAACCATATATCAGAGATATTTTTACAAAAGTCTTAAAAGGTCATATTGCTGTAGCTAATACTAATCTAAAAAAGGACAATACTGGTAAAAAGATTGACATTAGAGCTAGAAAATTTTTAAAAAAAAGTAATTTAGATTACGCTCATGGTACTGGTCACGGGGTAGGTTTTTTCCTAAATGTTCACGAAGGACCACAGTCGATATCAAAAATAAATAAAATTAAAATAAGAGAAGGGATGATTTTGAGTAATGAACCTGGATACTATCTAAAAAATAAATTTGGAATTAGAATTGAAAATCTAGTCTATGTTAAAAAAACAAAAAAAAATATCTTTTTTGAAAATTTGACTATGGCTCCAATCGAAAAAGATTTAATCAACTTTAAAATTTTAACATCATCAGAAAAAAAATACTTATTCAAGTATCATTTAGATGTTTACTCAAAAATATCTAAGTTTCTTAATTTCAAAGAAAAGCAATGGCTAGCTAGTTTTATTTAGCATTTTTAAAAACTGATTTTGATCTAAAATCCTTAGTTTAAGTTCTTTGGCACTTTCAACTTTTTTTTTGGTTGGTTTTTCACCAATTATTAAATAATTTAATTTTTTTGATACGCTACTCACTGTAGTGCCTGAATTTTCCTCAATTAAAGATTTTATTTCTGCTCTACTTATGCCAATTAACTTGCCAGTTACCAAAAAAGTTTTGTTTTTTAATAAGCCATTTTTATTCTCAACTACAGCACTTTTAATAATTAAAACTTTGTCTAACTCATTTAAAATATTAATATTCATCTTATTTGAAAAAAAGTTTTTTATAGAATTTACTTGAGTATCTCCAATTCCATCAATATTTAATAAATCTTTATAATTATTATTTTTTGACAAATTTTTAAATTTTAAAAAAGAAAGAAAATGTTTTGATATTAGTTTTGCATTTTCTAATCCAATATGTCTTATTCCTAGCGCATAGATAAATCTTTCTAACGATATTTGTTTTTTTTCATTGATAGAGTATTTAAGGTTTTCTACTGAAAGTTTTCCCCAACCTTCTAATTTTTCAATTTTATTATAATCTAATTTAAAAATATCTTGTGGAAACTTTATTAATTTTAATTTCCAGAAATTTTCTACAATTTTTTTTCCAAACCCGTCTATATTAAAAGCTTCTTTGGATACAAAATGTTTTAATTTTTCAATAGAAATTTTTTTACAGAAATAATCTTCGCTTGAGCATCTTCTTACAGCATCTTCTTTTTTTGTTGTTAAGTTTATATCTTTTATTGTTTTGGATCCACAAGAAGGACATTTATCTGGAAACGCAAACTTTGAACTTTTCTTGGGTCTTTTATTGTTATCAACACTAAGTATGTGAGGTATCACATCTCCTGCTCTCTCAACTGTTACTGTATCTCCTATTCTGATATCTTTTCTATTTATTTCATCTTCATTATGTAACGTAGCGTTGGATACTACCACACCGCCTATATTGATTGGTTTTATCTTTGCAACCGGAGTTAGGGCTCCAGTTCTACCAATTTGAATTTCAATATCTTCGATAACTGACATTGCCTTATTTGAGGAAAATTTGTGTGCGATTGCCCATCTTGGAGCATTAGCAACATTTCCTAATCTTTTTTGAAGAGTAAAGTCATTAACTTTGTAAACAATCCCATCAATATCAAAATCTAGATCTGTTCTTTTTTTCACTATTTCGTGATAATTTTGAATAAGATTTTTTACTCCAATAATAAGCTTGTTAAATGGATTTGTTTTGAAACCCCATTTACTTAATCTTTTTAAATAATCAAATTGATTATCTACACTTAAACCTTTTTCAAAGCCAAAAGTATATGCAATAAATTTTAATGGAATTTTCTTTGTATCTTCAGAGTTTTTTTGTCTCAAAGAACCAGAGGCTGCATTTCTTGGATTGGCAAATTTATCTTTCAAATTTGCAAAATCAGTATTTTGAATAAAAACCTCTCCTCTTATATCAATATCCTCTGGAAAATCATTTAAGGAAATATTTTTTGGGATATCTTGAATTGTGGCTAGATTTTCAGTTATATCTTCTCCAACTTTACCATCACCTCTAGATAAACCTTTTACAAAGGTACCATTTTTGTATGTTAAAGAAGCTGATATACCATCAATTTTTGGTTCGGCACTATATGAAATTTTAAAATCTGTTTTTTTTGATAAAAAATTAGTAATTTTTTTTTCAAAATTTAGTAAATCTTCTTCTGAAAACGCATTTGCCAAAGATAACATCTGAACCCTATGTAATGATTTTTTAAAATTTTTTGAGGGTTTGTGTCCTACAACTTTTGAGGGAGAAATTTTTGATTTAAGAAAATCAAATTGATTTTCTAGCAATATAATTTCTTTTTTTAACTCATCATATTCTTTATCAGAAACTATAGGTTTACTTTTATCAAAATAAAATTTATTTAATTTATGAATTAATTTTATTTTTTTTTTATATTTGTTTTGAATTTCTTTTTTTTTCATCTCAATCAAAAAGAGATTTAAATTTTTTTAAAATAGAGTTGTTTTTTTTCTTATCTTTTTTAATTCTATTTTTTTTATTTTTTTCATACATTTTATTAAAAACACCATATGATTTTTCATACCATTTTGAAGATTGATAGTTGTAGCCTAAAAGTTTAGCATATTTTTCTGCCTCTTCAATTAGACCTATAGTATAGTAAACTTCTACCAACCTATGTAATGCTTCTTCGGTATAGATTGTAGTTTCATAATCGTCTATGACTGTCCTAAATCTATTGATTGCCGGTATCCATTTTTTTTTTTTAAAATAATATCTACCAATATACATTTCTTTAGATGCAAGAGTATCATTTATAAGATCTATTTTAAATTCTGCATCTAATGCATATTCTGTATTTGGATAGTTTTTTATCAAAAATTTAAATGTATTTTTTGCATCTATGATTGCTTCTAAATCTTTTTTTTCATCTATAATTTGCTCATAATAAGAAACTCCCATCAAATAATATGCATAATCTAAGTTTTTATAAAGTGGATATACTCTCACAAATCTTTCTAATTCTGCTATTGCGTCATCATAATAATCTTGTGAATAGTAAGAATAAGCTGCCATTAATGCAGATTTTGGAGCCCATTTAGATTGTGGAAATAAAATCTCTGCTTCATTAAATTTTTTTGCTGCATAAATTACATCTCCTTCTTTTAATGAATTCATACCTTCCTCATAAGCTTCTAAAACTTGTTCATTTAAACCTTTTTCATTAATAACAGATTTTTTTATTGTTTCTTTAGAGCATGAAATAAAAAGTGTTAATATTATAAATAAAGAAAAAATCTTAAAAAATTTCATATAGAGTTTATACTGACTTAATGTAAAGTTTTAAAGTTATCTTTATTATTAAGCAATAGATCTTAATAATTCTCTATTTATCAATGTATGAGGAAGGTTCTTTTCTTTAATTTCTATAATTGAAAAATTCTCTTTATTTTTAAATACTTTTCTTAATAACTGATTTGTTAGATAATGACCGCCTCTAGAACATTTAATGCTAGCGACGATTCTAAATCCTGATGTATATAAATCTCCAATGCAATCTAATATTTTATGATTAACAAATTCTTTGTTATTTCTTAATCCTTCAGGATTTAATATTTTTTTATTCTTAACAACAATAGCATTTTCTAAACTGCCACCCTTTGCTAATCCCTTGCTTTTAATATATTCTATATCTTGAAATAAACAGAAAGTCCTAGAATTATAAACATCTGTTAAATCATCCTCATAAACCTTAACTTTATTTCTTTGATTTCCTATTATTTCATTTTCATATTTAATTTCGAAATCAATATTGAGAGATAAAGTCGATGGCTCAATTGAAATAGATCTTTTACCATCTGAATATTCAATCTTTTTGTTTATTTTGATAATTTTTATTGGTGCTTCACTTACTTTAATTCCTGATAATATAATTTTTTCAATAAATTCTTTTGCTGAACCATCCAGAATTGGAACTTCTTCATTATCAATTTCGATTATCGCGTTATCAATACCTAATCCAAATAATGCTCCCATTAAATGTTCTATTGTTGAAACTTTAATACCAAACTCATTTTCAATAGTAGTATTTAATGCAGTGTTCGTCACATTCATGAAATTTGGATATATTAAATTATTATTTTTTAAGTCTACTCTTTTAAAAACTATACCGAAGTTAGGCTCTGCAGGTTTAATGCACACGTTAACATTTACTCCACTGTGAAGAGCAACACCTTTGAATAAGACATTATTCTTGATTGTTTTTTGCGTTAAATAAGACACGAATAACTTTTATTTTGTTTTTACCTGATATTAAAAACAACAAATGTTACTAGAAAAGACAGTTTTAACTAAATAGTTGAAAAAACTTTTCAAAAAAACCTTTATTTTCTGTACTTTTTGGAACTAAAATGACCTCATTGTTATTGTATCCATTTTTCAACATATAAGCCATCTCTGGAATTTTGATATTTTCAACTTTGGTAAAATTTTTAATATATCTTGCATTTAAATATTGTTTTATTTTTATCTGATATTTTTCTAGAATTTTGTTTAAATTAATAGCCATATTCTTAGATATGCACAAAAAGTTTACCTCTAAACATAAATTATCGCTTTGTAGATTATCTATGTATGAATTGTAATTTTTACCATTTATCAAATAATTATTTACAATCATATGCATAATAATTTGATCTTGGTAAGCTTCTTTAAATAAATCTTTTACTTCAGTCAAAGTATTTTCTAAGGTCTTTTTATTAATTAGTTTATCGTAATTTTTTTTTTTAATACAGATGTTTACCTGAAAATTTTCATCATTTTCGATAATTAAAAAAATATTTTCTATAAATTTTCCAGCAAATTTTTCAATCTTAAATATATTATCATCAAGAAACTTTGAAAGTTTTTCTAAGTCTATTATGCTACTTTCTAATTTTAACTCATTTTTATATAAACTCTTTAAGTTTTTATTATCAAATAAAAAAATTTCAAATTTATTTTTTGATATGCTTAAATAAGTTTCAAAATCTATTTCTTCAGCCATTTAAAATAATTTGATTTTTAACTCTAGCATCAATAATTTTAATATCCGTTAAATTACTATTTTGTAAAAATTCAAATGCTAGCTGTAATGAATCTTTTGGATAACTACTTGATAATTTTATTATAATATTATTTTTAAGTTCTAAATCCCATCTTTTAGATGAAAAAAAATAAAAATTTTTAATTTCATTATAAGAAAATTTAGACTCGTCTATAATTTTTTTAAAATATAAAAATTCTTTTATTTTGGGCTTACCAAAAATAAAAGGTAATTGAACATTGGAAAAAATATTTTTAGAGAGTTTTCCATTAGAACCAATAAAATATATTTTTCCATTATTATTTGTTCTTGCTAAGAATTCAGTTTTTTCAATTTTAATATCTAGAGAATCTGGGTATCTTTTGAATATGCTATATTCTTCAACTAAACTATTCGAGTCAATTTGATTTTGTATATCTTCTTTATTTACAAAAAAAATATTATCTAAATTTAAATTATGAATTTCTTGTAATAAAATAGAGTTCTCTTTCTCTTCCAGACCATCAATATTAATATATTTAACTTCTTCAAATTTTATACTGCTTAGATCAATATTATTTATTGAGCCAACTAAGATTAATAAAAAAAAATAAATTAAAATTTTTTTACCTTTTCGTTGATGCATCTTTTAAAATCCATTCGATTAAATTTATAAAACTTATACCTTTGTAAGCTGCTATTTCGGGTACAAGAGATAGCTTTGTCATGCCTGGCTGGGTATTGATTTCTAATAGAAAAAATCTATTTTTATAAAATTTAAAATCCGATCTAGTAACCCCTCTACACCCTATTTGCTTATGTGCTTTGAAAGCCATATTCATAACTTCATTTAGTTTATTATTTGATAATTCAACAGGGATAATATGTTGGGTCTTAGCATTAGTATTATATTTTGCTTTATAATCGTAAAATTTTCTTTTTGGCTTGAGCTCGATTGCACCCAATTTTTTATTTCCCATAATTGCTACTTGTATTTCTCTCCCTGCAATAAATTCCTCTATCATTATTTGTTTATAACTTTTTACTAATTTTAAAATTTTTATAATATTTTTTTTCGTACAAATATAAACATTTACACTAGAACCTTCGTTAATTGGTTTTACCACAACTGGAAATTTTAATTTTTTATCTATTAATTTAATTAGGTTTGAATTTTTTTCATTGAAAGAATATTTAATAAATTTTGGAGTATTAATTTTATTTTTTATAAAAATTTTCTTTGAAATTTCTTTATCCATTGCTATCGATGAAGCTATTACACCTGAATGAGTATATGGTATATTATATTGTTCTAAGATAGTTTGAATATAACCATCTTCCCCAAATTGACCATGTAATGCATTAAAAATAATTGAAGGTTTAAATTTGTTTATATTTTTGGTTAAGTTATTATTAGGCTCAGAAATTTTTACTTTATATCCGTTTTTTTTTAATTCCTTTGCAACTTGCAATCCTGTATCAAGACTAATCAATCTTTCTTTTGAAATTCCACCTGAGAGTATAAGTATTTTTTTTTTCAATTTATTCCAAAATTTTTATTTCTGTTTCTAACTTAACCCCTGTTTTTTTAAAAACACTTTCTGATACAAATTCTATTAACTTTTTCATATCCTTAAACTTAGCATTTCCTTTATTTACAAAAAAATTACAATGTTTTTGAGAAATAGATGCATCTCCAAAAGATTTTTCAAGTGGTACTGATTCCTTTATTAATTGCCAAACTTTTTTATCTGATTGCTCTATTGGATTTTTAAAAGTGCTCCCACTTGTCTTTATCTTTGTGGGTTGAGCTAATTCTTTTTTTTCTTTAAGCAGTTTCATTTTAGCTCTAATAAAATCTTTATCATTCTTCAAACCTTTAAAAGATGCACTTAAAAAAATAAGATCATCTGATAACCCACTGTCTCTATATTTGAAGTTAATATTTTTTGCTGGTATTGTTAAAACTTGTCCAGATTTATCTAATACCTGTATCGAGATCAAAATATCTTTAAATTCTCTATCAAAGCAACCTGCATTCATTTTAATACCGCCTCCTACTGTACCAGGTATACAAGATAAAAATTCAAAACCCTCTAGGCTATTTTCCATTGCAAATTCAGATAATGATTTATCTGTAACAGCACTACCTGCTATAATAATTTCCTCAGATAACATAGATATATTATTAAAATTATTTGTAAGCTTAATTACAACGCCATCAAATTGTTTATCAGTAATTAATGTATTTGAACCACCGCCTAAGATAAAAATCTTTTCTTTATTTTCAATTTTTTTAAGAAATTTAATTAGCTCTTTAAGATTATCAGCTTTGTAGTAAAGCTTAGTTTTGCCTCCAATATTAAACCAATTTTTTTTTTTAAGATCGTAATCTAATTTTAAATTATTACTAAATTCAGATAACAATTCTTTTAATTTAATATTCATTAAAACAATTTAGGTAATTCTCTCATCCAGTTTGAAATAGTGCCAGCACCCATACTGATAACTATTTTTTTTCCATAAATGTTATTTTTAATATATTTTGCTAATTGAAATTTATCGTCTACTAAAAATAATTGGACTTTTGAATTTTTAATAATTTGTTTTGCAAAATCGATATACCTAAATCCAAGATTAATTCTTTCTCCTGCTGTATAAATTGGAAATAAAATTACCTTGTCAGCATCTTTGAAGGCATAACTAAATTCTCTCTTTAAATCTTTTAATCTTGATATTCTATGAGGTTGAAAAATACATATTTTTTCATATCCTTTATAAACATTTTTTACACCATCCATTACTTCTTTAATTTCTGTAGGATGGTGAGCATAATCATCAAAAAAATCTACCTTATTAAATGTAAAAATTTTATTAAATCTTCTTTGAACTCCTTTAAAATTTTTAAGCCCTCTTTTTATATTTAAAATAGGCAATCCAACAGTGAACGCTAAAGCTACTGCAGCAACAGAATTTCTAATATTGTGTTTACCTAATAATGGAATTTTAAATTTTTTAATTAACTGATTTTTTTTATTTGGTAATCTTATATTTAAATCAAATTCAGAAAATTCTTTAAATTGTTTTATATTTTTAATACAAAAATTAGATTTTAAATCTAAGCCATATGTATAAAAATTTTTATTCTTGATATTTTTAATTAAATTTTTATTATTTTTATCATCTAGACAAATAAATGATTTTCCAAAAGATGGGACCTTATTTACAAAATTTATAAAGTATTTATTTAATTCATTCATTGAATGATAAAAATCCATATGCTCTCTATCTATATTTGTTATTATTGAATAAGTCGGTGGTATAAAAATAAAACTGCCATCAGACTCATCTGCTTCTAAAATAGACCAATCACTTTTACCAAGTTTTGCAGAATTATTAATTGAATTAATTACACCGCCATTAATTATTGTTGGATCTATTTTAGTTTCTTGAAAAATAGAGGTTATTAATGATGTTGTGGTTGTTTTGCCGTGTGAACCAACAACTACAATATTTTTTGTTAAAGAGACAATATTTGCTAACATTTCTCCTCTCTTATATATAGGCAGTTGCCTCTTTTTGGCTTCGATCAACTCAGGATTATTTTTCTTAATTGCTGATGATACTACCAAAATAGTTGCCTTATTTACGTTTTGTTTTTTATGCCCTATATAAATTCTTATTTTTTCTTTTTTTAACCTTTCTATATTTTTATTATTTGAAATGTCACTACCCTGAACTTTAAAACCTTTGCCCTTCATTATTAAGGATAGACCACTCATACCAATTCCACCAATACCCACAAAATGTATAATTTCTGATTTTGCTAATTTAATTTTCATTAAAAATTTCTAATAATTTTTGATTAACATTATTCCACGAATTTTGATAATTTAATTTTTCTAAATTATTTTTTTTTGTTAAATAATCATCTTTTTTATTAGATATTTTTACCAATAATTCTTCAAATTTTTGTTTATCAAAATTTTTTTGATCAATAATCCAACAGCAATCTTTATCACTATAATATTTTGCATTTTCATATTGATGATTATCTTTTGAACTAGGAAGTGGTATTGCAATAAATGGAATATTAAGTAAAGAAAGTTCTGCTAAACTTGAGGCACCGGCTCTAGTAATACATAAATCTGATTGTTTTAAAAGTTCATCTAGTTTTTGATCAAAAGTAAAAACTTTACTTTCAATTTTATTTTTTTTATAAAAATTCTTAAGTAAATCGATATTTTTTTCATTAGTTTGATGAATTACTTTTAACGATCGTGTTCTTGAAATATTAGCAAGTATTTCATTTATAAGTGTATCAAATATATTTGCTGCTTGACTACCACCAATAATTACAATTGAAAATAAATTATCATCTTTATGGTATTTGTTTATTTCATAATATTTTTTTCTAATTAATGGCTTTATAATAGTTTGTTTTTCTTCAAAATTATTTGGTAAATTGATTAAATTTTTTGAATAACATATTAATTTTTCAGAAAAATTTAAAAAAAATTTATTTGCTCTACCGAGAACCATATTAGGTTCAACTAAATAAATTTTGATACTTAACACTTTTGCTGCTAGACATAGTGGTAGAGACATGTAACCACCAGTAGAAATTAAAATTGAAATATTTTTTTTTTTCAAAATTATTAAAGATTTAATTGTTAAAAAAAACACCTTAAGCAAACTAAAAGGAAGTAAAAATAAATTATTTAATTTAGGTGTATTAACTATAATATAGTTATAATTCTCTTTATTTAAATATCTAAAACCTCTAAGATCAGTTGATATTAAAATTTCATAATTAAATTTCAAATGATCATAAATCGTAATAGCTGGAATGACATGTCCTCCGGACCCCCCTGTAGAAATTAAAATTTTTTTTTTCATTTATTAATTTATTTTTCTTTTTGTTAAATTTAAAATTATTCCAGCTAATATTGATGTGCTTACTATTGATGAACCTCCATAACTTAAAAAGGGTAATGTCATTCCTGTTGTTGGGAATAATCTTATATTGACCCCAATATGAATAGTAGCCTGCATTAATATCAAGCTAATGGATCCAATTAAGATAAGTTTAGTTTTATCATTAGTTTCAAAACTTATTTTTTTAAAAACCATATAAATTAAGACTAAAAATAATAATAATATTAATATTATGGCAACAACACCAAACTCCTCAGAAATTACTGAGATAATATAGTCAGTATGGGCTTCGGGAACTCTATTTTTAAGAACTCCTTCACCAATACCTTTTCCAAAAAAACCTCCACTAGTAATTGATTCTATTGCTTTATCAGATTGGAAATTATGAGTCCCTACTTCTCTATTAAAAAAAGAAAAAATACGTGCTTGGATGTAATCAAACTTAGGAACATAAATAATAAGATAAGTAAGCAAAAACGCTCCAGAAACAAATATTACAAATAGAATATATATATTAATCCCTGACGTGAAGATAAGAACTACCCAAGAAAATACTACTAATAATGTTTGACCAATATCTGGTTGAATTATTAAAAGCAAAGAAATTACAGAAACTAAAATAATTGATGTCAGATACCTAAATAAAATATTTGATCTTCTGCTGCAAAAAATAGTTGCTAAAATTACGATTAAAAATGGCTTTAAAACTTCTATTGGTTGAAATCTTGGTAAAAAAAATAAGTCTATCCACCTTTTAGAACCTTTAACTTCAGCTCCAATGATTGGCACTAAAAATAATGAAATTAAAGAAATAAAAAAAAGAAAAATTGAATATTTATATAATTGATCTGAATTCAATGAGGAAAATACAAAAATAAGTGATATCCCGATTAAGACATAAATCAAATGTTTAAAAAAAAAGAAATAACTATTTGTATCCAATTTATCAGACGCTATTAAAGATGTTGAAACTAAAGAAAAAAATAATCCAATAGTAAATAGTAAGCTTATTAAGATAAAAATAGATTTATCAATATTTTTCCACCATTGATAATAAAATTTATAAATTAAACTATCACTTTGCATTTAAAGAGTTTTTAATTAATTCATTAAAAAAATATCCTCTGTCTTCAAAATCTTTAAAACTATCAAATGAGGCTCCAGCAGGACTAAAGAAAATAATATTTTTTTTTGATTTCTGACTTTTAATTTCTAAAAAGATTGCTTTAAGTGTTTCTTTTAAATTTTTAAAGCTATTTACTTTTAATTTATTATTTAAAATCTTTAAAAATTTCTTACGATGTGATCCAAAAATAAAAGCTTTTAGATTTTTGCACTTTATTTTAGATAATTTAAATTTATCTCCTTTTTTTGGAATTCCCCCTAAGATCCAATAGGCATCATCTAAATTTTTAAGGACATTTTCTGAGGAAGCAAAACTTGTAGATTTTGAGTCATTAATTATTGTTAGATTTTTTTTATCAAAAATAATTTGTTGTCTATAATCTAAACCTTTAAATTCATTAATAGTTTTAATTAATTTTTTCTTATTAAGTTTCAATTTTGAAGCAATTTTGAATATAAAAGATAAGTTTTCTTTATTACCATCAGAACTAAAATATTTATTAGTAAGTTTATTAATCCTTTTATCTAAATTTAAAGTCTTAATTTTATAAATTTTTGCTTTATATTTATTTTTTTTTATTTTTTTAGTAATTATATCATCTTCTTTTTTAACGTAAGCAAAAGATCCTCTAATTTGAGATTTTAATAATTTAAATTTTGCATCTACGTAATTTTTTAAACTTTTATGTCTCTCTATGTGATCTGAAGTGATATTTAAAATTACTGCATGTCTTGATCTAAAAATCCTACTATAATCAAGCTGATACGAAGAGGCTTCTATAACAAAAATTGTTTTTTTTGTAATTTTTTTTTCTGACAATGCCGGGTTACCTATATTCCCAATAAGTCTTGAGTCTCTCTGTTGATCAATCAAGGCATCATGTAAAATTTTAGCAGTTGTAGATTTACCATTAGTTCCAGTGATTGTGATACTTTCATTGTTGTAAAATGAAAACAAAATATCAAGATCAGTATAAATTTTTAAAAAATTTTTCTTTAAAAATTTTGATAATCTGCAATTTGAAATATCAATACCTGGACTAATAATAATTCTATCAAAATTTATTTTTTGAATTTGTTTTAGACTAATTATTTTTTGATTGAGTTTTAAATTAATACTTTGGTTGTCGTCAAATAAATATACATCCGACTTTTTTTTTAAAAATTCAAAAGACGAAATACCACTTTTTCCTAAACCATAAATTAATATTTTTTTTCCTAAAAAAATATTATTGAATATTTTCATTATCTTAATTTTAAAGTAGCTAAACCGATCATTGCTAAGATTATTGAGATAATCCAAAACCTAATTACAACTGTGGACTCTGGCCATCCCTTTTTCTCAAAGTGATGATGAATAGGTGCCATTCTAAAAATTCTTTTTCCGGTGAGTTTAAAGGAAATTACTTGAACCACTACTGAAATTGCCTCTAATACAAAAAGTCCACCAGTAATTGCCAGGACTATTTCGTGCTTAGTTATAATTCCAATTGCACCTAAGGAACCTCCAAGAGATAATGAGCCTGTGTCACCCATAAAAATTTTAGCAGGTGGAGCATTAAACCATAAAAAGCCTAAACAAGAGCCAATAATTGCACCACAAAAAATTGATACTTCACCTGTTCCTTCGATGTAGGGAATTTGTAAATAATTTGAAAATACAATGTTTCCAGTAACGTAACTTATAAAAGCAAAACATGCTGCAACCAATATCACAGGCACTGTTGCTAAACCATCCAATCCATCGGTAAGATTAACGGCATTAGATGAACCTATAATTACGAATATTGCAAATGGTATAAAAAACCATCCAAGATTTACGATTAAATTTTTGAAAAATGGAAAATATAAATTATTTAAACCTTGATAATCGTTTAAATAAACAAAAAAACTTACTCCAATAATTGCTAATATTATTTGTGAAGTTATTTTAAACTTGGAAGAAATTCCTGTTGAGTTGTTATACTTAATCTTCTTAAAGTCATCATATGCTCCTAATAAACCAAAAGAGATTGCAATGTACATACAAAATAAAATATTAATATTAGATAAATCTCCCCAAAATATTACGGATACTAACAAGCCAAATAAAATTATTAATCCTCCCATTGTTGGTGTGCCAATTTTTTTTACTATATGATCCTCAGGTCCATCATCCCGAATAGGATTTAAAATTTTTTGGTTTGAAAAAAATTTAATAAACGGACCTCCAATAATCAGCACTATAATTAGTGAGGTAAAAAAAGATAAACCCGTTCTAAAAGTTAAGTACTTAAAGACATTCAAAAAACCAAAAGTATCAACAAATTCTAGTAAAAATTGGTAAAGCATTTAACGTAATCCTTTCAGATCTTTTACTATGTCGTTGAATCCTGTCGCAAGTGAGGCTTTAATCATTAAATAATCATTATTATTTAAATCTTTTCTAATCAATTCAATAATTTGTGATTTGTTGAATAAAATCCTACCTTTTTTTGCTTTTGATATATTTTTAAATATCAGAGAGGACATTTTTCCTTTTACAAATACTTTGTTTATCTTAGTTTTGTTTATTATTGGGGTAATAGATTTATGAAGTAATTTAGAATGACTACCTAGCTCTAACATATCACCAATTATTAAGTATTTTTTTGATGTTTTTGTATCGATTTTATCATAATTTTTTATTGCTGATTTTAATGATAAAGGATTTGAATTATAACTTTGGTCAATTAGATTCACTTTTTTATTATTTATTTTAACTATTGAATGATCTCCTCTACCTCCAGGAATTTTAAAATTTAGAAAAATGTTTTCATTTAATTTAAATATATTTTTATAAATACTAATAACTGCTAAAGCAGAAAGAGTGTTGTATATATTGTTTTGAAAATCATTAGATAATAAAAAATATTTATTGTTATTATTTAAACTAATGTTCATTCTGAATTTTTTTTCTAATGGCTTAATATTAATTAATTTGATATCTGATTTCTGACTTTTAATACCAAAAGAAATTACTTTAAGGTTATTTTCGTTGGCAATTTTTTTATGTAATTTAAAAAATCTATCGTCTGCGTTTAGAACAATAAAACCACCAGTCTTTATGTTGTTAATAATTTCAGATTTTGCTAAAGCAATTTGTTTAATATTTTTAAAATTTTTTGCATGTGCGTAATTAATATTAGTTATAACGCCAACATCTGGTTCTATAATTTTTGACAAGTAATCAATTTCACCCTTCTTATCCATTCCAACTTCTAGAATTCCAAATTCATCATTTTGTTTTATATTAAAAAGGCTCAAAGGAACTCCAAATTTATTGTTGTATGATTTTGGAGAAATACTTACTTTCGAAATTTTACTTAATACATTTCCTAACAATTCTTTAAGTGTAGTTTTGCCACAACTTCCTGTGATACTAATTATATTTGTATCAATACCTTTTCTAAAAGTTTTTGAAACATCTGTTAGGAATTTTAAAGTATTTTTTACTTTTATCTGACGTCTGTAATTAAATTTTTTTTGAATTTTGTTTACAACAGCTAATGATGCTTTTTTTTTAAATGACTCTCCAACAAATTTATTACCATCATTTTTTTTTCCTTTAATAGCAAAAAAAATATCATTTTTGGTAACTTCATTAGAATTAATTCTTCCATTTTTTAAAGATGTAAAAGGAGGCAATTTTTTAATTTTAGCCAACTCTTTAACTACATTTATTTTTAAATTATTTGATAAATTGATATTTTTATTTTTAATTGCATTTAAAATTATTTTTCTATCTGAAAAGTAAATTTTCCTATTTCCAACATCTTGGGTTTCCTCATGGCCTTTCCCAGCAACTAACAAAATATCACCAGTATTTAAACTCTTAATAGCTTTTGATATTGCTATCGCTCTATTAGCTATTTCTAAAATTTTATTTTTTTTAATTCCCTTTTTAATATCTCTTCTTATTTTTTGTGGATTTTCAAATCTTGGGTTATCATTTGTGAGAATAATACTGTCTGAGTAATTACTTGCTATTCTGCCCATTTTTGATCTTTTATTTTGGTCTCTATTTCCACCACAACCAAATAGCACTGTGATTTTTTTATTAGGAAATTGTTCTCTTAGATTTAAAAGACACGTTTTTAAAGCATCAGGTGTGTGAGCATAATCAAGAATTACTTTAGATTGATTTTTAATTTTACCAATTTTTTCAAATCTTCCCTCAACTGGTTTCAATTTTGAAATTGAATTTAAAATTTTATCTAAATTAACATCGCTATATTTTGCTGCAATTATTGCCATGAAAACATTTTTTAATTGTATTTTTCCAATTAAATTTAAATTTAAATCCCGTATTGAATTGTTTAATTTAATTCTAAGAAGTTGACCCTCTCCTTTAAAACGGTGAGATATGACCTTTAGATCGTTTTTTTTATCATTTAGTGAATACAATTTTAATTTCTTTTTAATTGTAATTTTTTTAATGTTTTTAAACTCTGGTATTAATTGATCTGTAATTACATTGCCTCTTTTTTGAATTAAGTTTTCAAATAAATAAAGTTTTGCATTTAAATAGTTTTTTAAATTTTTATGATAATCAAGATGATCCTGTGATAAATTTGTAAATATACCAGAATTGAATTTTAAACCATCTAATCTATTTTGCTTCAAACCATGACTTGAGGCTTCCATAATTACATTTTCTATTTTTTTATTTTTTAACTTGCTCAATATTTGAGCTAATTTAATTGGATCTGTTGTGGTATTAGATAAATTCAAATTAATACTTTTTGATTTGACACCTAACGTGCCGATTGAAGCTACTTTTTTATTATTTAATTTTAACACTTGATAATAAAAATCTGCAACTGATGATTTACCATTTGTACCAGTAACAGCGATTAAATTTTTTGGTTTTTTATTATAAATTTTAAAAGCAGTTTCAGCTAACAATTTTCTTATATTATTTGTATGAATATATAAAATTCCGTTTTGTAACTGTTTAATTTTTTTTTCAGTTACAATAATTTTAGATCCTTTTTTTATTGCCTTTGGAATAAATTTATTACCATCAACGCTATTACCCTTGATTGCAAAAAAAATATTATTTTTTTTTATACTCTTCGTATCAAATGAAATTCCTGAAAATGAAAAATTCTTATATTTTTTATTTATGTTATGAAAATAGTTAACTAGAAACATGATTAATTAACCTCAATATATTTTGTGGCTAAAATAGGTCCAATTTTGTCTATTACTTTTCCTGCAACCTCAACTGAGGTCCATCCAGCTGTATTGTAAAGTGTACCTTTCCAGCCACCTTTCTGATTTCTATATTTATAATAATAATCTTTAGATTTTTTTGGAGTATCCAACATAACAACAAAAACAAATTGTGGATTTGAAGTAGGAAAAATCGAGGCAAAAGTGTTTATTTTAGCTTCCGAATATGCTCCTCCCTCAGGCTGATCAGCTGTTCCAGTTTTTCCACCAATTTCATAACTTTGAACATCTGCAAATTTAGCTGTTCCCTCTTCTGTATTTACAATTTTTCTTAAGGCGCTAACAACCTGCTCTGAAATTCCTTTATTTAATATTCTTTTATTTTTATTATTTTTTTTCTTTTCCTTATAAATCAATGTTGGCTCAATTGCATAACCACCGTTTGATAATACAGCATAACCCTTTGCTAATTGAAGAATAGTTGTTGCAACTCCATGGCCAAAAGATGCTGTTGCTAATCTACATTTACCAAAATCATAATTTTTCTGAGGAGCAACCTCTTCAATATCAAAATCAATTTCACTTAAAACCCCTATTTTTTCTAAAAATGATTTAAATTTTTCTGATCCAACTTTTTGGGCGATTCTTACAGATCCTATGTTTCCTGATCTAACAAAAATTTGCTCTGCAGTTAAATCTGATGGTATTTCATTGTCGTATTCACCTATTCTGTATCTGTCACATTTAATTGATTTTGGTAAATCCAAAAATTCTGTCTCTGGCTTAATTAATTTTTCATTTAAAGCACTTGCAAAAGTAAATGCCTTGAAAACAGAACCCAATTCATAAGTTCCTTTAGTAACTCTATTAATATAATTTACATCAGTAATATTTTGTCTTTCATTAGGATTAAAATCTGGCAAAGAAACCAATGATAAAATATTACCATTATTGACATTCATCAAGATAGCAGCACTACCTTTGCTTTTAAAAATTTCCTGATATTTTATTAATTCTTTTCGAATTAAAAATTGGATATCTTTATCTACAGTTAGTCTAATTGGTTCTTTTGATTTTTTAAGTTCCTCGTTTAATGATTTTTCTAATCCTGAAATACCATTGTTATCATCGTCTATCTGGCCCAAAACATGGCTAAAAAGATTTTTTTGAGGGTACATCCTCAAGACTTTTTCTTCTGGAATTAGAGATTTATCCCCTAATTTCATTATTTTCTCATAATTTTCCTCTGAAATTTTTTTCTCTAAATAAAAGAATTTCTTATTTTCTATTTTTTTTTTTATTTGATTAAAATTTTTATCAGGAAAAATTATATTTAAACTAAGAAGTAATTTTCTTTTGTTGATAACGTCTGAAGTTTTTAATCCAATATCAATTGATTTAACGGTCTTGGCTAAATAATTACCATTCATATCTATAATATCTGCTCGGTATAGTTGATTGTTAGATATAGGAAGGTTATTTATTTTTTCTGATTTACCCTTACGTGAACCTAAATGAATTAGGTGTATTGTATAAATCAAATAAATAATAAAAAAAATAAAGAAAATAAACGCTATACGATTAAATTGAATATTTAAACCAGTGTCTTTTTTCTTAAATGTAAAATCATTTTTGGAGTCTTGTATAGTTAATTTTAATTTATTTTTAATCATTAATCTTTAATAATTTTAAAATCTTGAATTTTTTTAATGCTATCTGAGATATTATAGATTTTTATATCCTTTATATTTTTTTGAATTAAATCATCTTCGAAATATAAATATTGATATTCAAGTAACTTTTCTGAAGAACTAAGATAGTCGTATTCTAAAGATATGTTTTCAAATTCAGATTTTAAGACTCTCATATTCTCTTTTACAGTGAATATTTCATCTTCAATTTGTTTTGTTGTATTTTTAATTATAGCAGTTGATAAAATTAAAAAAAAAATCGTAGTTGCTAAAGCAAGCTTTTTCAAAGTTTGTCTCCATATTTTTCAATTTCAATTAAATTTCTAAATTGATCTTCTATGTCGGTATCAAAGTTATAAAAATCAGTTTTTTTTACTGCATATCTAAATTTAGCAGATCTTGATGATAGATTTTCATTTATCTCTTCATCTGACGGTATTATTGGTTTTTTTTGTATTAATTTAAATAAAGTCTCTACTTGTTCTGTAGCAGGGCTATATCTTGAAATACTTTTATTTTCTGAAAGACTTTTAAAAAAATATTTTACTATTTTATCCTCTAAAGAATGAAATGTAA
Organism: uncultured Pelagibacteraceae bacterium; assembly: GCA_902522915.1. Lineage (GTDB taxonomy): Bacteria > Pseudomonadota > Alphaproteobacteria > Pelagibacterales > Pelagibacteraceae > Pelagibacter. The sequence goes on along the minus strand of CABYXQ010000006.1, from coordinate 19,065 downwards.
CCACACCTAAAACACCACCTTTTTTTAAAATTTTAGCTGCATTTATAAGCCCTAAAATTAATTCACTTATTTCCTTATTTACAAATATTCTGAGTGCCTGAAAAACTTTTGTTGCATTATGAACCTTAAAGTTTTTTCTTTTTTTAGATTTATCAATAATTTTAACTAAACCTTTAGTATCAATTTTATTTTTTAGTCTTTCTTTTATAATATTTCTGGCAATGTATTTTCCCTCTTTTTCATCGCCGAAAAATTTGAATATTTTTTCTAATTCTTTTTCATCAAGTTTATTTATTGCATCTTCTGCTGAATAACTATTTAGACCCAGCTGCATATTTAATTTACCTTCAGCTTCAAATGATAGTCCTTTTTGTGGATCTTTTATTTGAGTATATGAATAACCAAGATCAAAAATTATACCTTTTATATTTTCATTTTTAAGTTTTAAATTATTTAATTGACTAAATTTAATATTTTTAAAAATAAATCTATCTTTGAAATCTTCTTTAAATTGATTAGCGACTTTTTCACTCTCTACATCTCTATCTAGAGCTATTACATTTGTATTATCAAAATTTAAAATTTTTTTAGAATAGCCACCTTGACCAAAAGTACAGTCTATAAATGTGCCACCATATTGAGGGGAAATAATGCTAATAATTTCTTTTAGCAGTACCGGATAATGCTTTTGCATGTTCGGCACTATGGTGGCATCCATTTATATCTTTGAAGACCATTAATTTTTTTGTCTTCTTAAGAATGCAGGTATCTCAAGATCATCCTCTTCTTCCTCGTTTGAAGATAATAAATCTTCAGGACTTGAGTTATCAGTTTCTGAGCTAAATAAATCTGGTGAGTCAGAGTCAACACCAAACTCTTTAAGGTCATTAGAAACTTCTTCTTCTATATTATTTTCTGGAATTTCCTCTTGGGAAACCTCTATCGCCTCTTGTGTAAAGGATTTTTCCATTTCGTTTACAGAGTTGTCTTCAACTATACTTTCGGTTTCCATACTAGTATTTTGAATGGTGTCATCATTCGTCATTTGATTATCAGGACTCTCAGTTTGTTGTTCTTGGACAATCTCATTTTCAAGCTTTAAAGCATTAGCTCCATGCGTAATTGGACTTGAACCTGAGGTGTTTGTAAAATTAAAAGATTTAGATGATCCAATATTTGAAAAATCAGAATAACCAGGGTTACGATTATGAATTCTATGAACCATATTTACAACCGATTTTGACTCTGGTTGTTGGCCATCAAGAGAAGTTGCAACAATTGAAACTCTAATTTTACCATCAAGTTCTGCGTCAGTTATTGCTCCAATTATTACTTCTGCTTCTGAGTCTACTTCAGATCTTATTTTGTTTACTACTTCATCAACTTCAAAAAGTTTGAGATCTTTTCCTCCTGTTATATTAACCAAAAGTCCTCTAGCTCCTTTTAAGGTATAATCATCTATCAATGGATTATTGATTGCCATCTCCGCAGCTTGCATTGCACGACCTTCTCCCTCAGCTTCTCCTGTTCCCATCATAGCTTTGCCCATTGAAGCCATTACTGTCTCAACATCTGCAAAATCTAAATTAATTATGCCAGGCCGTACCATTAAATCTGTCACACTTTGAACACCATGCATAAGAACGTTATTTGAAAGATTGAAAGACTCTTCAAAAGTAGTCTGCTCATTTGCGATTTTAAATAAATTTTGATTTGGTATAACAATTATCGTATCAACATGTTTTCTTAATTCTTCTAAACCATGTTGTGCTCTTCTCATTCTTGAGGGACCTTCATATAAAAATGGAAGAGTTACAACACCTACAGTTAAGATATTTAATTCCTTTGCAGCTCTCGCAATGACATGAGCGGCACCAGTACCTGTTCCTCCACCCATACCTGCTGCAATAAAAACCATGTTTGCACCTTGAAGTGTATTCACTATTTCGTTTAAAGACTCGTCAGCTGCTGCTTGTCCAATATCAAGTTTTGCGCCTGCTCCTAAACCTTTTGTTAAATTTAAGCCTATTTGAATTCTTGATTTTGCTTTACTTAACTTTAAATCCTGAGCGTCAGTATTGACTGCAATAAATTCTACTCCTTGCATATTATTTTCAATCATTTCATTAATTGCATTTCCGCCTGCTCCACCAACTCCTAAAACAAGTAGTCTTGGTTGTAACTCTTTTATTTCTGGTGCTTTAAAGTTAATTGTCATCTTTTATCCCCTATTGTTTATTTGTTTGAAGCTCCCATTTAAGATTGGCTCGATTAATATTTGCCTTTTTTCTTGCTGTTACCTTAAATTTTTCAAATGCTGTTGGTTCCCATATTTGAAAGGTTTGACCTTGCCCAACAAACAACATGCTATTTTTTATTTTAGCATGTTTAAGTAATTTTGATGAAAGTGATATTCTTCCTTCACTGTCAAATTGTAAATTTATACTTTCTGCTAAAATCGATGTAGCAAAGTAATCTCTTTTCTCTTCAAATGGATTTAATGAGTCAATTGCTGAAGAAATTTTTTCAATTCTGTCTTGAGAACAAGCTTCTATTGAAGAATTATTGAAAGATGGATAACAGATTACACCATTGTATCCTAAATTTGATAAATACGACCTAAAATTAGCAGGCACAGAAACTCTCCCTTTTTTGTCTAATTTGTTTTCGTAGGTCGATAAAAACATATTTTTTATAATTTATAAATTCCATAATTGGGAATATATGGGAATATATGGGTATTTTAAATTAGAGTCAAATGTTGATTCTAGCCTTTTTTAAAAGAACTTTGTAAATTTTTAATATAAAATTTAATATTTAATTAATTTTTAATTTGTTTTCTATTAACTGGAATAAACAAAGAAATGAGAACATTTATGACGCAAGAATGAATCAAAACGAGAACATTTATTTCATTGATAATCTAAATTCTAAATAATTTAGCCAGATAAACTATAAGCCGGGTTCTGTCATTTAAACTTATCATTTCTCTAGGCTTAAGATCACTCTTAAGCTCAAGCAACTAACCCTGATGACTAGCCAAGGACGGCTTTTAGTTTTTCAACAATGTCATCTCTACTTAGTCTTGCTCCCAGTGGGGTTTTCCAGCGTTCATTGTTACCAATAGAACCGGTGTGCTCTTACCACACCTTTTCACCCTTGCCATGTTATGGCGGTTTATTTTCTGTGGCACTATCCCTAGGGTCTCCCCCGCCAGGTATTACCTGGCACTGTGTCCTTGTAGAGTCCGGACTTTCCTCCTTAAAACAAATTAAAGCGATAAGTCGTTTATCTGGCACTGACAATTTATAACTAAAGTTTAAAATTTCAAGAGTATTTAATTGAATTTTTTTACCAAATTTTTGCTTATTAATAGACATTCTTTATCAATAATACCGTCTACAATATCTTGTCTAAACCTTCTTTGAAAAGCTTTTGAAATTATTTTTAAATTACTATTTTTTTTAATTTTAGATATATTTTTAAAACCTAAATTGTACCCAATCTTAATTAGATTTTGTATATAAATTTTTTTTTCTAATTTATTAATTTTTACTCCTCTGTTTTTTAATAATTTGCTTTCACTTAAACTATGCCAAATACCTATTTTTTTTTTAGCTAAATATTTCCAAGGAAATTTTTCACCAGGATCTTTTTTTCTAAATGGAGCAATATCTGAATGACCTAAAATATTTTGAGGCTTAATTTTATATTTGCTTATTAAAAATTTGCCTATTTTTACAATAGATTTAATTTGCTCTATAGAAAATTTTTTATAATTAAATGTATGTCCTGGATTGCTAATTTCAATTCCTATAGAATTTTTATTTAAAAAACTTTTATTCTTCCAGAAGGAAACCCCTGCATGCCAAGCAGTATACAAGTCTGGAACCATGGAAATTATTTCACCGTTATTTTTTATAAAATAATGACTACTAACTTCAGATTGTATTTTGCTTAATTTTTTTAATGCAGCAGACTCACTTTTCATTCCTGTATAGTGAAAAATAATAAATTTAATTTGTTTTAAACTTCTTTTTTTAGAACTAAAATTTGGCGAATAATTTAAAATTATCTTTAAGCTCATTTTAAGGGTCTTTTTTATTGAATTTTTTGGTCATTTTATTGACAGATTCCTAAAATAATTCTTATTTTACTTTAAATTTTTATATATTATATAACTTTGTATGTTTAGAAAAATTATAATTACAGCTCTATCTATATTTTTATTAACATTTAACGTTAATGCTGGATCAGATGGTGAACTGGTTCTAAAAAAAAATGAACCTGCAGAAATCAAAGATTGTTTTGAAAATTTAAACCGCGCAACTTTCGCATTTAATCAAGCTTTGGATGGAGTTATATTTAAACCTGTAGCAAGCGCTTATAGAGTTTTACCATCACCAGTTCGTTCGGGAGTTAGCAATTCATTAGATAATTTATCTAATTTAGTTACGATACCGAATAATATTCTTCAGGGGGATTTCAAGAAGGCAGGTATAAATTCAGGAAGGTTCGTAATTAATACCACTATAGGTATACTAGGTTTCATAGACGTTGCTCAACACATAGGACTACCTAATTATGAAAAAGAAGACTATGGTCAATCCTTAGCAAAATTTGGTATTGGTCCAGGCTGTTATATTGTTTTGCCTGTCTTAGGTCCAAGCACAGTAAGAGATGCTGCTGGTTCTTTGGTTAGTGTCATGGGTGGAGATGCATGGTATAATGTTACAGTAAAAAATGACACACAATATTTTAGTGATATTGATTATTATTCTTCAAGAGTGACATCTGGGGTTGATTTTAGAGCAAAAAATTATGACTCTTTAAATAATTTGGAAAAAAATTCATTAGATTTTTATGCTTCTGTGAAAAGTTTATACCTTCAAGATCGACAACAAAAAATTTTAAATACAAATAAGATTATCGACACTCAAAACGATAGTGACTGGGAAGAAATAGATAACTAACATTCTGCTTAATTGAAACTAATGAAAAAAAGTAAATTAATTTATATTTTTTTTATTTATTTTATAAGTTTAACTAATTCTTACTCAATTGAACCTAGTCAATTTGTTCAATCAACTGTTGATAGAGCTTCAAAGTTATTATCAAACAGTGTTTCTAAAGATGATAAAATTAAAAAACTTAAAATTATTGCAAAAGAAACAGTAGATATAAAAGGTATAGGTTTCTATACACTTGGATCTACTAGAAAAACTTTAGATAAAAATCAAAAACAAGAATATTTAATTTTATTTGAAAAATATTTTTTAAAAAGTTTTTCAAGCAGATTGTCCGAATGGACTAATCCTGAGATTAATGTAATCTCTCAAAATACAATAAATAAAAAATATACAATTGTAAATAGCGTACTTAAAGGTACAAACGAAAGACCCGAAGTAAAGATAGATTGGAGAATTTACACAAAAGACCCTGATAATCCTCTTATTAGGGATGTAATTATTGAAGGATTAAGTCTTGCAAGAACACAAAAAGAGGAATTTTCATCAATAATAAATTCTAACGATGGAAATATAGAAGCTTTATTTAAAGTATTGGAAGAGTTTTCAAAAAACTAACATTAATTATTAATTTGGTGGGCCCGCCAGGACTCGAACCTGGGACCAATACATTATGAGTGTACTGCTCTAACCAACTGAGCTACAGGCCCTTGAAATTAATTAGGTATTACACCAATTTTAAAATTCATACAAGTTAACTTTGCAAATGATTAAAAAATAAATTTCAATTTAAAAATTATTTTTTATTTTTAATTTTAAATCCATTTTTTTCCAGAATGTTTATCAAATTCTTGAGCCTTTCATCTCTTGAAGTGTTTTGATCTCCAATACTTTCAAAAAATAAAGGTTTTAAACCTTTTTTTTCTTTTGATTTAAAAAAGTCTCTTATTGATTGTATTATTATTTTCATATTTCTCCTTTAGCGTTTTGTTTAAAGTCCTAGCAAGTAAAGTAATTTTTTAAATCAGGACTAGTTTAAATATACCAACAAAGTTATATTTGTAAATAAACATGAACGCTCAAAAAAAATCAATTGGGTATAACAAAAAGGATAATAATTAAATGGTGGGCCGTGTTGGTTACGCTCCAACTACCCCTGCAATGTCAATGCAGTACTCTACTATTGAGCTAACGGCCCAAAAATTTAACTTTCTAAAAAACTTTTTAATTGTTTAGATCTGCTTGGATGTTTTAACTTTCTTAGAGCTTTTGCCTCAATTTGCCTGATCCTCTCTCTTGTAACGGAAAACTGTAGTCCTACTTCTTCCAACGTGTGATCAGTATTCATACCAACTCCAAACCTCATTCTTAAAACTCTTTCCTCTCTTGGTGTAAGTGTTGATAAAATTTTAGTTGTTGCTTCGCCAAGATTAGATTTAATTGCTTGCTCCAAAGGAGCTAAAGCTTTTGTATCTTCAATAAAATCTCCTAAACTACTATCCTCTTCATCACCAACTGGTTTCTCTAACGAAACTGGTTCTTTTGAAATTTTCAATACTTTTCTCACTTTGTCTAGTGGCATTCTTAATTTTTGGGCTAATTCTTCTGGTGTAGCTTCTCTACCAAATTCGCTTAAAATTAATCTTTGTGTTCTTACAATTTTATTAATTGTTTCAATCATGTGAACTGGAATTCTAATGGTTCTTGCTTGATCGGCAATAGATCTTGTTATTGCTTGTCTAATCCACCAAGTAGCATATGTAGAAAATTTATACCCTCTTCTGTATTCAAATTTATCAACAGCTTTCATTAATCCAATGTTTCCTTCTTGAATTAAGTCCAAAAATTGCAGCCCCCTATTAGTATATTTTTTAGCAATTGAAATTACTAACCTCAAATTTGCTTCAACCATTTCTTTTTTAGCTATTCTAGACTCTTTTTCTCCCTTTTGAACTCTACTAACTAATTTTTTATAATCAGTTACAGATATTCCAAGTTTATTACTTATTTCAATTAATCTTTCTCTAATATTTTTAAATTCGTCTTTGTTTTTTAAAAAAAATTGTTTCCATACTAAATTGGTATCTAAGAATTTTTTTAAATTTGGATTTATTTCATTACCTATATAAAATTTAATAAACTCATTTCTAGGGATTTTGTAATCCATAGCTAATCTTAAGAGATTTCCTTCTAAAGAAATAATTTTTTTATTTTCTACATAATGTTTTTGTACTAACTGCTCCAATACTGAAGGTGATAATTGAAGAGACTTAATGTTTTCTAAAATATCATTATTAATTTTTTCATATCCTTTTTCTTTCGCTGGTGAAAAATTTTTCGAATTTAAAATACAATCAAGTTTTTCTTTTTGATATTTTATTAATTTATTATACTCTTTTGTAAGCAGACTGACTGTTTTTAAAACTTTTGGTTTGATTTCAGTTTCCATTGCAGCAAGAGTTGGATTAAAATCATCATCTTCAGAATCCACAGAACTATCTTCTTTGTCTATTTCTCCAGCATTTTTTTGTTTAGCGCTTGGACCTGTGGACTCATCCTCCATATAATTTGTATCAATATCAATAATTTCTCTTACCAAGATTTCATCTTTTTGTAACTGCTCATTCCATTCAAAAAATTGCTGGGCTGTTATGGGGCTTTGTGACAAAGCAATTAACATTACATCTTTTCCAGCCTCAATTCTTTTAGCAATTGCAATTTCACCTTCTCTTGAAAGTAATTCAACACCTCCCATCTCTCTAAGGTACATTCGTATTGGATCATCACTTTTTTCTATAGTCTTGCCCTCTTCTTTAGAAGAATTTTCTTTTTTTCGCAAAACTTTAAAATCTGATTTTTTTTCAACTAATGTAACTTGTTCATCTAGAATATGAATAAATGCTTGAGATAAATTTTCATCTGTTAAGTTTCTTTTACCAAGAGATTTATTTAGTTCTTCGTAAGTTATAAAACCTCTATGAGTTCCACGACCCATTAATCTAGCAAATGATTTTGTAATAATTCTTTCCACAGCAAAATAAGTTTGGAAGTCTTATATAATGTCAAATATACAAAAATCCATTATTAATTTAAGTGAATTAGTTGATATTTTGCTTTTTTTTCAACTCTTTTATCTCATTAAACGTAACTTCGCTCATATCTTTTGAAAACTTCGATTCTAATTCTTGAATTCTAAATTCTAAGTCATAATTCATCAGGTCTCTAGAAATATCCTCCAATAATTCAATAATTTTTTGATTATTATTAGATTTATTTTTTAGTATATATTTAATAGGTGCAAATTTATTAATCTTTTCTAACAATTGCTTATCTAAATTTAGATCTTCAATATTAATTTGTTTACCAGATTTCAATTTAACGAGAATTAATTCAAATATTTGCTTATTCACTTCACTAAATAATTTGATATTTTCGATTAAATGAATGTTTGCTTGTAGCAGTGCTAAATTATTTATAAGCAAATATAATAAAGAAAATTCTTTTAACTCTACACCAGTTAATGACTTACTTTCATTAAAATATTTCTTAGTAGAATCTAGTGATTTTATTTTTTTAACATAAAAATTTTTTTTATTTTGATTAGAATGAGGTGTTAGTTCTGAAATTTTCTCTAAAAAATATTCAAGTACATATTTTTTAATAAAATCATCTTTTATAGTACTTGCGATAGCCCGCAGTTTTTTTTCAAAAATTGCCATTGATGATGGGTTATTTTCTGTTAGTTTTTTATAATGGCTAAAAATAAATTGGTGTGTTGATATTTTGCTTTGTTTAGTAAGCTCTATGAAATTATTTTTTCCGTTTTTATTTACATAACTATCTGGATCTTCTTTGTTTGGTAAAAATAAGAAAGAAATTTGTTTTTCGGGTTTTAATTCTTTAATTGAATTTTCTGCCGCTCGTAAGGCTGCCTTATATCCACTTTCATCGCCATCAAAACAAATAATAATATCGTCAAAAAACTGATTTAAAGTTAAGATTTGTTTGTCAGTTAATGATGTACCTAGATTTGCAACAGCATTATCAACTCCATTTTTACTTAATCCTAGAACATCCATATAACCTTCAACTAAATAAATATGATCTAACTTGTTAGATAATTTTCTAGCTAAATCTAAATTGTATAAGTTTGAACCTTTTTTGAAAAAATTAGTCTCTGGAGAGTTTATGTACTTTGCTAAATAATCTAATTTTTCAATTATTCTACCACCTAATGCAATTGGTTGACCTGAGATATTATTTATTGGAAAAATTAAACGACCTCTAAATCTCTCAACATATATTTTTTTCTTTTCATCTAAATAGAATAATCCACTTTCTACTAATGCTTGTTCACTAAATTGATCTTTTAATTTGTTGAAAAAATTTGGATTTTTTTCAATATAGCCAATTTTAAACTTTTTAACCTCTTCTTTGCCTAAAGATCTACTTTTAAGATAATCTCTTGCATTAGAGTAAGTTTCATTTTTTAATAATTCGTCATGGTAAAACTCAACATACTGAGTATAGATTGATAAATAATCCTTCCATTTCTTTTCTCTTTCTTCATCTTGTTTTGAAAACATATAAGGTTGCATCCCAGCTAACTGAGCTAAGTGCTTAACAGCTTCTCCAAATTTAAAATTTTGGGTTTTCATCACAAAATCAAAAATATTTCCATGTTCAGATGTTGCAAAACAATGATAAAATTCTTTTTCATCATTTACAGTAAATGATGGAGTTTTTTCATTCTTAAAAGGAGATAAGCCAACATACTCTTTACCTCTTTTTTTTAAAACTACAGTTTTAGATACAACCGTTGAAACTTTTAATCTTGTTTTAATTTCATCAAGATAATCTTTTGGATATTTCATTATTTATTCAACAAATCCCTAATTAATGGGCCAGCCTTAGCAAAATCAATTTCATCAGCATGATTTTTTTTCAATTCACCCATTACTTTGCCCATATCTTTAACTGAATTAGCACCAACTTTTATGATTATTTCATTACAGATTTTTTTAGTTTCCTCATCACCAAGTTGATTTGGTAGAAAACTGCACAAAATATCATATTCATTTTGCTCAACTTCTAAAAGATCTCCTCTGTTATTTTTCTTATAAATATCAATTGATTCGGCTCTTTGCTTTACCATTTTTTTCAAAAGTTTTTTTATATCCTCATCATCAGTATCTTTTTTATTAGGTCCAGACCTGTTAATAATGTCTAAATCTTTAATTGATGATAATATTAACCTATAGGTTGATATCTTAGTTTTATCTTTCGATTTTAAAGCACTTTTGTATTCTGTTTCGATGGTTTCTTTTAGAGGCATAATTTTTTAATTTACTGCAAAGAAAAAATTCTTCAAAAGAAAAATTGTTTTTTTACAATTTTATATTACATCTCTCTTGCGATAATAAAGCAATTATTGTAATAACCTTTAACTCATGAGTTGTAATTGATCAAAAAAGCAAAAAAAACTAACTCAAAAAAAATTTCACAAATTAATACAGGCGTTCTAGTTCTTGAAAACAAAAAGGTTTTTAAAGGTATTGGGATTGGGTACCAGGGAGAGGCTACTGGTGAAGTTTGCTTCAATACTTCATTAACAGGATATCAAGAAATCATTTCTGATCCTTCTTATGCTGGACAGATTATAAACTTTACATTTCCTCATATTGGAAATGTTGGAACTAATAAGGAAGATTTCGAGTCTGATAAAATATGGACTAAAGGAGTAATTTTTAATTCAGATATAACATCTCCATCAAACTATAGATCTTTTCAACATTTAGATTCATGGCTTAAAAGACATAAAATAGTTGGCATCACAGGTTTAGATACCAGAAGTTTAACTAATTTTATAAGAGATAAAGGTGCTCCAAAAGGAACAATTACTTTTTCAAAAAAAGGAAAATTTAATATTAATAAAATAACTAACTCCACAATAAAGTGGAGTGGACTTAAAAACTTAGATCTTGCTGAGAAAGTAACCACTAAAAAAAATTATATTTGGAAGGGACTTAAAACTTGGAAAAAACAAATAGGTTACAAAAAAAACAATAAAAATTCCTTTCATGTAGTTGCTATAGATTATGGAATAAAGAAAAATATTTTGCGATATTTTTCTGACTTTAAATGTAAAGTTACTGTAGTTTCATGTAAAACCTCTGCTGAAAAAATAATAGCCCTTAAACCGAATGGTATATTTTTATCAAATGGTCCTGGAGATCCGGCAGCAACTGGAAGATATGCAATTAATATAATCAAAGATTTAATTAAAAAAAAAATACCCCTATTTGGTATTTGTCTTGGTCATCAGATACTTGCATTAGCGTTGGGTGGTAAAACAAAAAAAATGAAGTTGGGACATAGAGGTGCAAATCACCCTGTTAAAAATTTAATCCATGACAATGTAGAGATCACCAGTCAAAATCATGGTTTTGTAGTAGTTGAAGAAAATCTTCCCAAAAATATTAAAATTACACATAAGTCTTTATTTGATAATACTATTGAAGGTATAAAATTAAAAAATAAACCAGTGTTTTCAGTTCAATACCATCCTGAGTCAAACCCTGGACCACAAGATAGTGTTTATCTGTTTCAAGAATTTATTAATAACATGAAAAAAAATGCCAAAAAGAAAAGATCTTAAAAAAATATTAGTTGTTGGGGCTGGACCAATTATTATTGGTCAAGCTTGTGAATTTGATTATTCAGGAACGCAAGCTTGTAAAGCCTTAAGAGATGAGGGTTACAAAGTTATTTTAATTAACTCAAATCCAGCAACTATTATGACCGATCCTGATGTTGCTGATAAAACTTATATAGAACCCATTACTTTAGAGGTTTTAGAAAAAATTCTTAAAAAAGAAAAACCAGATGCGATTTTACCAACAATGGGTGGTCAAACGGCTCTTAACTTGGCTATGGAAGCTGAGAAAAAAGGAATTTTAAAAAAATATAAAATTGAACTCATAGGAGCAAACTCTAAAGCGATTGCTAATGCAGAGGATAGAAAGAAATTTAGAAAAAATATGATTGATATTGGTTTAGATTTACCTAAATCGGAAATTATTAATAATATTAATCAAGCATCAAAAGTTTTAAAAAAAATTGGACTACCTGCAATTATTAGACCAGCATTTACGCTTGGGGGCTTAGGCGGAGGAATAGCTAAAAATAAAAAAGATTATTTAAAGATTATTAAAAGTGGATTGCACGAGTCCCCTGTTAGTCAAGTTTTGGTTGAGGAATGCTTAGAGGGTTGGAAAGAATTCGAAATGGAAGTTATAAGAGATAAAAAAGACAACTGTATAATTATTTGTTCAATTGAAAATGTTGACCCAATGGGAATACATACAGGAGATTCGGTTACTGTAGCTCCTGCTCTTACACTTACTGATAAAGAATACCAAGTAATGAGAAATGCCTCTATTGCATGTTTAAGAAAAATTGGAGTTGAGACAGGTGGATCAAATGTACAATTTGCAATCAATCCAAAAAATGGTCGAATGGTTATAATTGAAATGAATCCAAGAGTATCAAGATCATCAGCTCTTGCATCAAAAGCGACTGGATTTCCAATTGCAAAAGTTGCTGCTAAACTTGCTGTTGGTTATACTCTGGATGAATTAAAAAATGAAATTACCAAAGTAACACCAGCCTCATTTGAGCCTAGCATTGATTACGTGGTAACGAAAATTCCAAGATTTACTTTTGAAAAATTTTCTACTTCATCTGCAATTTTAGGCACTTCAATGAAATCAGTTGGCGAAGCAATGGCAATAGGTAGAAACTTTAAAGAGTCTCTTCAAAAAGCTTTAGTATCTCTTGAAACTGGTTTTTCAGGATTAGATAGAATATTTAATCTTAACAAAAAACAAATTGAAAAAAAACTTAAAGAAAATATTCCAAATAAAATTTTGCTTGTTGCTGAGGCAATAAGAAAAAAGGTTAATTTGAATAGAATATTTGCATTATCTAAAATTGACCCATGGTTCTTAGAGCAAATTAAAGAAATAGTAGATAGTGAAATAAAAATTAAAAATAAAGGTCTACCAAAAGATTTCAATCAATTTAATTTAATTAAATCAATTGGTTTTTCTGATAAAAAATTAGCAGAGATAACGAATCTCTCTGAAGATATTGTAAGGCGAAAGAGATCAGCACTTAAAGTTTTGCCAGTTTTTAAAAAAGTTGATACTTGTGCGGCTGAGTTTAAATCTTTTACACCTTATATGTATTCTACATATCAAAGAAATTTCTCAATTAATTCAGAATGTGAAGCGGATCCATCTGTTAGAAAAAAAATCATTATTCTAGGAGGAGGACCAAACAGAATTGGACAAGGAATAGAGTTTGATTATTGCTGTTGTCAGGCAAGTTTTTCATTAAAAGACGCTGGTTTTGAGACAATCATGGTTAATTGTAACCCTGAAACTGTTTCAACAGATTACGACACAAGTGATCGTCTTTATTTTGAGCCACTTAAAGAAGAATATGTTTTTAATATAATAAAAAAAGAAAAAGAAAAAGGAAATCTAATAGGCATCATTGCTCAATTTGGTGGGCAAACTCCAATTAAACTTGCCAAATTTTTACATGACAACAATCTCCCAATTTTAGGGACTCAATACACATCCATAGATTTAGCTGAAGACAGGGACAGATTTAGAAATCTTCTTCATAAATTAAAATTAAGACAAGCAAAAAGTGGAATTGCTAAAACATTTAAGCAGGCAATCAAAATAGCTGAAAAAATTGGCTTACCTTTAATGGTTAGACCTTCTTACGTTTTAGGTGGAAGAGCTATGGAAATTGTTCATGAAAAAAAACAACTTAAACAATTTGTTGAGGAAGCATTTAAAGCAGCAGAAGAAAATCCAATTTTAATCGATAAATTTATTGATCATGCAATGGAGGTTGATGTTGATGCAATATCTGATGGAAAACAAGTTCATGTTGCAGGAATTATGCAGCATATAGAGGAGGCTGGAATTCACTCAGGAGACTCTGCTTGTAGTTTGCCCCCTGTATCAATTAAACCGTTTTTAATAAAAGAAATCGAAAACCAAACTAAAAAATTAGCTTTAGCTTTAAAAGTTAAAGGTTTTATGAATGTTCAATTTGCAATCAAAAAAGATGAAATTTATGTAATTGAAGTAAATCCTAGAGCAAGTAGAACAGTACCTTTTGTCTCAAAAGCAAAAGGTCTTCCTCTTGCCAAAATTGCATCGCGTGTTATGGCTGGTGAAAAATTATCTAAGTTTAATTTAAAGGATAAATCTAAAGACATGTATGCAGTTAAAGAAGCTGTATTTCCTTTTAATAAGTTTCCAAATAGTGATTTACTTTTAGGTCCTGAAATGAAATCAACTGGTGAAGTTATGGGTTTTGATAAAAGCTTTGGAATGGCATTCGCTAAAAGCCAAATTGGTGCTTCTAACTCATTACCAAAGCAAGGGCTCGCATTCGTATCTTTGAAAAACTCCCATAAAGACGAAGGGATTGATTTAGCAAAACAACTGATTAAATTAAATTTCTCTTTATGTGCAACTAGAGGAACTGCTGAATATATTCAAAAACATGGGATGAAATGTAGAATTATTAATAAAGTAAGCACTGGATCTCCACATATAGTTGATGTCTTAGATTCAAAAAAAATTGCACTTGTTATTAATACGGGCGGAGGAAACAGAAAACATAGAGTTAGTGATGCGATCGCCATTAGAAGAGCGGCACTTAAAAATAAAGTTCCCTATTGTACCAATATGTCAACTGCACAAGCTTGCTTGGAAGCTATAAACTCACTTAAAACTAAAAAATTAGAGGTCACATCTCTTCAAGATATATAAACTATTTCACCTTCCAATCTGTTTTAAAAGTAACATAATTTACCTGTATACATCGTCTTTCTTTAAGTATTTTTTTCTTTTCCATACCATGCCAAGTATTAGGTCCACTTGTAAACATGTACCCATAGTTATTTTTATATGGAACAGTTTTAACTTTTTCTAGTTTTTCATTATAAAAGTCTGTGCCTAAATCTTCAGATTCATTGGTATTATTTACAAATATTAAGCCTGACATTAGTTTTTCTTTAATATCACAATGAGGCTTTAACCAAAAACCCTCTCGATCACAAATAACTTCAACTCGTACATGTGAATTTGATAAATCTTTATTAATCATTTTCGAAATAGTCTCATGTACTTCTTTAGATTGTAGTTCGTTAATAAATTTAACTAAGTTTGGAAATTGTTTTTCATTTTTTTTAGTTACAAAGCATCTAAATTTAATTGCTTCACCGCCAGACGCTATCCCTTCTCTAAACTCAGCCGCACCACCATCGATTGCTCTTGTTCCATCATAATTTAGATTATGCTTGCTAACATCTGGAATATCAGCTTTAACTATTTCTTTTATTGCATCACCTGTTAACGCGTTGTTATACTCCCAATGATCAAAAGGGAACTCATGTTTTTTTGATTGATTTTGAATTGAGTTTAAAAATGACATTAAGAATTAATTTTTTGATTAATAATATTTGCTACTCTACTCGTTTCATTTAATTTTTGATAGTTCCAATTTTCCACTTCTTCACCTAAATTTCTAGTTATATTTAATTCTCTAAATAAATTTCGAAATCTTTGAAATCTTGTATCGTTTTTTTTTGGTAAAATACTTGCTATATAAATTGGTTTTCCAGTTAAAGCTACTTCTGAAATCATTGAACTTGAATCGCACGTAACTACAATTTTTTCTGCTATTGCAAGAGCAGATAAATATGCTTTTTTGTCAACATCCATTATTACAGTGTGATTATCTCCAAAAAATTCTTTAGCATGATGAATGGTATTAATTGGTGTTCTCATTGACGGAATTACAACTAATTGAAAATCATGCTTTTTAAATAATTTATATAGACTGGTAAAAATATTCTTCATATTCTTAGTTGAATAATCATAATATTTAGTTGGCCCACCCATAATTAAGGTCCAAATTTTCCTTTCATCATTTTTAATAAATGATTTTAGGTAATCTTTATTTTCACTAATTTCATTTTCAGTAAGATAATGAATAGCACCCTTAGTATTAATGACATTTAGACCATCTAAAGAGTCATGCTCTGGAGCAACTATAAAATCAAAATGATTTAGATCTACTTTTGGATCTTGAATATGAATATTAAATACTTTTCTACTAGCTATATTTTTTAAGTGAATTGATGGAATAACACTTTTACGGCCACAAGAAATTATGACATCAAACTCATTTTGGTTAATTTTTTTATAAACATTTTGAGAAATAGGGGTTAACTTTGGAGGGATCATTTTCCAAAAACTATTTAGTTCAACTGTATGGTGTGTGAAATCTAAATCTAAAGCTTTAGCTAAGCCTTCTACTTGGCTTATCATACCATGCATTCCCTGAGTTAATAAAATACCTTTTAATTTAGACATTAATCACTATATAGCTTTGATATGAGTCAAAATCCAACTAAACACACAAAAGTGTTAATAATTGGATCCGGTCCAGCCGGATACACTGCTGCAGTTTATGCAGCTCGCGCGATGTTAAATCCTATTTTGGTATATGGTTCAGAACCTGGTGGACAATTGACTACAACAACTGACGTTGAAAATTTTCCAGGATTTGCAGACGTAATTCAAGGTCCTTGGCTAATGGATCAAATGAAAGAACAAGCTAAAGCTGTAGGCACAGAAATGATAGAGGATCATATTGGATCAGTAAATTTAAAATCTACTCCTTTTGAAGCTGTTGGTGATAGTGGTCAAAAATACACTGCGGACAGCATAATAATTTCGACAGGTGCTCAGGCAAGGTGGCTAAATCTAAAATCAGAACAAGAATTTAGAGGTTTTGGAGTTTCTGCATGCGCTACGTGTGATGGTTTTTTCTTTAAAGAAAAAGAGGTAGCGGTTGTAGGTGGTGGTAACGCTGCTGTTGAAGAAGCAATGTTTCTTACAAAATTTGCATCAAAAGTTAAATTGATCCACAGACGTGATAGTTTGCGAGCTGAAAAAATGCTTCAGAAAAAATTGATGGAAAACAAAAAAATAGAAATTATCTGGGACTCCGTTGTTGAGGATGTAATAGGTGAGAAAGAGCCCAAAAATGTAAAAGGAATAAAAATCAAAAATGTTAAAACAAACAATATTGAAGAACTAAAACTTGATGGAGTGTTTATTGCTATTGGTCATGACCCAGCTACCTCTTTGTTCAAAGAACAATTAGATATGGATAACGAAGGTTATTTAATTACAAAACCAGACTCAACTGAGACTAATGTGCCAGGCGTTTATGCTGCTGGAGATGTTAAGGACAAAACATTTAGGCAAGCAGTTACAGCTGCTGGAATGGGATGTATGGCAGCTTTAGAAGCTGAAAAACATCTTTCACACAGTTAAATGTCTGAAAAAGTATTACTCACTGGCATAAGTGGTTGGATAGCTAAACATACTGCAATTGAATTATTAAATTCAGGCTATGAAGTTTTAGGAACAATAAGAAATACTAGTTTAATCGACCAAACAAAAGAAACTATATCTAAGTACGCTCCAATAGATAATTTAACATTTGTTGAATTGGATCTATTGAAAGATGATGGATGGAATGAAGCGGCTCAAGGCTGCAAATATATACTACACATTGCTTCACCTTTCCCTTATAAAGTTTCAAATAATAGAGATAGTTTATTAGCGCCTGCTGTTGATGGAACGTTGAGAGTTTTAAATGCTGGCTTGAATTCAAATGTAGAACAGATAATTAAAACTTCTTCCATTGTTGCAATGTTTAGAAAACCCAACAGAAGTAACCCTTACACATTTGGAGAAAATGATTGGACAGATGAAAATTGGACCAAGGGAGTGACCGACTACTTCTTGTCAAAAACAAAAGCTGAAAGACTTGCTTGGGAATTAATGGAATGCAAGGGATTAAAGAATAAATTGACTACTATTTGTCCTGGTGGAGTATTTGGTGATGCGCTAGATAAAAAAGGAGGAACTTCAATTGAATATGTTAGACAGTTTTTAAAAGGTAAATTTCCAGCAGCACCGAAGTGGGGAGTTTTAATTTCTGATGTTCAAGACGTAGCAAAAGCTCATGTTGCTTGTATTAAGAACAATAAAGTTGGCGGAAGAAGATTAATTGTCGGAAAAGAAGTAAAAACACTTATTGAACTTTCTCAAATTATGGCTGAAGCAATGCCTGAATATGCAAAAAAACTTCCAAAAAAACATCTACCAAATTTTATGGTTAAATTATTTAGTTACTTGGACTCAAGTGCCAAAACAATGATTCCAGACCTTGAGATCACAATGCAAACCGACACCAATTATGCTGAGGATTTATTGGGGTTAAAATTTAAACCTGCAAAAGGTTGCATGGCCGAAACTGCTAGGTCTGTTGTGAGATTAGGGTTAGTTTAAAACTAATTCAACGATTTCGTTCGACTCGAAAATATTTTTTTCTAAGTTTTCATTTGTAGCTCTGATCATTGCTCTTGCAACGATTTCAGATTGAATTGGTTTCATTTTTTTTAAAGGTCCTAAAAACAAAGGAGAAAGCATTTTAAATAAAAAGATGCCAATTTTTTCTCCAACTCTCTCCTCTTTTCTGTCTCCTATTAAAAAAGAGGGTCTCATTATTGCTAGTCTAGAAAAATTTAAATTTTTTAATTCTTCCTCTACTAAACCTTTAAATTTCAAATAATCTCCAGAACTTTTAGCATCAGCATATCCAGATGAGACAAAAGCAAATGAGTTTACTGAGTTTGATTTTGCGATTTGAGCTATTTCTTTAGGAATATCAAGTTCAACTCTTCTATATTCATTTTTATCAGGTGAATTTTTTTTTGTTGTACCAATACAAAAAAAACAATCATCACCTTTTATTTCCTCTCTGTGATTTTCTAAATTATTAAAATCAGTTTTTATGATATCTAATTTAGAGTCATTAATTTTGAGCTCTGAACGAATAAACACTTTAATTTTACTATAATTATTATTTTGAATTAATTTATTAAGAAGGTGTCCGCCAACTAATCCGGATGAACCAAATATCAAGG
>CABYXQ010000005.1 GCA_902522915.1 uncultured Pelagibacteraceae bacterium | reverse complement strand
GCTAGGAATGGTTAACTACGGCAAAATTGAATCCGCATCGTGGTTTGCACTTCCAATGCCTCTTCAATATGGAATTGATTTTGTTCCAGGTGCAATAATTCTAATGTTGTTTATGTCAATTGTTACAACAATTGAGACAATAGGAGACATAAGTGCTACGACAATGGGTGGTGCTAAACGAGAAGCAACTGACAAGGAATTATCAGGAGGAATCATGGGAGATGGAGTTGGAACAGCATTTGGTGCATTATTTAATGCTATGCCAAATACATCTTATTCTCAAAACGCAGGACTAGTTGCATTTACAGGTGTAATAAGTAGACATGTTGGAACTATTGCTGGAATAATTTTGGTGTTAATGGGATTATTTCCAAAATTAGGCGGAATAATTGCTGCAATGCCAGAGTCTGTAATCGGCGGAGCGGCGATCATTATGTTTGGAATGATAGCAGCTGCTGGGATTAAATTAATTTCCAAAGCAGAAATGGATCAAAGAAATTTATTGATCTTAGCTCTTTCTTTATCTTTTGGTATTGGAATGTCATTATTACCAGACTTCGTTAAAAATATTCCAGATTTTGGAATAAGTTTAAAACTACTTTTAACGACCGGACTTATACCTGCTGGATTATTAGCATTTGTTCTAAATGCTGTAATGGCAAAAAAATAATTAATTTTTCACTTGTGGGGAGAAATCCCCACAAGCAAGGTTTAATACTTATTTAATTTCAATAAGTTTCTTTTTTTTATGTTCTGGAATTATTCTTTCACAAGATATTGTTAAAAGACCGTCTTTAAGCTCAGCACCATTGACTTTTACATCGTCAGCAATAGTGAATGATCTTGCAAACTGTCTTTGAGAAATACCTTTATGAATAATTTCTCCATTAACATCACTGTTTTCAGATTTATTAACTTGTTTAGTTCTTACAGTTAATAAATTATCTTCAAACTCAACCTCAACATCATTTTTGTTAAAGCCAGCTAGTGCAACTTCTATAGCGTAGTTGTCTTTACCAGTTTTTCTGATGTTGTATGGGGGGTAATTTGACTGCATTGTCAAATTTCCATTTCCCAACATACTTTCAAATTGGTCAAACATATCGTCAAATCCAATCGAAAAGGGTCTTAGTGAGTTAAATATAGATAGATCCTTACTTGTCATAATATCCTCCTTTTTTTAAGCAAGTTTATTTTATGAAAGCCCCATTAGGCGACTAACTTTATTTATATGGGATTTATTTGAATTTTTTCAAGACTATTTTGCTAAATTTTTTTTGTTATCTTTAAAGCAAAAGCATAGTCTATTGCAATCTCTTCTATGGCACCATCTCTACCAGATTTTCCTCCATGACCTGCATTCATCTCTGTTTTTAAAAGAAGTAAATTATTATCAGTTTTATATTCTCTTAATTTTGCAGTAAATTTTGCAGGCTCATCAAACAAAACTCTATTGTCACTTAAACTAGTTGTAATTAACATATGTGGATAATCCATTTTCTTAATATTGTTATAAGGGGCATATGAAAATATATAATCAAAATGTTCTTTGTTATCTTTTGCATTTCCAAATTCATCAAATTCTCCAACTGTTAAAGGTAAAGAATGATCAAGATTTGTTGTTAAAGAGTCTACAAACGGTACTGCCATTATGATACCTAAAAAGAGTTCTGGTGCTCGATTTACAGCTGCTCCCATCAACAAACCTCCAGCAGAGCCTCCCATGCCAATTAATTTACCTTTTGAAGAATACTTATTATCGATTAAATATTTTGCAGCATAAACATAATCTTCAAATGTATTTTTTTTATTTGTTAATTTTCCTTCTTTCCACCACTTCATCCCTTTTTCCATTCCACCTCTAATATGTGCAGTAGCCCAAATAATATCTCGATTAATTAAACTTAGTCTTGTTGAAGAAAAATTAGGACTCATTGAGTTTCCATACGAACCATATCCATAGAGTAATAAATTTGCTGAACCATCAATTTTAGTTTTTTTATGTCTGGTAATTGTTAATGGTACCAGTCTTCCATCATGAGATTTAAATTCTATTCTCTCAACAATAAAGTCATCTGGATTATGGCCAGAGGGTATCTCTTGTTCTTTTACAAGTTTTTTTGATTTAGTTGATAAATTATATAAATAAACTCTTGAGGGTGTTTTTGGGGATGAATATCCTAGATAAACATAATCAGTGTTTCTATCTTTTTTAGTTAAAGAAACACCAGGAACATAAATTTTTTCATCAGAGAATATTAATTCTTCTTCTATTCCTGAAGATACATTTTTAACAAATAATTTATCTAGTGCATTAGAGGTTTCGCCTCGAATGATCCAATTATTTAAAAAAGTAAGTCCCCCAATTAAGACCTCATTTTTTGGAAGTATGTATGGTACCCAATTCTGATTAATTAAACTGTCTGAAATATCAATTTTGAAATCTTCAGCATCTTTATTTGTATGGTTATAAAATTTACCATCCCAAGAATTTACTGAGTATAATATTCCTCTTTCGCGCTTCATGATTAACTTTGGTAGAGGTTTTTTCTCATCAATACTAAAATAGTATTGTTCAGAAGTATTATGATCAGAGGTATTAATAAAATAATACTTTTCATCTGAACTTAAACCAATGCTTACGGTAAAAGCTTCACTTTTTTCTTCAAATATTAATTCATCTTCATCTTTAAAATTTCCAATTTCATGCCTATAAATTTTTCTGGCACGATGATTTTCATCAAGCTTTGAATAATAAAAATATTTATCATCTAAGCTAAAAGTAATACCACCAGAAGTTTCTTTAATTTCTTTAGTAATAATCTTTTTGGTTGCAATATCTCTTATGAAAATTGTGTAATATTCTGATCCTTTAATATCTAATGAATAACCTAGATACTTGTCATTATTGCTTACCTCTAGATCTCCAACTCCAAAATATTCGGTATCTATCTTTTTCTTTTCATCATCACCATTCCAAATTTCTTCAACTTCACTACCACCTATTTTTTTTCTAAGTTTAATCGAGTAATTTCCTGCTGCTGTAGTTTTTGTACAATATTCATATGTATGATCTTTATATGGTAGAGACTCGTCGTCTAATTTTATTCTTCCTTTAATTTCATCAAATAGTTTTTTTTGTAAATTTTTTGTATCTTTTAAGTGATATTCTGCGTAAGAATTTTCTTCATCTAAATATTTTTTTACCTCAGGGTCTAATTTTTTTTTATCTTTTAAAACATCTAAAATATTTTTTTGATGTATCCAGCTATAATTGTCCTCCCACTCTATATTGTGACAAGATTTTATCTCTAGTTTTTTTTTAAGATGTGGTAATTTCATTATTTTAGGGAAATATATGAATATAATAATTTATACACTATTAATTTTGGCCATTTTCTATTTTTTATTGAAATGGTGGGCAAATATTTCATCTAAAAAAATGACAAAAGGCACAAGATTATTCACAATATTTATTTTGATAATATTAGCAATTTTATTTGCAATTGGTGGAAAAATTTTACTTACATTGCCTTTGACACTTTTAAGCCTGGCTCTAGTTAAGCTTAAGGGACTATCTTTTTTCCAAATTTTTTCTTTATATAGACTTATCCAAACACTTAGACGGTCAGGAAGGTTTTCTTTTAATAACTTTCAAAATAATAATTCATCTACTATTTCTGTATCAGAAGCATATAAAATATTGAATCTAGATATTAACTCTAAACCAAATAAAGAATTAGTAAATAAGGCTTATATAAAAATTCAAAAAAAAATACATCCAGATGTTTCTCCTGAAACTGCAAGATTATCTTCAATTGTTAATGAAGCTAAAGAAATAGTTCTTAAAGATATTTCTTAATTTATAATTGAGATTAATTTATTAAATATTTTCTCAGGATTTATTTTATCTTTCCCAAGGGTTTTATGACCAACAGTTACTTCACCGTCTGGTATTATTGGATACATATTTGAACTATATGAACCATAAATTAATGGGGTATCAGTCATTAAAGTAATTGTTTTTATTCCAAGCGCAGAAGATAGATGACCAAAACCAGTATCATTACAGATTGAAATATTACAGTTTTTTATTATTGGCAATGTTTCAGATATAGTCATATCATCCAGAGGATAACATTTATTTTTAAACTTCGAATTTATAATTTCATTTAAAATTTTTTGCTCCTCTATATCTTTTCCAGTTGCTAAAAAAAATTTACATTTTTTAATATTATCAACTTTCTCAATAACTGATAAAAAAGTTTTTGCTGGAACTCTTTTTGTTGGTCCCGATCCTCCGATTGCAAGAAGAATATTAAGATCGTTCTTATCTATATTAAATTTTGAAATTGCTTTTTCTATTAAACCATCATCAATTTGAATTTCTGGATTTGCATTAATCTCTAAGTCTAAATTTTTTTTTATTAATTTTATCGCTGGTTGAGTAATATGCTGATTTTTTTTTTCAAAAAGAGGGTATTGATGTATGTTTTTGATACCAGCAAATCTTGCAATTAAATTATAACGAAGAGATGAATTAAAAACAAAAATCTTATCAAAATTATATTTTTTTAAATCTTTAATAAGCCTTAAACTACCAATCAATCCGTCATGTCGTTCCTTTTTATGATTATCTCTTTCCAAAAATATAATTTTATCAATATAATTAGTTTGATTTAAATATTGATCAGCCTTTGAATTTTTTTTGACTAGTATACTTACAGGTGTATTAAACTTTTTAGAAATTGCTTGAATATAGGGTAAAAAAATTACTGTATCACCTATACCCATTCTATTTTGAATTACTAATATTTTCATTGTTAATTTATAAACTTTACTAATCGATATTTTTATATAAATTTTAATTATGAGTAAAATTAACGGCATTTATGCGGCTTCATTATCAGTGTTAAATGAGGATTTAACTCTAAATGTAGCAAAAACTATTGAACATGCCGAAATGGTGATTGATCAAGGCTGTCATGGGGTTGCAATATTTGGCAGCACAGGCCAAGCTCAACTTATACCTGTTTCAGAAAAAATTGATTTATTAAATCATTTAATTTCGAGCAAACATAAAGAAAAATATATAATAGGCACTGGTTTAAATTCATTAGGAGAAACAATAAATTTAATGAGAGTAGCAAAATCTCTCAACTTTCAAAAATTTTTAGTTATGCCCCCTGCATATTATAAGTATGGAGATAATGAGGTAGTTGAATTTTATAGCAAAATAATTGCGGCAATACCAGAATGCGAAATTATCCTTTATAATTTTGAAAAATTATGTGGATATAAATTTAGTGTTGAATGTGTAGAAAAATTAGTAAAAAAATTTCCAAAACAAGTTATTGGAGTTAAAGATAGTTCTTACAATCTTTTTGAAAATCTAAAGTTAGATAATTTTTCAGTTTTACCCGGATCAGAATCAAAATTATTAAAAGGTCTAAAATTAGGATGTTCAGGGGTTATTACAGCCACATGTAATGTTACATCAGAATTAGCAAGAAAAGTCTATGAAGATTTTCAAAAACAAACTGAGCAAACAGTTAATCAAAAACTTTGTGATGTGAGAGAGGTATTTGAAAATTATAACTTAATATCAGGACTTCATACATATTATGCAAAAAAAAATGAATATTATAGAAATGTTTTACCTCCTTTAAGTATTTTAAATTCTCAAGACGAGAATGAGTTAATTAATAACTTAGAAAAATTAAATTTTTCGATTAAATCATTAATGGCGGCTTAAATGTATTTAGCAAGTTTCTTAAATAAAGCTATTAAGAAAGATGGCTTCATATTGGTCGATGCTAATTCAAAAAGTTATATTATAGGTACACCCAAAAGTAACAATCCAATTAAGATTAAAATTTTAAATAAACAACTCCATTATAAATTATTACTAAGTCCTGATTTATACTTTGGTGAAGCATATATGAATGGAGAAGTAGTTATTGAAAATGGAACTCTTACTGATTTTTTAGACCTTGCCATGATGAATTTTGGAAGAGGTCATCTTAATTATTTTAGTTATTTTATTAATAAACTAAGAGGCACATACAGATATTTAACAAATTTTAATTTTATAAGAAAGTCAAAGATGAATGTATCACACCACTACGATATTTCTGATGATTTGTATAATTTATTTTTGGATCCAAAAAGACAATA
Source organism: uncultured Pelagibacteraceae bacterium (assembly GCA_902522915.1). Classification (GTDB taxonomy): domain Bacteria; phylum Pseudomonadota; class Alphaproteobacteria; order Pelagibacterales; family Pelagibacteraceae; genus Pelagibacter. Next base: position 36,659 of record CABYXQ010000005.1, on the reverse strand, counting down.
TTCCTGTGCTTATTTTAAAAATGAAAATGATAATTTAGAAACCGCTCAAAATAATAAAATACAACATATTATTAAGAAACTTAATATTAAAGAAAATCAAAAAGTATTAGATATAGGCTGCGGCTGGGGATCATTAGCGATTGATATTGCTAAGAGTGCAAATTGTGAGGTGACTGGGATTACATTGTCAGAAAATCAATATAATTATTGCAACAAAAAAGCAAAAGAGCTTAACTTGGAAAATCAAGTAAACTTTAAACTTATTGATTATAGAGAACTTGACGAAAAATTTGATAGAATAGTGAGCGTTGGAATGTTTGAGCACGTAGGAAGGAAATTTTATAAAAAGTTCTTTAAGCAGGTAGAAAAGTTGCTTAAAGATGATGGGGTTTCTTTAATACATACTATTGGGTCAGTAAATCCACCAAGAGATCCTCATCCCTGGATAACAAAATATATATTTCCAGGTGGGTATACCCCAAGTTTGAGCGAGGTAAGTAAGCCTATTGAAAAATCTGGTTTAATAGTATCTGACATGGAGGTTCTAAAGCTTCATTACATGCACACCCTAAGAAACTGGAAGGAAAATTGCAACAAGGATAAAGAAAAAATTATTCAAATGTTTGATGAAAAATTTTTTCGAATGTGGGAATTTTATTTAGCTGGATGTGAAATGGCATTTAAATGGGGAGACCAGGTTGTATTTCAATTTCAATTAACAAAAAATTTTAGGTCAACACCAGTTACAAGAGACTATATTTATCAATAAATAATTGATAGAAATAAAGATCCTTTATAATGAAAAAAACAAAAAAGAAAGTTAAAAAATATTCAAAAAAAATCAAGAAAATAATTAAGAATAAAAGAGTAAAAAAATTAAAAAAGACACAAAAAAAAATAAAAAGAACCCCTTCAAAATTTAAACCCAAAAAAATTAGAGCACCTAAAAAAATTAAAAAAGTTTTAAGAAAATCAAAACAAAAAAAAGAAAATTTTATTTTAAGAATAATTAATTTTCAAAACTCCTTAAAGCCTGAGATAAATTTTAAAATAACAATTGGTTTTGAAAAATATATACAGGCATTTTTTGATAAAATTGCCGATATGATTAATCAGTATAAATCATTAAAAAAAGATGAGAGTCGAAGGCTTAAATTAGAGAAGATAGAAAGAGCAAGACAAGAAAAAATAGAAATCCAAAATCAAAAACAAAAAGAAGAGGAAATAAAAGTCAAACTAAAAGAACAAACTTTAAAAGAGGAAATCAAATTAGACAAACTAAGAGCAAAAGATATAAAACTATTCTTAAGAAAAGAACAAGCATTACTAAGAATTGAGCAAGCTGAAAAACAAAAACAATTTTTAAAACAATTAAGATTAGAAAAACAAATTGAAAAATTTAGAGTTAGAGAAGTTAAAGAATTAGAAAAACTTGAGAAAATATCACTCAAAGAAAAAAGGGATGATTATGCTGGGCTTCAACAAAGAATAGAAAAATTAAAAGAAAAATATCGAATAATTAGGGATCAAAAAATTAGAGAAAGAGTTGAGGCTCTTGGAGTTAAAATTCACGGAGATGAAAATAGAGATGAATTATTACAAAAAGAAAAAGAATATACTTTAGCTAGACAAAAAGTAGAATTTGCACTTGAAAGTTTTTATCGAAGCGCCAGTAGTTTAGTGTTTCAATTAAATAAAAAATACATAACGAGACATATGTCTATTTTGAGATGCATTGATAGAAGATTTGAAACTGGAGAAGTTTTTGTTAAATGGGATGAATCTTTAGATGATGAGTGGTTACTCTTAATATATATAAAAAATAATTCCCCCGATGAAGGAATAGTCATTGAGGATAAAACTAATCCAGAAAAAAATATTTCACATGAGTTTAAAAATAACGAAATTTTTAATGCTTCAGATACAATGGTTGATTCTCTCACGCAATTAATTGCGAGAAAAAGAGCCAAAAATAACAATTAACTATCTTATTTAATTCGGTAATATTTAGAATGTTTTTTGGAATAATTATTATGGCAATTTTGTATTTAATTTTAAGATATGTTCTTGCTTGGATTAATTATTTCAACAGTTTAGATCCTAGACTTGGTCAATCAACTTGGCGGTGGAGCTATGATTATCAAGTTGTTGGAAAAAGAGACATATCTGATTTAGATGATTTAGCTTTTGTTAGATTAAGAAGAAAAAGAAATAGAACTATAACATTAATGTATTCAATTGTTTTAATTATGTTTATCGCTTCAATGTCTTTACTTAGTCAAATTATGATATTTTTTTTAGATTAGTTTTAAGTTGTTTTTTATTTTTGAGATATAATAAATATGCAACTATTTCATAACCAAAATTAAATAAAGTAAAAATTATTGGAAGTTTAAAAAATGAATACAAAAATTTATATTTTGGAATTTTTTTCCAAACATATAGAAATGCCTCTGCCCCCTCTATAACTTTTTCTTTATCTTTTACATGCAATCTTCTCAAAAGCTCTTTATCATTTTTTGAGGTTTCTTTCTCTGCTAAAGAATTATTTGTTATATCTATCCAATCAATATCTTTGGTATTTTCTTTTTTATATAAGTTTATCTCTGATCTACAAATTTTACAGGAGTTATTAAAGTATACTTTCATTATTATCATTTATTTATCTTTTAAGTTGAAATTTGTACATGTGTAAAATGATCAGTTGAAAATAAATAATAAACCATTATGTAAGTTGGATGAGTAAGTTCTTTGACAAATCAGATTTAACTAGAAAAGATGTGGAAAATATAGTCTCTGAGACTTTAAATAATTGTGATGACGGAGAATTATACTTGGAGGAAGCTAAGTCAGAGTCAATTTTATTAGATGATAACAAAATCAAGAGCTCCAATTATAGTTCAGATATAGGTTTTGGGTTCAGAGCAATTTCTGATGAAGTTGTTGCTTATTCTCACTCAAACGAAATTTCAAAGGACTCATTAAAAAATTCTTCAGCAAATCTTAAGTCTACGCTTAAGTCAAGTAAAGGAACCTATAATCACGAGATTCCCAAAACAAATAATAAGTTTTATGATGATATTAATCCAATAGAGCAAAAAACGTTAGATGAAAAATTAGAAGTTTTAAATCAAGTCAATAACTATTTACGTAAAAAAGATTCTAACGTTAAACAAGTAACTGCAAGTTTTAGTGGTGAGCAAAAATCTATTGAAATTATACGTTCAAGTGGTGAAGCTTTAACTGATGTTCGTCCACTTATTAGATTTAATGTTTCAGTGATGCTTGAAAAAAATGGAAGAAAAGAAACAGGCGTATATGGAATTGGTGGAAGACAATCTTATGATGCTTATTTAAAAAATGATAATTGGAAAAAGGTATGTGAAGAGGCATTAAGGATTGCATCAGTTAATTTAGATAGCAAACCAGCACCAGCTGGCGAAATGAAAGTAGTATTAGGTCCAGGCTGGCCGGCAATACTTATTCATGAAGCAATAGGCCATGGTCTTGAAGGTGATTTTAATAGAAAAAAAACTTCAGCTTTCCATGATTTAATGGGCCAAAAAGTTGCAAGTGAAGGTGTTACAATTGTTGATGATGGAACTATTGATAAAAGAAGAGGAAGTCTCACAATAGATGATGAGGGAACACCTACAGAACGTACAGTTTTAATAGAAAACGGAATTTTAAAAAATTTTATGCAAGATAGACTTAATGCGAGGTTGATGAATGCCAAATCTACTGGAAGCGGAAGAAGAGAAAATTATAAGCATATAGTTTTGCCTAGAATGAGAAACACTATGATGTTAAGTGGAAATCATTCACAGGATGAGATGATAAAGTCAGTTGATAAAGGTATTTTTGCGGTAAGTTTTGGCGGAGGACAAGTAGATATTACATCTGGAAAATTTGTTTTTAATTGTACAGAAGCATATGAGATCAATAATGGAAAAATTGGATCCCCTATCAAAGGTGCTACTTTAATTGGTGATGGACCTTCAATATTAAAAGAAGTATCGATGGTTGGAAATGACATGATGATGGATCCAGGCATTGGTACATGTGGCAAAGCAGGTCAAGGAGTTCCAGTAGGAGTAGCACAACCCTCAATCTTAATTGATAAAATGACCGTAGGTGGAACAAAACTTTAGGTTATGATTAAAGATCAAGAATATCTAAAATCTAAAGCATCATATTGTTTAGATCTCGCAAAAAAACTTGGGGCAACTGATGCAAGTGTTACAGTTGGAAATTCAATTTCGGAGTCAGTAAATTTTAGAAATAAATCATTAGATGAGTCCAATAGATCTGATAGTTTAGCTATAAGTATTGAAACTTATATAGGTAATAAAAAATCGTCAATATCATCATCAAATTTATTAGATAAAAATTTAAAAATACTCATTGAAAAATGCTATGAAACTACAAAAATTACTCCTGAGGATGAATTTAACTCTTTACCCGATAAAGATATACTTGCAAAAGAAATTAAAAATTTAAATTTATATGATAATTCGCATTTAGATAATGATAAAAAAATTGATTATTTAAAAGAATTAGAACAAACAGCATCAATAGATAAAAAAATCATAAATACAGAGTCAGGTTTTACAGAAAATAAGTCTAATTTTATTTTAGCAAATAGTGATGGCTTTTGTAATGGGTACAAATCATCTTCATTTTCTGCATCATGTGTGGCAGTTGCAAAAGATGAGAACAGTATGGAAAGAGATTATGAATTTACAAGCAAGTGTCACTTAAATGATATTATTGATCCTAAAAATTTAGGAAAAATTGCCTCAGAGCAAACAATAAAAAAACTTAGCCCAAAAAAGATTGAAAGTGGTAAAATGAGTATTATCTTTGATAAAAGAATAGCAAAAGGTCTCTTAAGTTCTTTTGCAAGCGCAATATCGTCTTCAGCTATTGCGAGAGGCACATCATTTTTAAAAGATAAAATTGACCATCAAATTTTTTCTGAAACAATTAATATTATTGATAAACCAGATATAGTTAAAGGAATGGGTTCACAGTGTTTCGACTCTGAAGGTGTTAAATCAGATTCTTTAAAATTAGTAGATTGTGGGTTTCTTAAAGATTATCTAGTAGATACTTACAATGGAAAAAAATTAAATCTAAAATCTAACGGTAGAAGTGGTGGTAGTACAAATCTTTATTTTGAAAATGGAAATATGAATATTGAGGAACTATTACGGATTGATAACAGAAGTTTATATATTACTGAAACCATTGGCCATGGAACAAATCTTGTGACAGGAGATTATTCAGTTGGTGCTACAGGTTTTTTGGTAGAAAATGGTGAGTTCAAATATCCTGTAAATGAAATAACTATTGCTGGAAATTTTAATGAAATGTTTAAAAATATAACTTTAGCTAATGATTTAGAATTTAGATATTCTGTAAACTCACCAACAATTTTTATAGAAGGCATGACTGTAGCTGGAAAATAAAAAATTTATTTAAAATTTTTAACTCTATACTCCCAATTTCCCATCCTAGAATAACTAACTTTTAATATTAAGGAATTTTTTTTATTAAACCAAATATCAAAATCTAATCTTTTGTCTTCGGGTAAAGACATATCTTTTGATGTTAATTTGAAATGTTCTACATCATAATATTTTCCATAAAGTTCTATTTTTTCTTTTCCAACAAATGTGACTACCTGTTTTTTTATACTGCCAGATATTGGACTTATTTGACTATTTGTTTGTAATATTTTGTGGTTCCACCAATTTCCAATTACATTTTTTGTTGATGCTTCGCCTTTATAAGAAGAACCTTCAATATTATATTCATTTGTTTGTTCATTAAATTTAAGTTTTACATACTTATCTTTCTTATTTTGACGTGTTTTTGAAATATAAGAAATTAATTGATCCTTAATATATTTTTCTTCACCATACCCTTCAACTTCAAAAATAGTTGCACCAAATAGTTTGACTGTAAATTTTAATTGATTTGTAACAGTTGTATTATCTGAGTTTTTTTTAAAATAATAATAATTGTAACCAATAACTTTACCATCTTTCAAAATTTCCATTTCAATTTTACTAAATTTGTTATAGTGAGCTATATGTGCACTGCTGTTAAATGAATAAATTAAGAAAAATAAGAAAAATAAAAATTTTTTCATAGAATCATTACTTTAATAGACTTTAATTTTAAAAGAAGTAATTTATTCAAAAATGTTTTTAAAAATAAAAAAAATACCAAAAGTAAACTGGAGTTCAGAAAAACCATATAATTTTAAACCAAAATTTTCGACATTATTTTTTTGTTGTTTTGGTTTGATGTTATTTGGTTTAGGTGAAGGATTGTTAATTGTTTCGTTTACTGGAGCTTCTCCTTGGAGTGTTTTAGCTCAAGGACTTTCGCTAAATGTAAACCTAAGTATTGGAATGCTTACATTTTTAATAAGTGTCACTGTTTTAATTTTATGGATACCACTTGGTCAAAAACCAGGTATGGCTACTATTTTAAATGCTATAATAATTGCACTTATGATTGATCTTTGCATCAAATTTGTTCCAATTCCTTCTAGCTATATTAATCAATTAATTTTAGCAGTCATATCAGTAATCACAGTTGGAATTGGTGGAGGGATCTATTTAGTTGCAAATCTAGGTGCGGGTCCAAGAGATGGTTTAATGGTAGGTTTACAAAAACTTACAAATTTTCCTATAGCTGTAGTTAGAGGAACTTTAGAAATTTCAGTGGTAAGTGTTGGTTGGTATTTAGGGGGAACGGTAGGAATTGGAACTATATTATTTGCTTTTGGAATAGGCCCTTGTGTTGCACTAGGCTTATATTTAGTCGATAAACTTTTTGATTAGGCAGCTGCGCCAGATTTTTCGCTTTTTTTTCTCTCGTGAGGATCAAGAATTGCTTTTCTCAATCTACAAGAATCAGGAGTTATTTCTAATGCTTCATCGGTATTAAGGATACTTAATTGCTCAGCTATAGACATTTTTCTAACTGGAGTTAATACAACATTCTCATCTGTTCCTTGAGTTCTCATATTTGTTAGTTTTTTACCTTTCATAACATTAATGATCATATCACCTGGTTTTGGAGATAAACCAACAATCATACCTGGATATACAGGATCATTGTGAGTTACAAACATTTCACCTCTAGTCTGTAAATTAAAAATAGCGAAAGCTACAGCTTTGCCTTTTTCCATCGAAATTAAAGCACCGTTTTTTCTACCTTCCATGTTACCCTCAAAAGTACCATAATCATGAAATATTCTATTAATTACACCGTTACCTTTTGTGAGTGTTAAAAATCTACTTGTGTATCCCATTAATCCCCTAGTTGGAGCATGAAATATTAATCTTTTTTTATCTTTACCAGTATCTTTTAAATCTATTAGTTTACCTTTTCTTCTATTCATTGAGTCTATAACTTTTGAAGAGTGCTCTTCATCTAAATCCATAGTTATTTCTTCAATTGGTTCAAGTTTATTTCCATTTTCATTTGTTTTGTATAATACTTTAGGAGGGCTTACCGTCATTTCAAAACCCTCTCTTCTCATTTGAGTGAGTAAGATTTCAAGCATAAGTTCACCACGACCACTTACTACAAAAGAGTCATTGCCATTATTTTCTGAAAAAGTAATACCCACATTGTTTTGAGCTTCCTGGAGCAATCTATCTCTAATTTGAGTACTAGTTAGTTTTTTTCCTTCAGTTCCTGCAAGAGGTGATGTATTTACTGTAATTGTTATAGACATTGTTGGAGGATCTATAGGTGTTGCAGGTATCGGTACATTAACCTCAGGGTCACAAATAGTATCAGCTACATTGGCATTTTCAAGACCAGCTATAACTACGATATCTCCAGCTTCACCAACCTCAATTGGAACCTTTTTAGTTCCTTCGTATCTAAAAATTTTAGTTAATTTACCTTCATCAACTTTTTCACCTTTTAAATTTATAGCCTTAATTGATTGATTAGCCTTAGCAGTTCCTTGATTTATTCTTCCAACCAAACTTCTTCCTAGAAAACTATCAGCATAAAGAAGAGTTGAAAGCATTGCAAAAGGTTTTGATTTATCAAGCTCAGCAGGTTTTACATGATCAACAATTAAATCTAAAAGGGGATTTAAATTTTCTCGAGTACCATCTACATCTTTATCTGCCCATCCCGATCTTCCACTTGCGTATAAAACTGGAAAATCCAGTTGCTCTTCATTTGCATCCAAACTTACAAATAAATCAAAAGTCTCATCTAAAACTTCATTTGCTCTTTGATCTGCTTTATCTAATTTGTTAATTACAACTATTGGTTTTAGTCCTTGTTTAAGAGCTTTTGATAATACAAATTTTGTTTGTGGCATCACGCCCTCTGCTGAGTCGATGAGCAATAAAGCACCGTCTGCCATACTTAGTACTCTTTCAACCTCTGCAGCAAAATCTCTGTGTCCTGGGGTATCAATAATATTAATTCTAGAGTCTTTCCAGTTTATCGAGGCTGGTTTTGCTAAAATTGTAATACCTCTCTCTTTTTCAAGTTCACCAGAGTCCATTAGCCTTTCATCAACAACCTCATTTTCTCTAAATGATCCACTTTGTTTCATTAGATTATCTATCAAGGTAGTTTTACCGTGGTCTACGTGGGCAATGATAGTGATGTTTCTGATATTGTTGCTCATAATTTGTCGCTCTTATACATTAATTCTTTAATTTAAAAACTTAAAAAAACACCCGAATTTGCTTAATAAATAGGCTTTAATAAAAAATTCATTTCTTGTGATTGTTTTAAAAACATATAGATATCCCAGTAAAATTAGATGTAACGTAAAATTAAGAACATAATCTCTTAAAATAAATTTCTTAATCATTAAATGGAAAATTTTAAATTAATTAAAATAGAAGAATCATTAAAAAGTTCATTATCAAAAATGAATTTTATAAAGCCTACTCCAATACAAGGTATGGCAATACCTATTGCTTTAGAGGGCAAAGATATTTTAGGTACCGCTCAAACTGGAACAGGAAAAACACTAGCTTTTTGTGTTCCACTGATAAATAAATTAATATTAGATAAAAACGCATATGCCCTAGTTATGTGTCCAACAAGAGAATTGGCTTCTCAAGTAATGTCTGCAATAAAAAGTATCATTAGTGATAAAATTAACATTAAAACTGCTCTTCTAATAGGTGGAGAAGCCATGCAAAAACAACTTCGACAATTAGGTAACAGATCAAGAATTATTGTGGGCACTCCTGGCAGAATTAATGATCATTTAAAAAGAAGAAGCTTGGATTTGTCAAAAACAAAATATCTTGTTCTAGATGAAACAGACAGAATGTTAGATATGGGATTTACTCCACAAATTGAGTTAGTTTTAAAATTTATTCCTAAAGATCATCAAACATTATTATTTTCCGCAACTTTGCCAGAAAATATTTTAAGAATTTCAGATAAATATTTAAAAAATCCTAAAAGAATTTCTACTGGAGCAACTTCTATTCCTATTGCTAAAATTAAACAGGAAACACTTCAGGTTTTCAAAGAAAATAAATATGATGAATTAGTAGATCAATTTTTATCTAGAAAAGGGTCTATCTTAGTTTTTGTTAAGACTAAAAGAAGTGCTGATAAAATGGTTAAAAGACTTAAAGAAGAAGCTCACTCAGTAGATGCAATTCACGGTGATTTACGTCAAAGTAAAAGGGATCGAGTTATAAATTCTTTTAGAAAAGGACTAAAAAGAATCTTGATAGCAACAGATGTTGCCGCTAGAGGTCTCGATATTCCTTTAATTCAACATGTTATAAATTACGACTTACCACAAGTACCAGAAGATTATATTCACAGAATTGGAAGGACTGCTAGAGCAGGGTCAGAGGGATCGGCTCTAACCTTTCTAACACCAGAAGATAGATCAATGTGGAATTCAATAAATAAATTAATTGATCCCAATTTTAAATCTGTACCAAATAGTTTGAGAAAGAAAATAAAAGACAAAAGAAGAGGAAAAAGAATAAACAATAAAAAAAGTAAAATTAGAAAAGAAAAAAAATTAAGTTTTAAAAAATAAAAAAAAATTATTTGGAAAAAGAAGATTAGATAGATCATTAAGGAATAATGAGAAAAAAAACTTTGATTTTAAAGGTAAATCAAATTTAAGGGATCAAAGAAAATCTTTTAGAAATAGAAAGTTAGACAAACCTGTAAAAACTGATGAAAAAAAGGACTTTCTTTTCAAAAAAAAGAAAAACCTTTTTAGTAAAAAAAAGACAAGACCAAATGGATATACAAATAATCCTAAATATTTTGGAAAAAAACCTATAGAAAATCTATCAATTGATGAAGAAAGAAAAAATTTTAGTTTTAAACGTAAGAAAAAATTTAAAAATAGAAACAATAGACCTAAAAATTTTACTTTTAAAAAATATAATAAAAAGAGAAGATAATCTTAGGATTTTTTAGATTTCTCTTTTTTTAATCTTCTTTTTTCTTTAAGGCTTAATTTAGCTTTTTTGCTAACACTTGAATCTTTAAATGATTTACCACTATATCTTTTTGACATATTCTTATTTTAAAGAGTTAAGTATTGAATTGCAAAAAAAATTGTTCCTATCGATGCAAACGTTGTAATAAATATTGCTTTAGTTATGTTTTCTGGGTTTACATTGTAGGCTGAACACAACATAACGGCGCTCACACCACATGGGGCCACACTAACAAATAGTGCTCCAGTGAAATCTTTTGGAGAGCTAAAATCAAATAATAAAATTCCAACTAATACTAAGATTAATGGTGAAATAACTAATTTTAAAATCGAAATTGTGGTGGTCAATTTGTTAATAATATTTTTGGTATTAAATGATAAAATTATGCCTATCGCAAATAAACCAACAGGAGACACGCAGGCTGTAAGTTTAGAAAGAGTATAATCAACAGGAGTATTACTTATATCAAAATTAATTAAAAATATAAAAGAACCAATCAATACAGATAAAATCATTGGATTTAATAAAATATTTTTTAAAAATCCAAGCAATTTAATATTTTTCTTTGTTGAAACTTCTAAAAAAAAAGTAATTACTGATAGTAAAATTATTCCATCCATTAAAATAATACTTCCAACTTGTGTAACTACAGAGTCATTAAAATAAAGTTTTGTAATTGGAAGAAGTAATGTTACATGATTTGATAATGCTACAGTAAGAACCCAAATTATCGACTCTGGTATTGGTCGTTTAAAATATTTTGTTAAAATAAAATATGTAAAAGTCCCACAAATAAATTGCATTAAAAAGTATGATGTTATTTGTGTTAAATCTATTTGATTAATTTCACTTTTTGCAATAAATTTTATTATCAGCGCTGGAACAGCTATATAGAATAAAAATAAGTTTAAAACTTTTGCATGATTAAGATCTAATATTCTAAAACGTCCAAAAAGAAATCCTATTAGAGTTATAAAAATAAAGGGAGTTAAACCTAAGAATATATTTATCATTAATATTTATTTGATATTTATCATCTAATCAAAAAAAAAGGCCACCTAAAAGGTGGCCTTTGAATTTCTTTTTGTGAGTATGGGATTACATTCCCATTCCACCCATACCACCCATGCCGCCCATGCCTCCAGGCATTCCACCACCAGGCATTCCACCAGCAGCATCTTTTTCTTCTGGCTTGTCAGCAATCATTGCTTCTGTAGTAACTAATAGACCAGAGATTGAAGCGGCATCCTGAAGAGCAGTTCTTACAACTTTAACTGGATCAATTATACCTTTTGCAAACATGTCACAATATTCTTCACTTTGAGCATCGTAACCATGTGTTTTTTTCTTCTGTTCTAACAATTTACCGACAACTACTGAACCATCTACTCCAGCATTTTTTGTAATTTGTCTGATAGGAGCTTCTAATGCTCTTCTAACAAGATCTACACCAGCTTTTTGGTCTTCACCCTTTGCTTTTACTTTATCTAGATCCTGTGCAGCATATAAAAGAGCACAACCACCGCCTGTTACAATACCTTCTTCAACAGCAGCTCTAGTTGCATTTAAAGCATCTTCAACTCTATCTTTTCTTTCTTTAACTTCAACTTCTGTTGCTCCTCCAACTTTAATTACAGCAACACCACCTGCTAGTTTAGCAAGTCTTTCTTGAAGTTTTTCTCTATCGTAATCTGAAGTTGTCTCTTCAACTTGTTGTTTGATTGATGCACATCTAGCTTCGATATCAGCTTTTTTACCACTACCACTAACAATTGTGCTGTTATCTTTATCAACTTTAATCTTCTTACAAGATCCAAGATCTTCAAGTTTAACATTTTCAAGTTTAATTCCTAAGTCTTCAGAAATTACTTGGCCACCAGTTAATATAGCTATATCTTCAAGCATTGCTTTTCGTCTATCTCCAAAACCTGGAGCTTTAACAGCAACAACTTTAAGACCACCTCTTAATTTATTTACAACTAGTGTAGCAAGTGCTTCACCCTCAACGTCTTCCGAGATTATCATTAATGGTCTACCAGCTTGTACTACAGCTTCTAATAAAGGTACCATTGGTTGAAGGTTAGTTAGCTTAGTTTCATGAAGTAAGATAAAAGGATTTTCTAACTCGGTTGTCATTTTATCGCTATTAGTTATAAAGTAAGGAGATAGGTATCCTCTATCAAATTGCATGCCCTCTACAACATCAAGTTCAGTATCAATTCCTTTTGCTTCTTCGACAGTAATTACACCTTCGTTTCCAACTTTTTGCATTGCTTTAGCAATCATACCACCAATTTCTTTATCACCATTTGAAGAGATTGTTCCAACTTGAGCAATTTCATCACTATCTTTTACTTTTTTAGCAGATGATATTAAATTTTCTTTTACATTTTCTACAGCTGCATCAATCCCTCTTTTAACATCCATTGGGTTCATTCCTGCAGTTACGTATTTAATGCCTTCTTTAACTATAGCTTGAGCTAATATAGTTGCAGTAGTTGTACCATCACCGGCTTCCTCATTTGTTTTGCTAGCAACCTCTTTAACCATTTGTGCACCCATATTTTCAAATTTGTCTTCAAGGTCAATCTCTTTAGCAACAGATACACCATCTTTTGTTATTCTTGGCGCTCCGTAAGATTTATCCATTACAACGTTTCTACCTTTTGGACCCAAAGTAACTTTAACGGTATCAGCTAAGATATTAACACCTCTTATCATTGCCGCTCTTGCTTCAGCGTCAAATTTAATTATTTTTGCCATTTTGCTTTCTCCTTTAAATTAAATTATTTACCCGAAATACCCATAATGTCTGACTCTTTCATTATGCTGTATTCTTTTCCATTAATTTTGACTTCAGTTCCTGACCATTTACCAAATAAAACTTTATCGCCAACTTTAACATCCATTGGAATTAATTTTCCATCTTCTGTTTTTGCACCACCACCAATAGCAACCACTTTGCCTTCTTGAGGTTTTTCTTGGGCTGAGTCTGGGATTATAATTCCACCAGCAGTTTTTTCACTACTATCTAAAACTTCGATTAAAACTCTGTCATGTAACGGTTTAAATTTCATAAATTCTCCTTTATAAATATGAGCTTCATATAGATATTGTCACGTCTATTTCAAGATAAGATAAGCAATTAGTTGCTAAAAATCCTAGGAATTTGTGAATTTTATAGTTTATACCTTAAATTATGACTAAAAATTTAGATAATGAGGGCTTACGGTCAATTGCTGATAATTATGATTTATTTTATATAGATTTATGGGGAGTGATCCATAATGGAATAAAACTTCATGATAAAGCCATTATAGCTCTTAACGAACTAATTAAGATGAATAAGAATTTTGTCCTTTTAACAAATGCGCCAAGACCTAATGAAACAGTAAAAGTATTTTTAAAGAATATGGGCATGAATGAACAAATTACAGATCATGTTTTTACTTCAGGTCAGGCATCATTAAATTATCTTAAGAAATTTTTAAATTCAGAAAAATTTTTTCATATTGGGCCACCCCGAGATTTTGATTTATTTAATGATTTTAAAAAAAATCAATGTGAAGATTTAGAAAATTCTCAATATTTATTATGTACAGGTCTTTTTGATAATTATGATACAAATTTAAATTATTACAAAAAATTATTTGAAAAATATATAAATAAAAAAATGATTTGTACTAATCCTGATTTAATTGTTGATCGTGGAAATGTAAGAGAATTATGTGCAGGATCAGTAGCAATGGTTTTTGAAAAAATGGGAGGGGAAGTTATTTACTTTGGAAAACCCTATCCCGAAGTGTATAATCAATCAATTGATAATATTGACAAAAAAATCTTATCTATTGGAGATAATTTAAATACTGATATTAGAGGTGCAAACCTTTTAAATTATGACTCGTTGTTAATTTCAAATGGAGTCCATGCCAATGAAATAAAAGCTAAAGGAATAAAAGAAGTCTCAAAAGAATATGAGTCAGTTGTTAATTATATACAGACAGATTTAAAATGGTAAAGTTATATAAGAATTTTGATATTAATAAAAAACATAAAAGATCAATCATATTAATTGGTAACTTTGATGGAGTTCATCTAGGTCACCAAAAATTATTTAATTTAGCAAAAAAATATAAAAAAAAATATAAGCTTAAGATTGGAGTTGTAGGTTTTGATCCTATGCCAAAAATGTTTTTTAATAAATCATTAAATAATTTTAGACTATCAAGTAGAAGTCAAAAAATAAATTTATTAAAAAAATTAGGAGTAGACTTTATTATAACTAAAAAATTCGATAAAATTTTTTCTAAAATTAAATCATCTATTTTTATTAAACAAGTTTTATATAACAAGTTAAACGCTAGATTTATATTTGTAAGTAATAATTTTAGATTTGGAAATAAGAGAGAAGGCGACGTAAAATTATTAATTAGTTATGAAGAAAGTTATAATTATAAAGTTATTAAACCCAAACCACTTATAAAAAGTCATAAAATTGTATCATCAACATTAATTAGAAATCTTTTAGAAAAAGGATTTTTGAATAAAGCGAATAAACTCTTAAATAGAAAATGGTGTGTAGAGGGGATTGTGCAAAAAGGAAGACAAGTAGGAAAGAAAATGGGGTTCCCTACATGTAACATAGATATTAAAGATTATGTACTAGCCAAGCCAGGTGTTTATGCCGTTAAAGTTTTGAGAAAAAATAATTATAGATATATTAAAGGTATCGCTAATCTTGGTTATAGACCTACATTTAACCAAAAAAAAATCTTATTAGAGGTCCATTTATTTAATTTTTCTGGCAATCTTTATAATAAGTATTTATCAGTTGAGTTTTTAAAATTTATAAGAAAAGAGAGAAAATTTAATAATATAAGTCAGTTAAGAAGCCAGATCAAAATTGATTTGAATATTGCAAAAAAAACAAAATGAGTAAGTCACAAATAAATCTCCCAAAAACTGCTTTTTCTATGAAAGCTAATTTACCAGTAAGAGAGCCAGAAATATTAGAATTTTGGAAAAAAATTGATCTTTATAAGGAATTAAGAAGATCTAGCAAAGGCAAAGAAAAATTTGTGCTTCATGATGGACCCCCATATGCAAATGGTAATATTCATATGGGTACCGCACTTAATAAAATTTTAAAAGATATAATTGTAAAGTTTCATCAAATGGATGGAAAAGATTCTATTTATGTGCCCGGTTGGGATTGTCATGGCCTTCCTATTGAATGGAAGATAGAAGAGCAATATAAAAAAAATAAAAAAAATAAAAATGAAGTACCAATAGTAGAGTTCAGAAAAGAGTGTAGATCCTTTGCTGAAAAATGGATTGAAGTTCATAAAAGTCAATTTAAAAGATTAGGAGTTGTTGGAGATTGGGAAAATTATTATTCTACAATGAGTTTTGATGCAGAAGCACAAATTGTTCGAGAGCTTGGTAAATTTTTAAAAGAAGGAAGTTTATATAAAGGTTTTAAACCAGTGCTATGGTCAACAGTTGAAAAAACTGCCCTTGCAGATGCAGAAGTTGAATATCATGATCACAAGTCAGATACCATTTATACCTCATTTCCAGTTAAGTTTTCAAATATTAAGGAGCTTGCAGGTAGTGAAATTATAATATGGACAACTACTCCTTGGACAATACCAGCAAATAAAGCTTTAGCTTATAATGAAGGTTTAGATTATATACTAATTCAAATAGATAATGATGGTGATTTTAAAAATAAAAAAATAGTAATAGCTCAAGCATTATTAAATTCTGTTGTTCAAGAATGTTCAATTAAAAACTTTAAAGAAATTAAAAAATTTAAAGGTAAAGAGTTAAAAGATACAATTTGTTATCACCCATTTTTAGATTTAGGTTTTGATTATGATATCCCAATGCTTCAAGCAAGGTTTGTTACGACAGAACAAGGAACTGGTATAGTACATTGTGCACCAAGTCATGGACCAGATGATTTTAATTTATGTTTAAACAATGGAATTAAGGCTATTGAGACAGTTGATGATGATGGAAAATATACAAAAAATGTTAAATTATTTGATGGCATTCATATCTTTAAAGCTAATCCGATAGTTATTGAGAAACTTAAAGAACAAAAGAAATTATTATTTAATGGTGAACTAATTCATTCTTATCCACATTCATGGAGATCTAAAGCTCCACTTGTGCATAGAGCAACACCTCAATGGTTTATATCAATGGAAAGTCATGAGTTGAGAGATAAAGCATTGAAAGCAATAGATGAAACCACTTTTTATCCAAGCAAAGGAAAAGAAAGATTAAAGTCTATGATAGAAACTAGACCTGACTGGTGTGTATCAAGACAAAGGGTTTGGGGTGTTCCTCTTCCAATATTTATTAACAAAGCAACGAAAGAAATTTTAGTAGATGATGAAGTTAATGAAAATATAGCAAACATATATGAGATGGAAGGATCAGATTGTTGGTTCTCTGATAATCCTCAACGGTTTTTAGGAAGCAAATATAAGGCTGCAGATTATGAAAAAATGACTGATATTGTTGAAGTTTGGTTTGATAGCGGTTCAACGCATTCGTTTGTTTTAGAAAAGAGAAATGATTTAAAGTGGCCCGCTTCAATGTACTTAGAAGGATCTGACCAACATAGAGGCTGGTTTCATTCATCGCTTTTAGAGTCATGTGGAACTAGAGGTAGAGCTCCTTTTGACTCAATTTTATCTCATGGGTTTGTTGTTGATGGAAAAGGATTAAAAATGTCAAAATCATTGGGCAATGTCATTGCGCCTGAGGATATTTTAAAAAAATATGGAGCAGATATTTTAAGGATTTGGGTTGCATCATCAAATTATGCAGAAGATCTAAGAATAGATTATTCTATACTTGATCAGCACGCTGAGTCATATCGAAAAATTAGAAATACTTTTAGATATTTGCTTGGAAATATAAACGATAGATTTGAAGAAATTAATTTAAATAAAGTAAATTTAAAAGATTTACCCGAATTAGAACTTTTTATGTTACATAAAATTTATTCGCTAAATCATAATTTTGAAAAGTATTTTAAGAATTATGATTTTCATAATCTTTATAAAGAATTATTAAATTTTTGTACTGTAGATTTGTCAGCATTCTATTTCGACATAAGAAAAGATACTTTGTATTGCGATCCAATAAACTCCAAAAAAAGAAAATCAACAATTATTTTACTGAATATAATTTTAAATTCATTATTAAAATGGTTTGCTCCAATACTTTCTTTCACAACTGAGGAAATTTATAGATTATTGTTTGACAGTAAAAAAAGTGTTCATCTTGAAAAATTTATAAATTTCCCTCAAAATTTTTATAATCCTAAATTAAATGAAAAGTGGTTAGAGCTAATTAAAATTAGAAATATTTGTAATATTAGTATTGAGGAAAAAAGAGCTAGCAAAGAAATTGGATCAAGTTTAGAAGCAGAGTTAGAAATTAAATTAGATAATAAATTTTTAGAAGCCACAAAAGATATAGATTTTGCAGAACTGTGCATCACGTCTAAAGCAGAAATTTCTTACGAAAAAAATGCAGAGTTAAATGTAAAAACTTTTAAAGCTAAAGGATCTAAGTGTCCAGTATGTTGGAAAATAAATGAAGGTCCTTGCATTAGACACCCTCAATGATTTTAAATTATTTTAAAAAAAATTTTGTTATTAACTTAATATTTATATTTTTAATTTTCAGCTTTGATAGGATATCGAAGATTTACATAATTTATTTAAACAAAAAATATTACGACTCAGCAATATTTCAATCAAAATACTTAAATATTGATTTGATGTGGAATGAAGGAATTGCATTTGGTTTACTTTCTTTTAATAGAACAGATTTATATAATTTTTTAACAATTATTATTTCAGTTGTAATTCTAGTTATACTTATAATGGTAATTAAAAATATTGGTCTTAAAAAATATTCATTAATCATGATTTTAGGAGGAGCAATTGGAAATTTATATGATCGAGTTTTTTATAGAGCAGTTCCAGATTTTATAGATTTTCACATTGGAGAATTTCATTGGTTTGTGTTTAATATAGCTGACATTTTTATAACTCTAGGTGTAATTTTTATGATTTTATTAGAATTAATTGATAATAATAAAAATAATGATTATGAAAAAAATTAGAATTTTTTTAATATTTAATTTAATGCTTCTCTTACTTGCCTCATGTGGCACTGTTAAAGAAGGATTTTCAATGCAAAAAAAAGATAATAGCGATGAATTTTTGGTTGAAAAAAAATCGCCTCTTTTAATGCCACCAAACTTTAATGAGCTACCCATTCCCAAATCAGAAAGCATATTAGAGAATAATCAAAATGATGAAATAAAAAAATTAATTACAAGGTCAGACAACAACTCTTCAAACTCAGATAACTCAACAAATAACAGATCAACTTTTGAAGAGCTTTTGCTTAATAAAATTAAAAATAATTAATGTTAACCTCTGGAATTAATTTTACAAACTTTAAAGTAAATTCAAAAACTTCATTTTTAAAAAAAAAACTTAATTTTTTGATTAAAGAAAAAAATCAAGTAATTAAATCTTTTGACAAAAGCTATAAAGCTAATTTTAATAAAAAAAAATTAAATAAATATAAAAAATCTTCAAATTATAGAATTATTGGAATGGGTGGATCCTCTTTAGGAGCACATGCAATTTATGATTTTTTAAAAAATAAAATAAAAAAAAATTTTTTATTTATTGACAATTTACAAGCTAGTAAAAAAATCGACAAAAAAACTAATTTTACAAATTTAGTTATTTCTAAATCTGGTAATACTATTGAAACCATTATTAACACAAATATTTTTGTTAAAAAAAAAGATAATAATATTTTTATTACAGAAAAAAAAGATAGCTATCTCTATCTTTTGGCAGAAAAATTAAAAGCTGACATAATTCATCACAATAATTTTATTGGAGGAAGATATTCAGTTTTGTCTGAAGTAGGAATGTTACCAGCAGAGTTAATGGGATTACGTTCTAGTAAATTTAAAAATTTAAATTCCTTGATTAAAAACAAAATATTTTTTAATGCTTTAATTAAAAATGTGGGTGCAATACTTCATTTTCAAAAAAAAAAAAAATTTAATTCAGTAATAATTAATTACGATGAAAAATCTGAAAATTTATTTAAATGGTACCAACAGTTAGTTGCAGAAAGTTTAGGAAAGAAAAAAAAGGGTCTTTTACCAATTCTCTCAAATATGCCTAGAGATAATCACAGTGTTATGCAATTGTATCTTGACGGTTTTAAAAATAATTTTTTTACATTTTTTTACGTAAATGAGAAAAAATCTGAAAAACTTAATAATAATTTTATAACATCATCTTTAGATTATCTTAAAAATAAAAGTTTAGGAAAGATTACATTTGCTCAAAAAAAAGCCACTGAAAATATTTTTATAAAAAAAAATATTCCTTTTCGAAGTTTTGAAGTCAATCGAAGAGATGAAAAAAGTTTAGGAGCATTATTTTGTTTTTTTATGCTAGAGACGATTTTAATTGGCCAAGCACTAAATTTAAATCCTTATGATCAGCCTGCAGTTGAATTGATTAAAAATGAAACAAAAAATTTGTTAATTTAAAAAAATTATCTTTGATAAACCGTATTTTTTTTCTTCAATTATTTTGAAATTTTCTGGCAACAAATCTTTTGCGTTCTTATGTCTATGTATAATTATGACTCCATTTTTATTTAAAATCTGTTTGTCATTTATATTTTCTAATATATTTTTTATATTTTTATCTTTATAAGGTGGATCTAGAAATATGATGTCAAACTTTCTATTTAGTTCAAAAAAAAAATTGTCAGCATTTATATCTCTTTTAATAATTTCATAGTTCTCCAAAGATTTTAATCTTAATAAATTTTCTTTTAATATTGGTAAAACACCATGATAATTTTCAACAAAAGTCACATATTTTACACCTCTTGATAAACATTCTAAACCAAATGAACCAACTCCAGAAAATAAATCTAAAACATTTGATATCTTTAGATTTGTTTTAATCTTATTAGAATGATTAAGTATATTGAAAATAGACTCTTTTGTTAAATCTTTTAATGGTCTTGTACTAATATCTTTCGGTTCTAAAATTTTTTTTCCTTTGAAATCTCCAGATATTATTCGCATTATTTTATTACTTTATAGCCAATATCTTTTCTATAAAAACCACCATCCCAATTTAATTTATCAAGACTTTTTTTAATATTATTTTTAGAATTTTTAAAATCATCTGAAAGAGAAACGAAATTCAATACTCTTCCACCAACAGCGTATATCTTTTTATTCTTTTCTGAAGTCCCAGCATGAAATAAATAATTATCACTATTGAGATTAATTTTATCTAAGTTTTTAATTTCTACATTTTTTTCAAAGGTATTTGGATAACCTTTTGAACATAATACTATGCACAAACTTTTTTTATTAGACCACTCAATATTAATTTCATTTAATTTTTGATCACAACAAGCCATAAATATTTCAAATAAATCTGTTTTAAGCTTTGGAAGTATTGTTTGACACTCTGGATCTCCCATTCTAACATTATATTCAATTAAAAAAGGTTCATTATCAATAATCATTAAGCCAGCATATAAAAACCCCTTATAGTGTGTTTTAAGATTTTTTATTCCATCTAATGTTGGTTTAATAATTTTATTTAATATTTTTTTTTCTAATTCTTCTGTGATAAGTCTTGATGGAGAATAAGCACCCATGCCCCCTGTGTTTTTACCCTTATCTCCCTCTAAAACTCTTTTATGATCCTGAGCCGTTTCAAAGCTTTTAATATTTTTACCATCACTAATAATAAAGTAACTCATTTCTTCACCTTCTAGAAATTCTTCAATTAGTAAATTTTCAGCATCACCAAATTTTCCATCAAAAATTTCATCAATAGCAACATCAGTTTCCTTTATATTATTGCAAATATAAACTCCTTTTCCTGAAGCTAAGTTGTCTGCTTTAATTACAGTAGGGAACTTTATAGTTTCTGTAAATTTTTTTGCATCTAGTTTATTATAAAAAATTCCAAATTTAGCAGTTGGTATATTAAGTTTTTCACAAAGTTTTTTTGTAAAAATTTTTGACCCTTCTAACTGTGAGGCTATTTTATTTGGGCCAAATGTTTTAATATTAAATTTTTCTAAATAATCTACTATTCCATCAACTAAAGGTTTTTCTGGTCCAACTACCACTAAATCGATTTCTTTCTCTAATATAAAATGTTTTATATTTTTAAAATCATTTAAATCTAAATTAATATTTTCTGCAATATTTGCTGTCCCAGCATTTCCTGGAAAACAAAAAATTTTGGTTACTTTATTTGAATTTTTTAAAATTTGACAAATAGCATGTTCTCTTCCACCGCTTCCTATTATTCCAATTTTCATATAGAAGTATATAAACTATAAATGAATAAAAAATTAGCTAAAATAAAGTTTTTACCCAATAACTTCCAAATCATAGAAGAAGGAGACCATGTTATATGTGCCATATCCGGAAAGCAAATAAGTATCGAAAATTTAAGTTATTGGAATGTAGAATTACAGGAGGCTTATTTTTCCTATAAAGAAGCTAATCAAAAAAGAGAAAAAATTAATAACGCTTAAAATGTTATTTCCAGCGATTATGTGACCAAATCCAATCTTCTGGCTTTCTAATTATCATTTTTTCTAGAACTTGATTCAATTTATCCGTTATATCTTTTATAGACATTTCATTTGTAAAATTTATTGGCTGGTCAATTGTTAATTTGAAGTTAGTGTCATCAATTCTTTCTATAAAGACAGGCACAACTGGTATCTTAAATTTCTTAATTAACTGTGCAGGCACTGTAGTTGTTGAAGCTTCTTTTTTAAAAAAAGCAGATTTAATACCTTCCGTGACTCTCTGATCAATCATAAGTGCTGTTGACGCATTGTTATTCATCAAATTAATAAGTTTTTTCATACCGCCAATACCTTTTTTAATTTGATTTTTACATATATATTTTTTTCTTATTCGCTCCATTATTTTATTCAAAAATATATTATTTAAGGGTCTATATATTGCAGATAAGTTTATTCCAGCTTTCTCTAAATGCATTGCCATTAATTCAAAATTAGCAAAATGGCCTGAAATAAAAATGACTTGCTTATTAAATTTTGTTATTTCATCTAATATTTCTTGACCTTCTATTTTAATTTTAGAGTTGAGCTTGCCACTTCTAAAATCTTTAATAAAAATATATTCTGCAAAAACTCTCCCATAGTTATTCCACATTAACTTTGTCATTTTATTTAAATTTGCAGTACTAATATTTGGAAAAGCTTTTTTTATATTTGTGTGAATTAAATTTTTTGACCTAAATAAAGGTCCTATTATTTCGAATAATCTACCCCCTAAAGCTGAAGACAACTTGAAACCCAGTATTTTAAAAAAAAAAAAGAAGATAATTACAAACAAAAATTGGAAAAAGTATTTAATTAGTTTCATATTTTTTCATAATTATATTAGCAAGTTTTTTCTCATCAATTATCCTAAGTTCAGATTTTATAATTTTAATGTTATCAATTTTTTTATTTTTCAATCTATGATAATCTTTTTCAGTAGTTATTATTTTTGCATTCATGGCATTTGATTGATTTAAAATTTTATTAATATCTTCATCAGTATAATTATAATGGTCTGGAAATTCTATATCCTTGATAATGTTTAATCCACAATTTTTGATCATTGATATAAAAGTTTTGTGATTTCCTATCCCTGAAAAAACTAAATATTTATCTTGATAATCAAATTCTTTAAGGTTTGAAGGAACATATTTGCCGATATGTATATTAATTTTTGGATTAATTTTTAATACGTATTTTTTTATAACATCTAAATTTTCTAAGTTTCCATTTAAGAATATATGTTCAAATTTTACTAAATTGTTTATACTCTCTCTTAGTGGACCTGCAGGAATCGTCAATCCATTACCAATCCAGTTTAAGTTATTAAAGCAGACAAAGCTTATATCATAATTTATTGAAGTATCTTGTAAACCATCATCTAAAATTGCAACCTCATATCCTTCAGTTTCAGCTTGGTTGATTGCATCTATTCTTTTTGAATTTAAAAAAAGTTTATCTTTATTTTTCAAAAGTTCTTGTTCATCTATTTGATCTGGGTAATATTTTTTTATAAAACATGATTTGATTTTTTGTTTCTTTAAAATTTCATTAATTTTTATACACAAAGAGGTTTTGCCAGTTCCACCAACATAAATATTTCCGACGCAGATAATTTTGATTTTTGAATTTAGATATTTTTGTCTTTTCTTGAATATGCTTGAAATTTTAAGCAAATATGCAAATGGTAATAATAAATATGAGTATACACTTGGTTTTTTGTAGTCCCAAAATTTAGGTTTTTTTAAATTCATTAATAATTAAATTATCTATTTCCTTTATAGTTTTCTTTAAAATTCTTTCTCCAATTTTCTTAACCTTTTTAACAGCAATCTTTTTTTTCTTGAAATAAATTAAAGAAGCAAGTTTTTTTGGAGAAGTTATTTTTTTAGAAATTTTTAATAATTCAAGTAGTTTGTACACATCTCTAAAATTATCAACGTTAGGCCCATGAAAAATTTTTGCGCCATACCGAGCAGCTTCTAATGGATTTTGTCCACCCCTTTTTATAATAGATCCTCCTAAAAATACAGAGGACCCAATTTTATAAAATTTTTTTGTTTCACCAAATGTATCCACAATATAAATATCAACATTTTTAATACTTTTAAAATTAGAGCTATGACTTACTACTTTTAGTCCTAGATTGTTTATTTGAGAAATTATTTCTTTAACTCTATGAACATGTCTTGGAATTATAATAGTTATTAAGTTTTTATACTTTTTTTTAAGTTCTATATGTGTTTTTGCACAAAAAATTTCTTCATTTGCATGTGTACTTGATGCAATCCAAATTTTCTTTTTATTAAATTGAAATTTTAAATTTTCATTAATTGAATTTAACCTTTCGTAATCATTTTCTGCAAATTTTAAATTACCAATGAGATTTATTTTATTAATTTTAAGTTTTTTTAAGAATCTTTTAGTTTCAATATTTTGTGGATAAGCAACTGTAATTTTGCTAAAAGTTGACTTGGTAAAATTTTTAATCATCATCCATCTATTAAATGTTTTTTTAGTTATTCTTGCATTTAATAAAACTAATGGAATTTTATTTTCTTTTAATTTTCTAAACATGCATGGCCAAATTTCCGACTCAATAAATATTGCTAAGTCTGGTTTCCAATAATTTAAAAATTTGTTTGTAAAAAAAATATGATCTATTGGATAAAACTGATGTATCGTTTTTTTAAATTTAAATTTTTTTAATACTTTTGATGAGCTTAAAGTACTAGAGGTTATTAAAATTTTATTTATTGATTCTTTCTTTTCATATTTTTCTATTATTGGAATAATACTTAATATTTCTCCTACGCTTGCGCCATGAAACCATATTAATTTACCAAAACCTCTTTTTTTTGAAAAAAAAGAAAATTTTTCTAAAAATCTATTTTTATCCTCTTTATTTTTAATAATTCTAATTATAATTATAATTGGTGATATTAAAACTATGAGTGTTAAAGTAATTTGATACAGAAAAAACATATTTATTTTTGAATTTGTTTTTCATAAAAGTTCTTATATAATTGTGATGAAATTAATAGTTCGTCGTGTTTTCCTTCTCCAACAACTTTACCATTATCTATTACATAAATTTTATCTGCATTAAGCACTGTTGAAAGTCTATGTGCGATGACAATTGATGTTCTTCCTTTTGTTAAAAATGTTATTGCTTGTTGAATTTTATTTTCTGTTTCAGCATCTAAAGATGAAGTTGCTTCATCTAATAAGATTATAGGACTTTTTTTGAGTATTGCTCTTGCAATTGACAATCGTTGTTTTTCTCCTCCTGAAAGCCTAAGGCCATTTTCACCAATTAAAGTATCATACTTATTGGGTAATTTTTCTATAAATTCATTTGAAAATGAAAATTTTGAAGCTTCTTCTATGTCTTCTTTCGATGCATCAAGGTCTGCATAAGCGATATTATTAAAAATTGTATCATCAAATAGTGTTGTATCTTGACTTACTAGAGAAATATTTTTTCTCAATGAATAAATTTTAGTGTCATAAATTGATTGATTATCAATTTTAATATCCCCTGTATTTATGTCATAAAATCGAGGAATAAGATTTAAAATAGTTGATTTTCCAGCTCCACTAGGACCGACTAAAGCCGTCATTTTTTGACCAGTCATTTTTAAGTTTATAGAATTTATAATTTGAGTTTCACTTTTATTATATTCAAAATTTACATTTTCAAAATTAATCTCACCAATTTTTACATTCAATTCCTTAGAATTTTTACTATCTTGAATTTCAGGGACATCATCGATAATAGGAAGAACTCTTTTTGCACCATTTAATCCTTGTTGAATTGCCATATTAATTGTCGCTAGCGACCTAACAGGTTGGTAAGCTAACATCATAGCTGCAAGAAAAGAAAAAAAATTACTTATCTCAAGTTCGTTTTTTGAAATAAGTTGTGCAGAAAAATAAATTAAAACTGCAATCATAATTCCTGTTAGAAATTCCATAATTGGTGATGCTCTCACAAAAATTATAGCTATTTTTTTTGAGTTTTCTTTTAAAGAATTAATATACTCGCTTGCTCTTTTGTTTTCATAAATTTCTTTTTGGAATATTTTAGTAAGTTTATGATTTTTAAAAATTTCAATGAGATATGAGCTCAAAATTGCAGCACTATCCATTTGTTTTAGAGTTACTTTTCCTATTCTTTTTCCAAGTGATTTTGCAGCTATACTAGCAATTGGTATCATAATTATAGCTAGTAATGATAATTGCCAATTTTGATAAAACATAACTGATAATAAGCCTATTAAAGTAAGACTATCTTTAAATATATTTAAAATTACTGTACTAACTAGATTGGTAATCATAGTTACATCATTAGTGAGATTCGCTATAAATGATCCAGAATGCTTTTTATCTACTATTTTAGTGTCTGCTTTTATTAATGAAGAAAATATATCAACTTGTATATCTCTAGTAACATCTGCTGCTACACTTATCATAATAACCTTAGCAAGATATAAAGATACTCCTTTAACGGCAAATGCTAAAATAATTAAAGCTGGAATAATAAGGATTAAAGATTTTTTCTTTTCAATAAAAAGTTGCTTAATAGCTGGATCAAGTAAATAAGCTACTGAAGAAGTACTTGCAGCTAATAAAACTGTAAAAAAGACTGATATAAGAATTTTTTTTAAATATTTCTTAGTATAACTTTTATAAAGTCTTCTTAATATTTGAATATTAGTCATTATTTAAATTTTACCAATTATTAAGCTCAAAAGTACCAATAACCCTAAAAAATTATTAGACTTAAATACATCTAAACATTTTTTCGGAACTTTAACATCAAGCTTTTTAAGTTGAAAATAAAACAATTGCAAAAAAATTAAAATAAATAGTAAATAATATAATTTGTTTAGTTCTAATAGAAAACCAACAATTAAAAGATTTGTTAAAAAAACTATGTAGCATAATTTAAGAAATTTATATGGATTATTTTTAAATTTTATAGAAGTTGATTTTAATCCAATTATTTCATCATCTTTAATATCTTGAAACCCATATATAGTGTCGTATCCTAATGTCCAAAATATGGCGCCCAAATAAAAAATTAATGGAACAATACTTATTTCATTATCTGTTGAAAACCAACCAAGTATTAAGCCATAATTAAATGTTATGCCCAAAAATAATTGTGGCCAATACGTAAACCTTTTCATAAATGGATATGTAAATGCTAATGGCATCGACCCTAAGGCTAAAAAAATTGTAATATAATTGAAGTTTATTAAAATAAAAAATGCCAATAAGCAAAGAATTACAACATATAACAGACCTTGCTGAACAGTTACATTTCCCGAAGCAATTGGTCTATCTTTTGTTCTAAAAACTTTTTTATCAAATTTTCTATCTACAATATCGTTAACTATGCAACCTGCTGATCTCATTAAAATAGATCCTAGTAAAAATAAAAGTAAATAAAAAAAATAAATCTTTAATTCTTTTGAGAAATCAAACCCAATAGTTAATCCCCATGAACAAGGCCAAAAAAGCAGCATATAACCAATGGGTCTTTTAATTCTAGTAAGTTCTATAAATAAATTTAGTTGGTTCATAAAAAATTACTTGTAAATAACAAAGGCAACAATGATAATCAAACTGATTCGTATGAATATAGATTATACTGTAACAGCATTAATGTTTCCGGCAATTCCTTTGCTAATGAGCGTTTATAGCAACAGGTTTCATTCTTTAAGTATACTAATTAGAGAACTTCATGATGAGCATGTTTACGAAAATCATGTTCCTAATGAATGGAAAAAACAGTTTATTAATTTAAGTGGAAGGATTACTCTTCTAAGATGGACAATCATGTTTGCTGCATTTGGTTTTTTATTTAACATGTTGACAGTGTTTGGTCTTTATTTAAATGAAATTTTGATTGCTAGATTAATTTTTGGATCATGCTGCTTATCTATGATTATTTCAATTCTTTTCTTTATAAGGGAAATCCATATTTCAACCAACGCATTAAAGCTTCATATGTCTGATATGGACGTAAAAGTTGATTAAGGAATTATAACAGCTGGGCCTAAAATTTTTCTTGCCTCTAAATCTCGATGAGCCTGAACCACTTCATATAAATTATATTTTTTGAATATTTTTATTTTCACTTTACCTGAAATTATTTTTTCAAACATAATTTTTGACGCTTCGTTTAATTCTTCTCTAGTTGAAAGATATTGTTGCATAGAAGGTCTAACAAGATAAAGCCCTTTTGGCTGAATAACTTTAGGAACATTAATCTCAGATAATGGTCCTGATGCGTTCCCAAATGACACCATCATACCCCTGATCGCTAAACATTCGATAGATCCGTCTAATGTATCTTTACCAACACCATCATAAACAACTGGAACACCTTTTCCATTTGTGATCTCTAAAACTTTTTTCGCAAAACTTTCTTTATTGTAATTAATTACATGGTCGTAACCATTTTCTTTAGCTATGTTTACTTTTTCATCCGATCCAACAGTTCCTATTGTTGTACATCCTAAGCTTTTAGCCCATTGGCCAAAAATCTGACCAACACCACCAGCTGCTGCATGGAATAAAATTATTTGATCTGATTTTACTGGAAAAGTTTTATGCAATAGATAAAAAGTTGTTAGACCTTTTGTCATTAATGTTGCTGCTATTTCGAGATCAATACTATCTGGTACTTTTACAAGATTTTTTGTTGGATAATTTCTATGTGAAGAATAAGAGCCCAGAGGAATTCCAGCATAAGAAATTTTATCACCAACCTTAAAGTCTTTTACTTCCTCTCCAACTTCAGTAATAATCCCAGCACCTTCTAACCCCAAACCAATTGGTAGCTTTAATGGGTACAGTCCTGATCTATGGTAAGTGTCAATATAATTAAGACCAATTGCTTTATGTTCGATAGTTACTTGGTCAGGGCTTGGTTTATCTAAATTAATATCTTTAATTTCTAAAACTTCAGGTCCACCAATTTTATTAATTTCTACTGCTTTCATAATTTATTTTACAAATGTATCATTATGATAATCTTGAACTGCTTGCAAGATTTCTGCTTTTGTATTCATTACAAATGGCCCACCTCTAGCAATTTCTTCATTAATTGGTTTGCCCGAAATAACTAAGAACTTAGCATTTGATCTAGCTTTAATACTTAAATCTTCACCTCTAGTGAGTAATATTAAAGTACTGTCTATTAATTGGTCGTGTTTTTCATTTCCAATTTCTATCTCACCATTAATTAAATAAACAAAAGTATTATGAGTTGATGATAATTTAAAATCAAACTTTTTGTCTTTTTTTAACTCGACATCAAAATAAACTGGTTCAACATTATGACCTTTGACGGGGCCTTCAGCTTTCCCAAACTTTCCAGCTATTACCTTAACCTGCTTGTCATCATCTTTATGAAAACTCATTTTATCTGCATCAATATAAATATATTCAGGCTTACTCATCTTTAGTTTAGCTGGCATATTTATCCATAATTGAAAACCGTGAAGTTTACCGTCTTTCATTGTGGGCATTTCGGAATGAATTATTCCACTTCCCGTCTTCATCCATTGAACATCTCCAGCAGTCATTCTTCCTTCACCACCAGTACTATCTTTATGTTCAAATTCACCAGCCAACATATAAGTTACTGTTTCTATTCCCCTATGAGGGTGGGGAGGAAAACCTGCAATGTAATCTTCACTATTTTCTGATCCAAATTCATCTAGCATTAAAAAAGGATCAAAATAATTTGGTTCAACACCAATACTTCTCTTTAATTTAACTCCTGCACCATCTGAAGCTGGAGTGGGTTCAATAATTTTACTTATCTCGATTTTATTCATATAGCCTAAATAGTAATTGCACTTAATAATTCAATATTATTTTTTATCTAAACAGTAACCTTTGGCGCCGTTTATCACTAAGAATAAAAAACCACCTGCTAAAGCAAAATTTTTCATAAAAGCAATTAATTGCATTTGATCTGAAAAATCTGTGTGAAAGATAATAGCTGTACCTATACAAAATAAACTTAAAGTTCCAGCAGCAATTCTAGTTTGATAGCCGATAATGACTAATATTGGTGCAACAATTTCTAAAATAATTGCTGGGATTATTAAAAAACCTGGAAGATCAAAGCTTTCCATCCAACCAACTGTTCCTTCGTAATTTCCTATCTTATTAAATCCACTTAACAAAAAAACTACTGAGATAAAAATTCTTCCTATTAGGTCTAAAATTTTTGTCATAAATAATTAATTATATATTAAATTTTACTTAATAATCCATACAAATCTTTAATTTCAAAATTAGGTTCATAATCTAAATTGTCAAAGATATTATTATTTCTATTTACCCATATAGCTTTGTAGCCATAATTTCCACCCCCAGATACATCCCAAGTATTAGCACTTAAAAAAACGACCTCATCTTTTTGTATTTGATATTTTTTAATTGGTATATCATAAACTTTTGAGTCTGGTTTATAAACTCCAACTTGTTCAACTGAAAATAAGTCATCAAAAATATTATTTAAGTTATTACTTTTAACCAATTCGTTTAGAAGAGATGGGGTCCCATTGGAAAGAATAGCTAACTTAAATTTTTTTTCTGAAAGGGTTCTTAAAACCTCTGGCACTTCTTTAAATGGTGATAGAACTTTATATAAATTTAATAATTCATTTCTCATTGAAGGATCTAAACTAAAAGCTTTCATTGATTTATCTAAACTATCTTCTGTAACTCCCCAAAAATCCTTATGTCTTCCCATTAAACTTCTTAGCCAAGTGTATTCTAATTGTGTAGTGCGCCAATAATTTGCAAAAGGCTCCCATTTATCTCCAATTTTATGTTTACACTTTTCAGCAGCAGAATTGACATCAAACAAAGTGCCATATGCATCAAAAATTATTGCTTTAATATTTTTCATAAACTAACTTATCAATATGAGCAACATTAGATTATTTTTTGCAAAAAGTTTATCCCTTAATTTAACCGACAATCTAGATAAATCACAATCTCACTATATTTCAAAAGTCATGAGGGTTAAAGAGAATGAGGTTTTTTCTTTATTTAACAGCAGTGGAGAATGGGAGGCTAAAATTTTGAATATTTCTAAAAATATAGTTGAGTTTAGTATTACAAAGCGATTAAGACATAAAGAAAATACCAAAGAGCTTTGGTTGGCTTTTTCACCAATTAAATCAAATTACTTTAATTTCATGATCCAAAAAGCAACAGAGCTTGGTGTGACTAAGTTTTTACCAATTATTTTCGATAGAACGATTGTCAGAAAGATTAATAACGAGAGATTGAAAAAGGTAATTATAGAAGCGGCAGAACAATCAAACAGAATAACAGTCCCAATAATTGAGGCACCTCAGAAATTAAAAAATTTTCTTAAGAATGATATGGATTTATTATTTACTGATCTCAATACTGCTAATACAAAGATTAATCTTAAAAAGTTAACTACTAAGCCTAAGTGTGTAATCATAGGACCTGAGGGAGATTTTTCTGAAGAGGAGAGGGGGGAGATTCTCAAATTTAATGGTGTTCAACCCATTAAAATCAATGAAAATATCCTAAGATCAGAAACAGCTGTAATTTCTGCAATATCAATCATAAATTATGCGATTAATTGATATTTTGTCGCTAAAAGTAAAAGTGTATTTTTTTCAAAGACGCTCTATATAGTAAAAAAAAATGAAAAAACTTTTATATATATTTCTATCATACTTTATCGCCTCTAATGTTTTAGCCAATGAGCCAAAAGATTGGCAATTAGGTTTTCAAGAAGCAGCATCATCAACTATGAGAGATATTGTAAATTTTCATGATAAAATTTTGTTACCAATCATAATAGCAATAAGTGTGTTTGTGTTATTCTTGATGGTTTATGCATGCATAAGATTTAGAGCTTCAGCAAACCCAGTTCCTTCAAAAAGAACTCACAATGTTGCTGTAGAGGTGTTATGGACATTAATTCCGTGTTTAATTTTAATTGTAATGGCAGTTCCATCATTTAAAATTTTATATAAACAAGATGCCATTCCAAAAGCAGATGTTACAGTAAAGGCAATCGGATACCAGTGGTATTGGGGTTATGAATATCCAGATGAAAATATTATTTTTGAATCATATATGATTGAGACGAAGGATTTAAAAGAAAATCAGCCAAGATTATTAACTGTGGATAATGAAGTTGTTGTTCCAGTAAATAAAGTAATTAAGGTTTTGATTACAGCAAATGATGTTCTTCATGCATGGGCACTACCATCTTTTGGAGTTAAAAGAGATGCTGTTCCTGGAAGAATAAATGAAACTTGGTTTAAAGCTGATAAAGTTGGAACTTTCTATGGACAATGTTCTGAGCTATGTGGAATAAAACACGCCTTTATGCCAATTACAGTAAAAGTGGTTTCAGAAGAAGACTACAAGGCGTGGTTAACAGGAGCCAAAATAAAATTTGCTAAAGAAATTATAGAAGAAGATCAACTTAAAAAACTAGCGAGAAAATAATTATGTATACACAAACCGCATCACACGACGATCATCACACGCCAAGTGGTTGGAAGCGTTGGGCTTATTCAACTAATCATAAAGACATTGGAACAATGTACTTAATATTTGCAATTGTTGCAGGTGTTATTGGTACAGCGTTTTCAGTTTTAATGAGAATGGAATTGATGCATCCTGGTGATGATATTTTAGGTGGCAATTATCATTTGTATAATGTCTTAGTTACTGGTCATGGTTTGATCATGATTTTCTTTATGGTTATGCCAGCAATGATTGGTGGTTTTGGAAATTGGTTTGTTCCAATTATGATTGGTGCACCTGATATGGCCTTTCCTAGAATGAATAATATTTCTTTTTGGTTGTTACCAACTTCATTTATTTTATTAATACTCTCAATATTTATGGATGGACCTCCAGGTCAACAAGGTGTTGGTGGAGGATGGACCATATATCCTCCTTTATCATCCACTGCTGGACAGCCAGGACCTGCAATGGATTTTGCAATTCTAAGTTTACACTTAGCTGGAGCTTCTTCTATTTTAGGTGCTGTTAATTTTATAACTACAATTTTAAATATGAGAACACCAGGAATGACTTTGCATAAAATGCCTTTGTTTTCATGGTCTATTTTAGTGACTGCATTTCTATTATTATTATCTTTGCCAGTTTTAGCAGGTGCAATTACAATGCTTTTAACAGATAGAAATTTTGGTACAGCATTCTTTGATGCACAAACTGGAGGAGATCCAGTATTATTCCAACATTTGTTTTGGTTTTTTGGTCATCCGGAAGTTTATATCTTAATTTTACCAGGTTTTGGAATGATTAGTCAAATTGTTTCAACATTTTCAAAAAAACCTGTGTTTGGTTATCTAGGAATGGCTTACGCAATGGTTGCAATAGGTATTGTTGGGTTTGTTGTATGGGCTCATCACATGTACACAGTTGGTTTAAGTACAGATACCAAAGCTTACTTTTTGGCAGCAACGATGATTATTGCAGTCCCAACGGGCATTAAAATATTTTCTTGGATTGCAACTATGTGGGGTGGATCCATTTCATTTAAAACTCCCATGGTATGGGCACTAGGATTTATATTTTTATTTACAGTTGGAGGCGTAACAGGAGTAGTTCTAGCAAATGCAGGTGTAGATACTGCAATGCATGACACTTATTATGTTGTAGCACACTTCCATTACGTACTATCTCTAGGGGCGGTATTTGCAATTTTTGCAGGATTTTATTATTGGTTTGAAAAAATGTCCGGATATAAATACTCTGAATTTTTAGGTCAATTACACTTCTGGTTAACTTTTATAGGTGTTAACTTAGTATTTTTTCCTCAACACTTCTTAGGTTTAGCTGGAATGCCAAGAAGATACGCTGATTATCCTGATGCATTTGCTGGATGGAATTATATATCCTCAATTGGATCATATATTTCGGTAATTGGTTTAGTAGTATTTTTTATAAATTTAATTTATGCTTTTTCTAAGAAAAAAGTGGCTGAACAGAACCCGTGGGGAGAAGGTGCAAAAACATTAGAATGGACAGTGCCATCACCACCTAATTTTCATACTTTTGAGGAATTGCCAAAGTTTGAAGATGAAGAAGGTATTGAAAAATCTACTAATTAATAAATAAATTAGATTTTTCAAATTAATAAAAATGATTAAGTCTAAATCAAAAAATAGAAATTTAAGTCAGGGAGATATTTTTAATATTTCCGAACTCTTCAGGTTGATGAAACCAAGGGTAATGTCACTAGTAATATTTACTTGTGCAGTAGGTTTGTTAATGGCACCCAATATTATTCCAACAAAAGATGCAATTGTTGGGATTATACTTGTATCAATTGGTGCTGGTGCAGCTGGAGCACTGAATATGTGGTATGAGTCAGATTTAGACGCATTAATGAGCAGAACTTGTCTTAGACCCATACCAACAGGAAAGGTTAATAAAAATCAAGCTTTGATTTTTGGTGTTATACTTTCAATATTTTCAGTAATTGCCTTAGATTATTTTGCTAACAGAATTTCAGCAGGTTTATTGTTATTTACAATCTTATTTTATGTATTAATTTATACGATTTGGTTAAAGAGAAAAACTCCACAAAATATTGTTATTGGTGGTGCTGCAGGAGCATTGCCACCTGTTATTGGCTGGACTATAGCAACAAATTCTATTTCATTTGAGGCATTAACATTTTTTTTAATAATTTTTTTTTGGACCCCATCTCATTTTTGGGCACTAAGTTTATATAAATCTGATGATTACAAAAAAGCCAATATACCAATGCTACCTCTTACAAACGGTATAGAGAGCACAAAATTGAATATATTAGTTTATTCTTTAGTTATGCTGCCAGTAATAATTCTACCTTATGCAATTGGATTTGTAACTTTAGTATTTTTAATCCCATCTTTAATTTTGACCTTATATTATAATTTTTTATGTTTTGAACTTTATAAATTTAAAAGAAATAAATTTAATGCAAAAAAAGCAAAATCAATATTCGGATATTCAATTTTATATTTATTCTTAGTGTTTGTTTTTTTTTTAATTGATAAAATTATATGATTAGACTTGACAAAAAAACCAAGAAAAAGAATTTATTAACTGCTCTTGCTATAATTGCATTTATGATTTTTTTGTTTGTATTTACTCTTTATAATGTAGGAGTTTTTGAAAGACAGATATGATTAATAAAAAAACTTTAACTCCAATTTTATTAGCAGGAGTTTTTATTCTTATGCTTGGATTATCTTTCGCTGCAGTTCCACTCTATGATATGTTCTGTCGAATAACTGGTTTTGGGGGAACTACACAGACATCTAAAGATGCACCTAATATTGTATTGGATAAAGTCGTAAGTGTTAGATTTGATACAAATGTAAATAATCTTACGTGGGATTTTAAAGCTAAATCAAATGTAATTGATGTAAAAGTTGGAGAAGTTAATAGAATTGAATTTGAAGTAGAAAATTATAGTGATGAAACAACTTATGGAGTTGCAAGTTTTAATGTATCACCTTCAAGTTTTGGTAAATACTATAGTAAATTGGGTTGTTTTTGCTTTGAAAAACAATCCTTAAAAGCAGGTCAAAAGGCAACTTTTGTAATGACTTTTTATTTGGATCCTGAACTTGTTAATGATCCAAATACAAAGAATCTTGAGGATGTAACTATGTCTTATACTTTTTTCTCGACAGATTATTATAAACAATCATAATCACGACAATGTCAGCTGAAAAAAAACACGATTATCATTTAGTAGATCCAAGTCCTTGGCCTATATATTTATCATTTTCTTGTTTGGTATTGGCAATTGGTACGATTTTCTACATGCATAACGATATTTCTTGGGGAATGTACCTTGGATTAGCTCTACTTTTTTATGGGGCTTATATGTGGTTTAGAGATGTTGTTATTGAAGCTGAACATCAAGGTCATCATACTCCTGTTGTTCAAATTCATCATAGATATGGAATGACATTATTTATTGCTTCTGAAGTTATGTTTTTTGTAGCATGGTTTTGGGCATATTTTGATATCAGTTTATTTCCAAATGAATTTGTTGGAAATGTTTGGCCTCCAAAAGATATAGAAACTTTTGATCCATGGGATATTCCGTTAATAAATACGTTAGTTTTATTACTTTCTGGAACAACAGTAACCTGGGCTCATCATGCATTACTAGAAGATGATAGAAAAAGTTTTATCCAGGGCTTAACATTAACTGTTATTCTAGGTTTCTTTTTTACTTTACTCCAAGCTTATGAATATCATCATGCCACGTTTGAATATTCTGGACATATATATGGAGCAGTATTTTACATGGCAACTGGATTTCATGGGTTTCATGTAATTATAGGCACAATATTCCTAGCTGTTTGTTTATGGAGAGGTAAATTAGGTCATTTTACTAAAGATCATCATTTTGGATTTGAA
>CABYXQ010000004.1 GCA_902522915.1 uncultured Pelagibacteraceae bacterium | reverse complement strand
TTAGTTTAAGTAAATTTATTTACATAGTTTTTAATCAAATAAAAATTATTAATGCTAATAATAATAATAATGATGATGATGATGATGAGGATTATATACCAGGCTATCTGAGGTAGATTAACTAGATTTTTTTAAAATATAAATAAATATAAATCCCGTAATATACATTATCAACGCATATGCAGCTGTTGGCACCATGTATACTATGTCGTTAAACAATAAAGTTGTCACAAACACTGCCAGTGTTCCATTTTGCAAACCACACTCTAAAGAAATACATTTTCTTTGCGCAATACCAGTTACAAATTTTTTTGCTATTATATATGCTAAAGTCATCATTATAACATTAAGGATTAATACTGCCAAACCAGCTTGAGCAAGATAATTAAATATATTGTTTCTTTCTTCAATCCATATTGCTGCAAAAACAATTATAAATAATAACCCTGTAATTTTATTTATAAAATTAATTTTAGAATTAATAAAATTTTCTGAAAAACCTCTTATTACCATTCCAATAATTACTGGAACTGACACAACTAAAGCCATCTTTACTGCGATACCAGTCATTGAAATGTCTGATGATATACCAGTAACTCCTAACAAGTTTGCTGATGTTAAAACTACAAAAGGTACTGAAATAATACTTAATAAACTCATAACCGCTGTTAAGGATATTGATAAAGCAACATCGCCATTTGCAAATTTAGTTAAAACATTTGAAGTTACACCTCCAGGTGCCGCTGCAATTATCATTAATCCCAAAGCAGTTTCTATAGGCAGCTTAAGTATTAAAATTAATATGTAAGCTACTATTGGTAAAAGAATTAATTGGCAAATAAATCCAACTATAAAATCATTTGGATTTCTTAAAATTCTTGTGAAATCTTTAATTGAAAGCCCCAAGCCTAAACCTAGCATTATTAATGCAAGAGCTATTGGCGCAATCTTTGTAACAATTTCCATACAATAATTTATATATTGATTTTAAAGGTGTTAAAAGAAATTTACTTTAAAATTTCTCTAGTAAACATTCTCAAGTCCTCTATAAGTAAATTGGGCTTTTCTAACGCTGCAAAGTGACCACCGCTATTCATTTTGGTCCATTTTTTAATATTAAATATTCTTTCAACATATGATCGAGGAGGCCATTCAGACATTTCGTTTGGAAAAATTGCAATACCAGTTGGAATATTTATTTTTTTAAAATCTTTTGGGAAAAAACGACCACCTTCTTCTCGTCTTCCAAAGTAAATCCAAGAAGCAGTATTAAATGTATTTGTCAAAATATAAATCATGATATTTGTTAGCAAAACATCCTTAGAATAAACACTTTCAATATTATTATCTTTTAAATCTGACCATCCATGTATCTTTTCAATAATCCATGCCGCAATACCAACTGGACTATCTAACATTGCATAACTTAAAGTTTGAGGTTTAGTTGCTTGCTGTGTTCTGTATCCATCTTGTATGATTTGATCTTTATCAAATTTTATTTGCCATTCTTTCTCCTCTTTAGTTTGTGGTCCCTCAGGATGTCTCATTGTTAAACAATTAATATGAATAGCTTTACAGTTATTTGAATGATCATAACCCAACCAATTGGCAATAGTAGCTCCCCAATCTCCACCTTGAGCACAATATTCTTTATAGTTTAAATTTTTGATCATCATTTTATTTAAAATTTCAGCTATTTTTCTAGGACCTATAGGTTTTTTGGGCACACCAGAAAAACCAAAACCAGGTAAAGATGGTGTTATAACAGTAAATGCATCATCAATATTTCCACCAAATTCTTCTGGATGCGCCAAAGGTTTTATGATTTCTAAAAATTCAACAACTGATCCTGGCCAACCATGCATTAATAACAATGGTTTAGGATTCTTTCCACTTCCCTCTTCTTTTATGAAGTGAATATCTATATCATCAACGGTAGTTTTAAAATTTGAAAAACTATTAATTAATTTTTCGTGATCTTTCCAATTAAAATCTTTTATCCAATAATCACATAGTTCTTTTAGATATTTTTTATTTGTACCGTGAGTCCATCCATCCATATCTTGAGTTGATGACCAAGGATAATTTTTAATTTTAGTTTTAATTA
Organism: uncultured Pelagibacteraceae bacterium; assembly: GCA_902522915.1. Taxonomy (GTDB): domain Bacteria; phylum Pseudomonadota; class Alphaproteobacteria; order Pelagibacterales; family Pelagibacteraceae; genus Pelagibacter. The sequence continues at coordinate 48,486 of CABYXQ010000004.1, read as the reverse complement.
ATGATAACTCACTTTCGGTAATATTTATTCTAAAATCTTTAATCATTTTGTATTATTTTGTTATCAATAATTGTAAAATCAACTATATACTTTCTGTAATATTTTTATAATCATTATTTATGCTTTCAAATAAAGAAATTATTTGTCCTAACAACCTTTTGGATTTTGCACACAAAAAAAAATGTATAAAAGTTGCTATTGTAAACTCAGGTAAACCACTACCTATGCTTTCAGCTCAAGATGCTGTAAATGAAAATCTCATTGAGCCTATTTTTATTGGGGACAAAAAAGAAATTTTAAAATGTGCAGAAGATATTAAATGGGATATTTCAGAATATGAAATTATAGATGAGCCCATTGAAAACAATACTGCAAAAGTAGCAGCAAAACTTGCTAGTGAAGAAAAGATTAAAATAATAGTTAAAGGTCATATACATACAGATATTTTAATGAAAGAAGTTCTTAAAAGAGAATACAATTTACTGGGTAGTAAAAGACTAAGTCACATCTGGCATATGAGTATAAACAAAGTTGATAAACCATTAATAATTACTGATGGTGCTTTAAATGTTCAACCAAATGTAAAAACTAAAATGCATATTTTAAAAAATGTAGTTAATTTTTCAAAAAGAATAGGAATATCAAGACCTAAAGTTGCTATATTATCTGCAACTGAAGAAGTCTTGGAAAGTGTACCAAGTTCAATTGATGCCGCTGAATTAACAAAACTTGTTGAAAAAGAAAACTTAGATGCAGATGTCTTTGGCCCTCTTGCATTTGATAACAGTATTTCAAAAAAATCAGCAGCAATAAAAGGAATTAAAAATATAGTAGCTGGTGAAGCTGATGTCTTATTAGTCCCGAGTGTAGAAACAGGAAATAGTCTAGTTAAAATGATGATTTATTTTATGGGTGCTTGCGCTGCTGGAGTTGTTGTAGGTGGCAAAGTACCAGTAGTAATAACAAGTCGATCTGATGAAGCACAAGCACGATTAGCCTCTATAGCTGCTGCTGTAGTTGCTTTAGACTAATAGTTTAATTGAAATTTAATTAAAATTCGTTTAAACCAATGAAAAATTTTAACTAAGAAAATAATGGCAATTACATATCTAAAAAAATCTCCAAAAACATCTTCAACAGACGATACCAAAACTAGAGAAATAGTTGAAAATATACTTAAAGATATTGAAAAAACTAAAGAAGAAGGTTGTAAAGAGCTTTCTAAAAAATTTGATAAATATGAAGGTGATGTGATTGTCTCAAAAGAAAAAATTGAAGAAATTAAAAAAAATTTAGATCAAAAAACTAAGGATGACATTCAATTTTCTCACGAAAGAGTAAGAAAATTTGCTGAAGCACAATTAAAAAATTATGGACAAGATTTCGAAGTTGAATTATCGGATGGGTTATTTGCTGGACAAAAATTAATTCCTGTTAATACTGCTGGATGTTACGTTCCAGCTGGTAGATATGCTCATATTGCTTCTGCTGTAATGAGCGTAACTACAGCAAAAGTTGCAGGTGTAAAAAATATTATTGTTGCTAGTTCACCAAAGCCAAAAATAGGAGTTCATCCCTCTATTGTATATACAGCAGACCTTTGTGGAGCAGACTCCATTTTAAATTTGGGTGGAGTACAAGCTATCGCAGCAATGACAAATGGTTTATTTGGAAACGCGCCAGCAGATATATTAGTTGGTCCAGGAAATCAATTTGTTGCTGAAGCAAAAAGAATTTTATTTGGAAAAGTTGGTATTGATTTATTTGCAGGACCTACAGAAATAGCTGTAATAGCTGACGACAAGGCAGACGAAGAGTTAGTTGCAGTTGATCTAGTTGGCCAGGCAGAACATGGTTATAATTCACCAGCGTGGCTTTATACAACAAGCAAAAGAATTGCTGATTATGTAATTAAAAGAGTACCAGAATTAATTGCTGAACTTCCAGAACTACCTAGAGAAAATGCTGGAGCTGCTTGGAGAGATTATGGTGAGGTTATTCTTTGTGATACAGATGAAGAAATGGCTACTATTAGTGATGAATATGCTCCTGAGCATTTAGAGGTACAAACTCAAAATTTAGAATGGTTTCATAAGAGGTTAAAAAATTATGGTTCATTATTCATTGGAGAAGAAACTACAGTTGCTTATGGAGATAAATGTTCTGGTACAAATCATATTCTACCCACAAAAGGAGCAGGTCGCTATACAGGTGGTTTGTTTGTTGGTAAATTTATCAAAACCCTAAGCTTTCAAAGAATGTCCAAAGAATCTACAAAATCAGTTGGGGCTGCTTGTGCTCGAATTTCTAGATACGAGGGTATGGAAGCTCATGCAAGAACTGGAGATGCAAGATTAAGAAAATACGGTTTTTCAAATTAATTTTTACTTAATATTAAATCCAAATAAAGAGCTGCAGACCATGAAAAATTGCTTGCCCCCATTGGTTTACCATTTTTACAGCTATAATATTCATAAATTCCTTTTTTCTCGATCAACTTAATAGTTAGATTTTTTATTTTTTTTGAAAATAAATAATCCTTATTTTTTAATCCTTTATATATGATCCAATTACAATTAATCCAAACAGGACCTCTCCAGTATCTTTTTTCCTCGAAACTTTTATGATTTGGCTTTATAGATGAAAAGAAATACTTTTCTTTCTGATTAAATTTTTTTAAACTTTTAATTAATTTATTATTAATCTGTCTATTATTTAAATCAGCAAATAAAATAAAATAATTTGTAATTGAAGGAATTTCAATTTTTTTTTTATTTTTTATATCTAGTGAAAAAAAAGTTCCTTTCTTTTTATCAAATAATTTTAAAATATTTTTTTCAGTTGTCTTTATATATTTTCTTATACCAAGCGAATCTAAATTAAAATTTTTTAACATAAAAACAAGATCTTTATTTGCTTTTAGAAAAATAGAGTTAAATCCAATATCTACTACATTGAACAAAGAAGATTTATATATTTTTTTTGGGTTATAATTATTTTTTCTTAAATTATTTTTAATTGTTACATATCTATCATAATCAATGTCTAAAGGTCTATAATCTGGATTAATTAATTTATTATCTGCTCTTTTGTATTTTATATTTTTTTCAACAATAACTTTCCTCATTGGTTCATCCCATATTGGAGAATTATCATATCCACTTTCCCATGGATGAAGAATTGATACCAAGCCATTTCTTTTTGGATCTCTATATTTAATGAACCATTCATGAAATTTTTTTATTTTTTTTACGATTTTTTTAATTTCCAAACTTTGTTTTTTATTGATTTTATTTTTATCTAAAATTTGTTTTAAAATACTTGCAAGAACTGGCGGTTGAGTAATACCAGATGAACGAATTTTGTTACCACAATTCCAAGCTGTGTGATTTGGATAATAATTAGTATTTGTATCATGAAATAATATATGAGGAACCATTCCGTCTTTCCATTGTCCATCCAAAAGAGTTTTGATTTCCTTTATTGCAAAATTAAAATTAAAGTAAGAATAGCCTAATGCTATAAAAGCTGAGTCCCAGTTCCACTGCGCAGGATAGAGTTTGTTATTTGTTGGCAATGTATAACCTTTTCTTCTATTGCCTATTAAGGTTTTTTGAGCGATTTTAATTAAACTGTTCATTAACCTTTTACACTTCCAGCAGTTAGACCGCTTACTAAATATTTCTCAAAGTAAACAAATATTAATAGAACTGGTAATGTAACTACTACTGATCCAGCCATTAAATACTGTCTTGGAGTTTCTGCGTCTCCACTTAAATACTGTATAGCTCTAGAAAGTGTAAATGAATTAGGATTATCCAAAAACATTAAGGAGAATAGAAATTCATTCCAAGCTATCATAAATACATACAAAGCAACTGAAGAGATTGCAGGAATGCTTAAAGGTATAATAATTTTAAAAATTATACCAAACCAACTAAGTTTATCTAATATTGCTGCCTCTTCTAACTCTTTTGGTATACTTTTAAAATATCCTTGCAACATATAAATAGCTACTGGAAGTGTTGTAGCTGTATAAACAATTAACAATCCCTCTATTGAATTTCTTAAACCTAGCTGACTAAAAACTGTATACAAGGGAATAACAAGTACTATTGCTGGAAACATATAGATTATTAATATTGATGTTGAAAGAAATGTTCTTCCAAAAAAATTCAGTCTTGCTATTGCATAAGCAGCAGGAATTGCAAAAAGTAATGTTACTATAACTGTTCCCAATGATACAATTGTGCTGGTTAGAATATACTTTCCAAACTTATAAGATTTAAAAATTACAAAATATGATTTAAACAAATCTTTGATATCTTGACTAAAATTTATACTAAAATCTAAAGGATTTACTAATAAGGCCATTTGAGTTTTAAAACTTGTAACTAACATCATGTAAAATGGGAAAAGTATTACAAATGAAAAAAATAAAATTCCAAATAAAGTTAAGAAATCAAAAAATATTACTTGTGTAGAATGTTCTTCTTTTAAATTATTAAAGTTATATTTCTTAATTTGATTTACAAAAAAAAATAAAATTAAAAATACTCCTATGTTATACCACAAAGGAAGTTTTTGAATTAAGTAGCCATCGCAAATTACAAAAATTAATGAAAAAATAATTGATTTATAAAAATTTCTAATTTTATTACTTATAGTTAAATGAGCTAATGATATTAAAAAACCAAGAATAAAAATTATCTGTAAATTAAAATTTTGGATTTTTAAACCCTGTAGAGTTGCCAATATTTTCCAAATTGAAATTAAGAACATTAAGAAAAATGTAGATATAAGTGAAAATATAATTATATTTTTAGTTCTCATCTACTCTCTTCCCTAAAAGTTTAAAATAAAAAAACATAAACATTAAAAGTAAAACTACAATTACCATTGAAACAGCTGATCCCATTCCAATGTCAGAAATTGCAAATCCTTGTTGATAAACATTTATTGGCAAAGTTCTAGTTCCTGAAGCACCTCCCGTAAGTAAAAAAACATCCTCAAATTTATTGAAGTTCCATATAAATCTAATCATAAATAAAATTGAAATTACTGCTGTAATTTGAGGTAGAGTTATTTTAAAAAATTTTTGAAATGGACTGGCGCCATCTACATCCGCAGCTTCATATAATTCTTTTGGAATAGCCTGAAGTCTAGCAAGAATAAATAAAAATGCTAACGGAAAATATCTCCAAATCTCAAACATTATCACTGTTGTTAGAGCTAACCTTAACTTGAAATCAAATCCTAAAATATTAATTTCAACATATTTTTGTCCAAGCAAATTTACAGGGGTTTCAATAATTTGATAATTTATTAATAAACTATTTAACGTTCCACTTGTTGGGTCTAATAGAAGCTCCCATGTATATGCTAAAGCTACTACAGGAGCCACATATGGAAAAAGTAAAACACTCCTCATAAATGTTCTGCCATAAAATTTTTGATTTACCATTTGAGCTGTAAGAATGCCAAATACAATTGAACCAATAGTACCAAAAAAAGTATAGTAAAATGTTGTTAGTAGTAAATCTATAAACTCATTTTCAAATAAAACTTTTTTAAAATTTTTTAAGGTAAAATTTGTGTTTAACAAAATATTGTCTGACTTACCGTCTAATTTAGGTTTTATTAATTTAAGTTTTTTTTTGTCTATTTTTGACCCATCATCTGTTTGAAATACTACTTGGAAATTTTCTTTATATTTTTTTGGCCAATTGCCAAACTTGCATTTTAAAATAGATTTTATAAACTCACATCTTGAATCTAATTCTTCAATTTTAAAATTTTTGGGAAATTTGTCTTGAAATGAAACATCTCTTAACTCTTGAATTAAGGAGCTATTTCTTAATTTATATAATATATTTATTTTAGTAGGATCCCCTGAAATAGATTTAACGATTTTTTTTGCCCTTGGTTCAGGAATTCTGATATCTTTTAATTCAACTTCTTTAAAACTAATCCAAATATTTGCAAAAATTGGAAATAAAATAACAGCAAAAACTAAACAAACTGCAGGCAAGGTTAGTATATATGCAGTTTTTCGTTCTGTGTTTGCTAGTGTATCTTTCATAAAAAAAAGCGGATAAATAATCTTATCCGCTTTTTTTGTAAAATTAAATTGTTAGAATTTAGCTAACTCTGCATTTATTTTATCAACTGCTTCATCAACAGAAATTTGATCGTCAATGTATTCTCTTGTGATTCTATTTAAGAATTGAGCGTTAATAATTTTAGATGCTCTAGAAAGCTCTCCTTCTTTAACTCCCCATCTGCTAGCTGTATCCAAACCTGCAACTATATTATTTATAACATCTGCAGAATACAAATCGGTCAGTGGAGCTTTTCTATCTACACCTACAGGTAACTTACTCCATGCTTTTGTAAATGCACTTGGATCACTTGAGTTTCCTCTTCTAACAGGAAACTTACCTTCTGGTGCTATTGAGAGTGTGCTTGTATATCCTTCATCCATTGAATACATTATGAACTGTTTAGCTTCATCTGTATCAGCATCAGCTGTAACGCCCATATATCTTATGTCAGCCCAAGCAGCACCTTTTTTGTTATTTGGTCCGCTAAAATTAGTTATAAAACCAGTTTTTTGAGCTAATTCATTTGATGTTGGATCAACATTATAAGTAGGTGGTGCAGAGTCTCTTAATCCAGCCAATTCGTCCATAATAAATGGTGACCAAATAATCATTGGAGCTCTTCCAGCAAAGTATAATGCTCTAGACTGTTTCCAGTATAATTCACCTGGAGGACTAGCTTTTGCAAGAACTTTATAAAATTCTAATGAATTTTTAAGAGCTTTTCCTTGTTTTTTTGTTCCACCTTTTTTAACGAGGTTAACACCATTTGCTAACAATACATGCTCTAAAACTTGACTCATAAAGTTTTCATCAGTTTTAGTTGCAGCAACAAAACCGTACATGTTATTACCTGATAAAGTCTCTATTGCTTTAGTAATGTTTGCATAATTTGTTGGTGGTTTTAAACCTGCTTGCTCAAAAAGATCTTTTCTATAAACAACCATTTGAGTCCAGCCATCAACTGGAACAGCAGCAATTTTAGATCCAGATTTTGCCATGTTGAGTGCACCTGGTGCAAAAGTTTTTTTACCAAGAGATTTTACTACATCGTTATTGGCATCAACATCTAAAATACCTGCTTCAGCCCAAGGTAAAACATACTGTAAAGTGTGATAAATTACATCTGGTAAATCACCTGCAGCAGCTGCAGCAGTAGCTCTAGTACCAAGATCTTTTTCTTCAATTGGAATTACCTCAACCTTAATTCCAGTTTTAGCTTCAAAAGATTTAGCCATTTCTTCTTGTTTAGCCATACGTGCTGGCTGGACTTCTGTAGTCCAAAACTTAATATCTGCGTAAGAAATATTTGTACAAAAAAATGCAAATACGCATAATACTTTTATTATATATTTCATTGATCCCCCTTTTTAATCATATGAGTATTTTTTAAAAAATAATTTTGTATTGATTAAAAAAAAAATACAATTTAAAAATAACCCAAAATAGGTTTTAAAAGGTTTTTTAATTTTTTTAATTATAGAAATAATAAAATATCAATTCAAAGTTGTATTAAGATCTTGTTCTTTCTCCATTTTGATCAAAAACAAATAAGTTTTCTAAATCAAAACCAATTGAATTTTGAATATTAATATTGCTAGGAATTTTTGCACTTAATTGATGCTTATCCTTTTTAATATATATAATTTTTTCATTACCAAGATTTTCAATTAATTCAATTTCTGGTTTGAAAGTGAAATTTGTTTTTAAGTTAGTTTTTAGATGTTCGGGTCTTATGCCTATAAAAAGTTTAGATTTTTTTAGTTTTAAATTATCAAATTTTATATCATTATCAAATAACTTAATTGTATTTTCAGAAATAATATCTTCCTCATTAATTTCTAATATATTCATCTTGGGTGTTCCAATAAACTGAGCAACAAAAATATTGTCGGGATCGTTATAAATTTCCTCAGGTGTTCCAACTTGTTCTATATTACCTTGATTTAATATAACAATTCTATCAGCTAAAGTCATAGCTTCTACCTGATCATGTGTTACATAAATCATATTAGTTTTAATTTGATTATGTAACTTTGAGATTTCAACTCTCATTTCTGCTCTCAATGCAGCATCTAAATTTGATAAAGGTTCGTCAAATAAAAAAATCTTTGGATTACGGGTTATAGCTCTTCCTATTGCAACTCTTTGTCTTTGCCCTCCAGACAGTTGTTTTGGTTTTCTTTCCAAAAGTTCTTCAATTTTTAAAATTTTTGCTGCCTGCAAAACTTTAGAATTAATTTCTTCCTTAGGTCTTTTTTCTATTTTTAGACCAAATGACATATTTTCAAATACATTCATGTGAGGATAAAGAGCATAAGATTGAAAAACCATAGCTGTCTGTCGTTTCGAGGGATGGAGGTCATTTATTTTTTTATCGTTTATAAATATTTCACCTTCATCAATTTTTTCAAGGCCGGCTATCATTCTAAGTAATGTTGATTTTCCACAGCCTGAAGGCCCAACTAAAACTAAAAATTCATCCTCTTTACCTTTAAGATTAAAATCTTTAATTATCTCATTAGATCCAAATGATTTATATACACCAGTAAATTTAATATTTGCCATTATAATTTTTATTTTTTAACAACATTAATCTAAAAAATTTTTTATTAAAATATTAAATTTATCTGGTTGTTCTAAATGTACATTATGACAACAGCCTTTAAAAATTTCTAAATGACTATTTTTAATATTTTTATTCAATGTATCAACTTGATCAAAATTATAAGAAATATCTTTATCTCCCCAAATAATTAAAGTTTCATTTTCAATATTTTTTAAATTATCAATTCCTCTCCAATTTTTCATGGCAAGCAAAGCATTATCAGCTGCTTCTAAAGAAACATTAATTACTGCATTTTCACATAAAAAATAATTCTTATCTTTATTGCCATTTACAAACCATTTTGGTGGAACCCTAGAAAATGAAATTTTTGCACCATCTTTTTTCAACTTATCTCTTGTTTCATCCATTGTTTCAAATCTACCAGGAATGTCTCCTATAGATCCTGTCGCAAAACAAATTAATTTATTAACTCTGTGACCAATTATTTTTGTTATTTCTTGAACAATCATGCCTCCCATAGAATGACCAATTAAATTGAATCTATTAATTTTTTTTTGATTTAGCATTTCAATTATGTTTTTTGCCATATCATTTATAGAGTTTAAAGATTTCGCATTATGACTTTCACCAAACCCAGGTATAGCAGGAGCTATAACTCTACAATATTTTGAAAAATAATTTTTCTGAAGGCACCACATTTCTGATGATCCAAGATACCCATGTACAAAAACCAATGGAAAACCTTTTCCAATATCATCCACATAAATATTGCTCATAATATTTCCTTAATAATATAAAAAACTAAAACACTCATAAAAGATATAATAAAAATATTAATTATTTTCCAAATTTTTTTACTTTTAGCATATTTTGATAAGTAATTAGATAAATAGCCTAATGCAAAAAAAAATAAAAATGAGGCTATAGATGCACCTAATCCAAAAGCCACTTTTTGATTTAATTGATAATTTTTAGAAAAATTTCCTAGAAAAAAAACTGTATCAGAATAAACATGTGGGTTTAGATAAGTAAATCCAAGAGTTCTTATAAATATATTTATTTTCGAAATATTTGTTAACTCATAATGAAAATTGATTTCTGAATAATGAGTTTTAATTTTTATATAAATAAAATGTAGTAAAAATAAGATCAAAAGTAAATTAAATATTAATTCTACTGTTTTGTTAAAGTATTGATTAAAATAGTGAAAGAGGAATATACCTAAAAATATCAATATTAAATCTGATACTGAACATATTAGACAAACAAGAAATACATGTTGTTTTTTTAAACCTTGTTCAATAACAAAAATATTTTGAGCACCTAATGCTAAAATTAAACTTAAACCAGTAAAAAAACCTAATATTAGATATTCCATTAAGTTTTATTAAACTTTTTTTTTAACTTGAACAACAGAGACATTAGAAATAATTGCTATTTTTAAACATAAGTTGCTCTTTAAATATTTCATAAAATCACTATATAACTGACAGCTTAATTAAAAATAAAAGATTAACATGAACGATTTTTTACAATCAATAATTGACCGTGATCCTGCAGCAAAATCAAAATTAAGTTTAATTTTGACATATCCAGGTGTTAAAGCTATTTTTTTTCACAGAATTGCAAATTTTTTTTCTGTCGCAAAGTTTGATTTAATTGCAAGAATAATCTCACAATTTTCTAGATTTTTAACAGGAATTGAAATTCATCCAAAAGCAAAAATTGGAAAAAATTTATTTATAGATCATGGTATGGGTGTAGTTATTGGAGAAACATCAGATGTTGGTGATAACGTAACTATATATCATATGGCAACACTCGGAGGAATTGCTCCAAGTATAAATTCTAATGATCAACGTAATATTAAAAGACATCCAACAATTAAAGATAGTGTTGTAATAGGTTCGGGAGCTCAAGTTTTAGGACCAGTAACTGTTGGAAAGTTTGCTAAAATTGGTGCTAACGCAGTTGTAACAAAAGATGTGCCTGAAAAAGCTGTTATGGTTGGTATACCAGCAAAAAATGTCGGTGTTGCAAATGATGATTTCAAACCATATGGTATTACGGCTGATAGTGACGACAAAGAAGAATAATGACTAATATACAAAATAATTTTATTTCCGGTATAGGAAATACCCCTTTAATAAAATTAAGAGCCGCATCTGAGATTACAGGTTGTAATATTTATGGAAAGGCAGAATTTTTAAATCCAGGTGGATCTGTTAAAGATAGAGCTGCATTAGCATTGCTTAAAGATGCACAAGATAAAAAATTAATTTCTAAAGGTGGTATTGTTGTAGAAGGTACAGCTGGTAATACTGGTATTGGTTTAGGTTTATTAGGAAATTCACTTGGATACAAAACAATTATTGTAATGAATGATAATCAAACTCAAGAAAAAAAGGATTTACTTAGAAATTTAGGTGCTGAATTAAGATTAGTTCCACCAAAACCATATAGTGATGATAATAATTTTGTAAAAGTTGCCTCTAGAATAGCAGAAGAATTAAGACCTACTAATAATAACGGTGTAATATGGGCAAATCAATTTGATAATACAGCAAACGCTAAAGGTCACTATGAAGGAACAGGTCAAGAAATCTGGGAGCAGACTGAAGGAAAAATTGATGGTTTTACTTGTTCATCTGGAACAGGTGGAACAATTTCAGGAATTAGCAATGCATTAAAAGAAAAAAATAAAGACGTTAAAATTTATTTGTCAGACCCTAAAGGATCTTCTCTTTATAGTTATATTAAAAATGGAAAACTAAAATCTGAGGGAGAGTCTATTACTGAAGGCATTGGATCTAGCCGCGTAACTAAAAATTTTGAAAATGCTAAAATTGATGATGCATATTCAATTGATGATCATGAAGCATTACCGATTCTTTATGATTTAATTCAAAATGAAGGTTTAAGCCTTGGAACTAGTTGTGGAATAAATATCGCAGGTGCAATTAGATTGGGTAAAGAATTAGGTCCTGGAAAGACCATTGTTACAATTCTGTGTGATAGAAGTGACAAATACAGTACTAAAATGTTTAACAAAGATTTTCTTCTGAAAAAAGGGCTCCCTTTTCCCAACTGGTTGTAAAAAGTCTATATTTTTAATAAAATCATTATTTGATTTATGCATACCTCATTAGTGATTTTAACATTTCTGTAACTAATCAAAGTTAAAGTAAATTATTCATAAAAAAGATAATTATTTATCTAAAAATTTTTGGATAATAAAAAAATTGGTTTAAATAAAAACAACACAGAAAGGTAAAAAATGGACGCAAAAGAACTTGTACAAAGAGGATATGAATTATTTGGTAAAGGAGACATGCAAACATTCTTCAATGAAGTAGTTCATGATGATATAACTTGGGTTTTCCCTGGAGATAAACATCCAATGTCAGGAACTCACAAAGGAAAGGAAGCAATGATGAAAACTATGTCCCTGATTCCACAACATTGGAATAATTTTTCAGTAACTCCTGAATTCATGATTGCAGAAGGAAACAAAGTATTTGCTAAATGCAAAGCAACAGCTGAAGGAATGGATACTATTTTTGGTCATTATTTTGAAGTGACAGATGGAAAAATGTCAATGTTTATGGCTTTTGATGATACGCTAAGTAGTTTTAACTCAATGAAAAAATAGTAATGTTTGGTTTTTCTGACTAAAGTAATTAAAGTTAGTAATTAAAAAAATAAAAATAAGGAGGAAATAATGGAAAAAGAAGTGTTAGTGATAGCAGATTTAAAAGAGGGAAAGCTTGAAAAATTTATGGGATGGATGCAATCAGATGAGGGAATGAGTGTCAGAAAATCAGCAGCTCATCCAGAAAAAACTATAGGAGCAGTAAAACCAGATAAAAGCGGTGTTATGTTTAAGGTATTTGTTCATAATATGGAAAAAATGAAAGAGATGGTGTCTGGAAAAAATCCAATTGGAAAACCAATTTATGATGAGTGCGTAAACAAAATGGATGTGTGGGAATTAACTAAGATTGATGTCTAAAATGGCAAAATATTATGTAATCGGAAAAGTAAGTAAAGAACTTTTAAAAAGAATGCAAAAAGATCCTTCTGCGGATAGACATGCATCAACAAAAAAAGTTATTGAAGCCATTGGTGGAAAAATGATTAGTTACGAATGGGTTCGTGGACGTTTTGATGTAGTCTGTTGTGTAGAAGGAGATGCTGAAACAGTTGTTGGAATGAAAGTTGCTTTTTTAAATTCAGGACTGATGGATGATCTAATGATACATGAAGTTATTGACTACAATAAAGCATTCACAAAAGCTGCCGATGGTTCTAAAAGCGTAGTAGTACCTGCTGAGTAAAATATGTCAGGTTATGCAATTGCTCAAATTGAGGTAAAAAATCCTGAAAACTATAAAGAATACTTAGCTAATGTTACAGAGATAGTAACTAAGTTTGGAGGAGAATTCTTAGTAAGAGGTGGCGAGTTTGAACATGTAGAAGGTGAATGGAAAAATACCAGAAACATTGTAATTAAATTTCCTTCTTACGAGAAAGCTTTAGAGTGGTATCATTCTGAAGAATATAAGCCGATAAGACAAATCAGATTAGATAACGCTGATACAAATCAAATAATAATAAAAGGAGTATAAATATGTCTATATTAGAGAAATACAGTGCTGCAATGAAAAACAAAGATGAAGCAGCTATGAATGAACTTTTGCATGATGATTTTAAATTCACTATGCATAAATCAGGGAATGTTTTGGGTAAAGCTGACGTAATAAAATGGGCCATGAGTGGTGATATTAATCAAGATAAAGTTAGAATTGTTTATGAAAATGATGAAGTTGGTATTCATCATGCATTTGTAACATTTGATGACGGAAATGTTGAAGCTGTAATGGCAGTCTATAAATATGACAATGGAAAAGTTATCAGTTTAGAAACTGGCGCTACACCAATGCCTAAATAATATAACTTTTATAAATTAAAAAAACCATGAGTGATATTGATTTTTATTTTTCAATTGGAAGCACATATACTTATCTTTCAGTAACAAGAATTTTAGATGTTGAAAAAAAACATAATATGAAATTTAATTGGAAGCCTTTCAGCGTTAGAGCGATTATGAAAGAAATGAACAATATCCCTTTTCCTAAGGATAAAAAAAATAAAGTTGATTATATGTGGAGAGATATTGAAAGACGTGCTGAAGGATATGGTTTTTTTGCAAAAACACCTGTTCCCTACCCCTTATCTGAATTCGATTTAGCAAATCAAATTGCAATTTTAGGATTAGATAAAGGTTGGGGCATAGATTATGTGAGACTTACTTATAAAAAATGGTTCCAAGAAGGAAAAGAACCGGCAATAGATCCAAGTATTTCTGAGGTTTGTAATGAATTAAATCTAAATAAGGATGAAATAATAGAAAATGCAAAACATCAAGAAATAGAAAAAAAATATTTATCAAATACGGAGTCTGCTAGAAATAATAAAATTTTTGGTAGCCCATCCTTTGTATCTAAAAATGAAGTCTTCTGGGGAGATGATAGAATGGAAGATTCTATAAAATGGGTAGATAAATAATAATATATGTTCGGCTAATATTAGAGTATCATAATCTAATACTAATAATAAAATATCATATATGAATATGACCAGCTCATACTTAGTTTTAATTTTAGCAGTTATTTTAGGTGTAACCTCAAATACTTTTGCAAAAAGTGCTCAAGGTTTTACGGTAATTTTTCCAAGTATAATTACAGCAATTACAATTGTTCTATGTATGTACACTCTATCAATAGTAATGAAAAATATTCCTGTTGGTGTTACCTATGCTTCATTTGCAGGGTTAACAATTATTGCAACAGTTATTGTGGGAATTTATAGATTTAATCAAATACCAGATCTTTATACGATAGTTGGTTTAGGATTTATTATTATCGGGGTTTTGATGGTTAACCTGCTTGGTAGCTCAAGTTAAAAATTGTCTGGCACCACATGATTACCGTGTTCATCAATTAGTATGTCTAATTCATCTACTATGTATTTGACGTTTAAGGGTGAGTATAAATGTGGAAACATATTGCCATCTGATGCTTGCTCCCATAATAAATGATCTAAATTTAATGTTTCAACTTTAAGCAACACTAAGTTTTTTTCATTTTTGTAATATTTTTTAAGTGTACCTAGAACCTGATCCTCACCAGAAAAATGAATATAACCATCCTCTATATCTTTTGAAGATCCTGAATAAGATCCTGATATTCTAGCTTGATACCAATCATTTTTATCAATAATTTTATAAATATATTTTAAATTCATCCTCACCAAGAGGAGTTAGGTTGATTAAGAAATGCAATTTCCTCTTCTGTAGATTCTCTACCTAATATTTTATTTCGATGAGGATATCTATAAAATCTTTTAATAGCATTTGTATGATCTTTCCAAAATTTTTTAATTTGATTATAGTTCTCATGTTCTCTTAAATATTTACTTAATAAATAATAAGCCATATCGTGATCTGTTATTTCTTCACTGTGTATAAGCGGTAAAAGCATAAAAAGTCTTTGATCATGATTCATAGTTTCAAGATAGCCTGCATAAACCGCATCATTGACAATTAGTCTTGTTTTATGGTCTTGCTCAAAAGCTTTTTTGTCATTTCTAAAAAGATTTCTAGAAAACTGGTCGAATATAATTACTAAAGCTAAGCAGCTCATTGGCTGATCTTGCCAATCATCATACTCATTTTGACTTGCAAGTTCATAATCTTTTAAAAATTTATCTTTTATTAGTAGATCAAAATTTTGATCACTCTTAAATCTTTTTTCAAAAGGTGTTTCCTTAAACCAAAAATCAATAATTTTTTGAGCCTTATCTGGTATCATTTAGCCAAAGGTTTTAATAATTTTAAAACTTTTTTATGATTTCTTATATTATTTGAAACAACAATATTTCCACCTACTACAGGATTTTTGTTGCCCCAAGTAGTTACTACGGCTCCACTTGCTCTTATTATTGGAATGATAGGATGAATATCCCAAATTTTATTTGCACATTGCGCAACTATTTCAATTCTCCCTTCTGCTAATTGACAATATGTCAATGCATCAAAACAAGGAAATTGCATACGTTTTATAAACTTACTAATTTTTGACTGTTGCTTTAAGGATAAAGTATTATGAAAGGCTGCAGCTAATTTTGCATTTGAAAAATTTACTTTAGTGTCAACTTTTAGTTTTGTTTTTTTATTATTTTCAAAAACATATGCTGAATTCTTATTTACATTTAAATAGTATTTTTTCATTTTTGGAAAGTTAGCTAATCCTAGAGCAGGTTCTCCCTTATAATTAAGAGAAATTAGATTGCTCCAACTTGGATTACCTACTACATATGATCTGGTTCCATCAATTGGATCTATTACCCAAGAAAATTCACTTTTAGTATTTTTGTGACCATACTCTTCACCAATAATTTGATGATTTGGAAATTTTTTAGAAATTTTGGATCTTATAAATTTTTCAAATGCTTTATCAGATGTCGTTACTGGGTCATAACCTTTACCTTTGAGCTTGTTTGATACTTTAAAGGGTCTATTTAACTTGGAGTAATAGAACCTCGTCAAATCTTTTGCTAATTGATTTAAAAAACTAGCATAGATTGGATATTTTTTTGAATCAAAATTATTCACAAAGAACTCATACTATTTAATTTATGTTGATTAAAGTTAAATTTTAAATAATCCTTAGATTATCAATATGAAAATCGAGCTAATTCAAAACAAAGTTTATTTCAATAATGGGGTAGAGAAAAAAGAAATCCATCCATTCTGGCTAAGAGAAAGAGTTAATAATGAAGAGTATTTAGATAGTACAACTCAACAAAGACTTTATGATCCAACTTTTTTGAGTAATAATGTTTCATTAAATAAAGTGAATATTAATGAAAATTATTTAGAAGTTGATTTTAATGATGGTACAAATTCAAAATTAGATATTGATAAAATTATATTAGAATTTTCCAAAGAAGATGCTGTTGTTAAATCAATTAAAAAAATAAAATGGGACTCTACTTTAGAAAATATTAAAAATTTTAAATATCAAGAAAACTTTTACAATAGTGAAGAAATGCATGATTTGCTTGTCTCTTTTTACAAGTATGGCTTTGTTATAATTAAAAATATACCTATTACTAAAAATTATATTGTTGAATTTGCTAATTCTATTGGGAGTGTTCGAAGAACAAATTTTGGTGAGTATTTTGATGTAAAATCCAAACCAAATCCAAACGATTTAGCTTATACGTCTTTAGCTTTATCACCTCATACTGATAATCCCTATAGAAATCCTGTTCCATGTATTCAGCTTTTGCACTGCATTCAAAGTAAGGTTTCAGGCGGACTATCAACATTAGTAGATGGTTATAATGTTACTGAGGATATTAAGAATAAATATCCAGAATTTTATAAAATTTTAACAGAAGTAAAAGTTAGATTTAAATTTATTGATAAAGAAGTAATTTTAGAAACTATTTCTCCTTTAATTGAACTTCATGAAGATAAAAGTTTCAAACAAGTAAGATTTAGTCCTAGATTAGATTATGTACCAATTTTAGAAAAAGAAAAATTAGACTTGTACTATCAGGCAAGAAAGAAACTTTCTGAAATGTATAATTCAGATAAGTACAGAATAGAATTTAAATTAGAGCCAAAAGATTTAATGATGATGGATAATTACAGATTACTTCATGGACGAACATCTTATGAAACCAGTGAAGGTGAAAGATATTTACAAGGTTGCTATATTGATTACGATAGCACTGAAGGAAAACTCAGACATTTAAAAAGAAAATTTAATCTTTAAATAAATTTTCTATTTGTTCCTCTGCTTCTTTAATTGATTTTTCATAATCTAAAGCCATTTGGTCTGCACAGATTATATCAATTTTTTCAATGCCAAAAAAATTTAAAATAAATTTTAGCCAAGGGGTTAAAAAATCTTCTGAACTGTTGAGTTTTGTTCCACCAGAAGTTATAACTAGATAAGCTCTTTTATTTTTAAGTAAACCTTCTCTTCTACCATTGGGTTTAAACTTAAAAGTTTCACCAATTCTAGCAGCCAAGTCTGACCAAGCTTTTAATGTTGCTGGGGGGCCATAATTATAGATTGGAGCAGAAATAATAATAATATCACTTTCTTTAAGTTCGCTTACAAGTTTATCAGATAGTTTAAACATTTTTTTATGTTCTTCTGTCTGATCTTTTTCATCAATTTTCATTCCAGACTCTGTTAAACCACTTACAAAAAGCATTTCATCATCTAAATCTCTATAAATAACTTCATCACCTGGTTTTTTAACTTTATCTAATAATTTTTTTGCTAATGCTCTAGAGGTAGAGCCTTTTTTTCTTGCGCTAGAATCTATTTGGTAAATTTTCATTAATACTTTTAACCGAAATTTTGCATAAATGGAAAAATTTTAAGTATATAAAAACCAATTATTTGTAATTGATTAGTTAAAATTAATATTCCCGTTACTAATAGAATAACACCACCTGTTTTAGATATTAAATTTATGTTTTTCTTAAAATTCTTAGAAAATATTAAAAATCTTTGAGTAAGGTAACCAGACAAAATAAATGGTATTGCCAAACCTAAAGAGTAGAAACTTAGCAAAATAACTGCTCTAAACAAAGTTTCTTCGATAGAAGCTAAAGCCAATATCGATCCTAATATTGGACCAATGCAAGGTGTCCAGCCGAAACCAAAAGCCAAGCCTATTGTATATGGATACAATATATTTTTAGATCTTTTAGCCTCAAATCTTTTTTCTAAATTTAAAAAACTAATATTAATTAATCCAATCAATTGAAGGGAAAAAATAATTATTATTATTCCTGCTAGAATTCTTAATATCTCTGAATTTTGTAAAAGAGCTTGTCCAAGAAATGATGCTGAAGCCCCAAGAATAATAAATACAGTTGAAAAACCACCGCAGAATAAAATTAATGGAAAAAAATTAATTTTTTGGTCCTTCAAAATTTCTTTTAATGATTGGCCTGAAATAAAAGATATGTACCCAGGTATTAAAGGCAAGACGCAAGGAGATAAAAAACTTATAAATCCTGCACCAAAAGCGACAAATATTTCAATCATTTATCCAGTATTTTTCATAGCAGCAGAAATACCTGCAATGGAAGTCATTAAAGCGTCTTCAAGAAATTTTTTATCATCTATAGCTCTTTTATCTTTAAGTTTTTTGATAACAATAGGTTGAATGATATTTAGTACTTCTGAGTATATACTTCGTACAATCACTGAAGTTCTAAATTGTTTTCTTGATTTCGCTATTTCTTTAGGTGTAATTTTTTTGTTTAGTTTTTTAATAATTTCAAACTGAAATCTAAGTTTTTTCCCTACTTTTTTTAAATCATCATCGGCTAAATATTCTTCATAAATTTTAGAAACATCAGGATCAGCTTTAAATATTACCATATCTAACATATCTAGCATTGAGTTAAAGAATGGCCAATTTCTTTCCATATCATATAATGTCTTTCTAAACTCCTTGATGTATGAATATCTTAATGCCTCCGCACTTCCTAGCCATGCTGGTAACATGAGTCTTATTTGTGTCCATGCAAATACCCAAGGTATAGCTCTCAAACTTTTTATATTATCTACATTTTTTCTTTTTGAAGGTCTTGATCCGATTGATAATTTTCCTAAAGCAACATGTGGTGTTACTGTTTGAAAATATTTAATAAATTCAGTACTTTGATTTATATTTTTTCTATATGAACTTTTAGAAATATTAGACATTTTTTCAATTAAAGACCTCCAATTATTTTTTGGTACAGGAGGAGGATTAAGAGTAGCTTCAGCTACAGCTCCTATATAACTACATAGATTATATTTTGCTAAAGGTTCATACCCATATTTCTGCTGAATAACTTCTCCTTGATCTGTAATTCTAATTTTACCATTTACTGAATTAGGTGGCTGAGATCTTAAGGTTGCTTGAATAGGACCTCCACCTCTGCCTGCAGAGCCACCTCTTCCGTGAAAAAAAGTAACATCAATTTTGTATTTTTTTGCTAACTTAACTATTTCCTCTTGTGCTTTGTACTGGTGCCAGCTAGCACATAGTTTTCCAGCATCCTTACTTGAGTCAGAATATCCAATCATAACTTCTTGTTTATTTTTAATCAATTTTCTATACCACTTTTTTTCAAATAAACTTTTCATTATTGATTTTGCGTTAATAAGATCATCTAAGGTTTCAAAAAGTGGGACCACTCTGAGTTTGTGTTTAATTTTTGCCTCTTTTTGCAAAAATGAAATAGATAGTATATCTGATGCCGATGTGGTCATAGATATTACATAAGCTCCTAAACATTCTGGTGGTTCATCAGAAAGTGTTCTAAAAGTTGACCAAACTTCTTTGTTTTCTTTTTTTGTAAACTTATAATTATTTATAATATTTTTTTTTGAATTTATTGATGACTTCAAAAAATTAATCTTCTGATCTTCAGTAAACTTATAATAATTTTTTTTGTACTTTTTTTTAACTAACTCAGCAATAACTTGGCTATGCCTGGATGACTCTTGACGAATATCAAGTCTTGCTAAATTAATTCCAAAACATTTTGCTCTTCTCATTAAATCAAGAAGTTCTCCACTTGCTATATTTTCATTTTTATTTTGCTCTAAAGACTCTCTTACTACTCTTAAAGGTTTTAATATTTCCTCTCTTGATCTAAGTAATTTATTTTTATTTAAAGGTTTTTTTCTAACTAAGTGTTGTTCAATAGATCTATGCGTTACTCTCATTTTATCTCTTAATGGTCTTAGATAAACTCTATAAGGTTCAAATGTCTTACCAACTTTTCGAGATATTTTTTTAGAACATTTTTCCATTGAGTAAGATCTGATTATTTTAGTAAGAGTTTTTTCATAAAGTTTTGCTGCTTCCCATCTAGACAGTAAAATTACTCGTTTTGTAACTTCTGCAGTAACATTTGGATTTCCGTCTCTATCACCACCCATCCATGATCCAAATTCAATTGGGTTAAAATTTTTAGGCAATCCTTTGTCTATATTTTGAACAAATATAGAATTCAATCTTCTATAAACTTTTGGAATAGTATCCCATAGACTATCTTCAATTATGGCTAAACCCCATCTTGCTTCATCAAATGGAGATGGTTTAAATCTTTTAAGATCATCCGTGTTCCAAATAATTGTAAATTCATCAAAAAGTTTCTTATCTAATATCTTCAATTTTGATGGGTAATTTTTTAAAAGATCTCTGGCCTCAAGTATTTCCATTATCTTATGGTATTTTTGAATCAACGTTCTTCTTTTCACTTCAGTTGGATGAGCAGTCAAAACGATTCCTATATTAAGATTTTTTGCTAAATTATAAATTTTATTTTCTGATAATTTTTTATTATTAAAAAGATCTTCAAAAATTTCTTCAATAAAAAAATTTTTATTGGAATTTTTTTTCTTGCTATTTTCATATTCATCTAAATTTCGTGAAGCATCTAATGATTCAGCTAGGTTTACGAAATTCATGAAATGAGTAAAAGCTCTTGTTAATTTAAAGGTATTTTTTGGGCTTAAATTTTTAATAACCCTAATTATTTTTCCATTTGAATGGTTGCTATAATTAATTTTATTAACTTTTGAAAGTTTTCTAACTTTTTCAACTAAATTAAAGAATTTTTCTCCTTCTTGCTCTTTAATTACTTTTCCTAAAATATTTCCTATATACCTAACATCCTCTCTTAAAAGTTTAGTAGGTATTCTCTCGTAATATAGATCTCTTTTTTGCATTACTTAAAATATATTTTTTTTGATTAAATCCTTTCATATTTGTTTTTACACTAAATAAAGCTCCAGAGAATTTATATTTTTTAATCTCTTGTTTGTTCATAGATTTTGTAGCTGATGTGACAAATAATTCAGAATTATTTTGTCCTCCAAATGTACAATTAGTAATGTTTTTTGCAGGTAGTGAAATTTGATGGATTCTTTTTGCCTTTTTGTTAAATATTGAAATACACGCACCATGAAAATGTGCTACCCATAAATTGTTATTTTTATCTAATGTCATTCCGTCTGGAGCTCCATCTTTTAAATTAAATTTTTTAAAAATTTTTTTACTTATTATTTTGTTATTTTTGTTTATCTTAATTTTATAAATTAATTTTTTACCACTATCTGTGTGATAAAAGTTAAATTTATCAATAAATGCTGGTCCATTTGTTATCATATATTTTTTATCAATTTTACTAACTAATAAATTTCTGTCTAATTTATACAATGATCCTTTTTCAATTTTTCTTTCTAAGTTATCCATAGTTCCAAACCACAAATTTCCAGCTGGATCAGTTTTACCATCATTTATTCTGTTTAATTTAATTTCTGGTTCAATATAAATAGATTTGATAATTTTTTTTGTTTTTAAATTTTGAATTCTTAATTCTCCTTGAAGTCCTAAAATAAAAATATTACCCTTAATATGAGCTAAAAAACCAATTTCTTTATTAACTTTTAATATTTTTTTTTTATTATTCTTAATATTTAAAATAAAAATATTTTTTTTTTTAATATCTACAAAATATATTGAACTATGTTCTTTAACCCATAAAGTACCTTCACCTAATTTGCACTTTGATTTCCAAAGTACTTTTGGTTCTAAAGTTTTAATTTTATTCATTAATCTCATATCTTAACATATGACTTTCGATTAAGCTTATATTAACGATTAATTACAAAGGTACTACTTTGGAATTCTGCTCTCCTAAATTTTCAATTGAAAGTTTCATTTTATCTCCAGCTTTCAAAAATTTTTGAGGCTTCTTTCCCATTCCAACTCCAGGGGGAGTGCCTGTAGTTATTATATCACCTGCTTGTAAAGACATAAATTTACTTACATAAGATACTATAAAATCAACATTAAAAATCATGGTATTTGTGTTTCCTGTTTGCATTCTTTCACCATTAACATCCAAAATCATTTTTAAATTATTAATATCTTTAATTTCATCCTTTGTTACCAAATAAGGGCCAGTAGGTCCGTAAGTGTCATGAGATTTACCTTTGACCCATTGTCCCATTTTTTCAAGTTGCCATTCTCTTTCACTGACATCATTTACCAAACAATATCCTAAAATATGGTCTTGAGATTGAGTTTCTGAAATATGCTTTGTTTCTTTGCCAATAACTATTCCAAGTTCAACTTCCCAATCGAGTTTTTTTGATCCTGAAACTATTTCTATATCATCATTGGGTCCACATATTGAACTTGTGGCTTTCATAAACATTATGGGTTCTTTGGGAATTTCTGCCCCAACTTCAGCTGCATGATCTGAATAATTTAGACCTATAGCTACAAATTTTCCAGGACTTGTAATACATGAACCTACTCTTTCGATTGATGGAAGCTCTGGCAGTTTTGACAGATCAGCACTTTGAATCTTTAAAAATGTTTCAAAGTTTAAATTTTCAGGATTTAAGTCATTTATATGAGAGCTGATATCTCTAATTTTTCCTTCACTATCTAAAATTGCTGGTTTTTCATTTCCTTTATTGCCTACTCTTAATAGTTTCATTATATCTCCTTTGTAATTAAATTGTCATTCCGCCATCTACAGAAAAAGTATTTCCTGTTGTAAATGTTGATTCATCACTAGCTAAATAAATTGCAAAATCTGCAATTTCCTGTGCAGTTCCTAATCTTTCCATAGGTTGCCTTGCTATAAAATCTTTTTTTGCCTTTACTGGATCTGGACTTTGTTTAACTCTATCTTCCCAAGAGGGTGTAAATACAGTTCCTGGGGCAATTGCATTGCATCTAATTTTTTGTTTCACAAAATCAGAAGCTATTGATTTAGTTAATCCAATAATAGCAGCTTTACTTGCTCCGTAAACAAATCTATTTGGCAATCCTTTGATACTAGAAGCTACCGAAGCAACATTAATAATACTACCTCCATTATTTTTAATCATTATAGGAAGTGCTGCTTTACACATAAAATACATGGATTTAATATTAACATCAAAAGAAAAGTCCCAATCGTTTTCATCACATTCCAAAATTGTACCATGATGAACAAATCCAACTGCATTAAACAATACATCTATATTAGTGAAAGAATTTATAAATGATTTTACATCATCATTTTTAGTAGAGTCTAATTTATTAACTTTAATTTTTGGATATTCTTTATTTAAGTCGCTTAAAGTTTTTTCATTAATATCTGTTGCAGTTACCTTTGCACCCTCATTATGAAATGTTATTGCTGTTGCTTTTCCAATACCTTGTCCAGCCGCAGTAATAATAACTTCTTTTCCTTCAAGTCTACCCATTATTTATCCTTTCAATCTCTTTATAAAGTGAGCTATGGTCTGTTTCTCCATGTCCATTTTCAACTAAAGTTTTATACATATCTTTAACCAAATTTGAAATAGGTAATTCAGTACTAAAATTATTCGCACATTCTAAGATATTTTTCATATCTTTTAATTGACCAGAGGTTTTTCCTTTAGGAGTAAAATCTTTATCAATCATTCTTTTTCCATGAGTTTGAAGAACTTTGCTGTCAGCCCAACCGCCTGTTAAAGCTTTAATCATTTTATTTGGGTCTGCACCTGCCTTCTCACAAAGAGTTATAGCTTCTGCTACAGCTCCAATTGTTAATCCAACTATGATTTGATTGGCTAATTTTGAAACTTGTCCACATGACAACGGTCCAACTAATGTAGGATTTCCCATTGTTTTTAAAACATGAAAAACCTCATCAAATACTTTTTGTTCTCCACCTGCCATTATAGCTAAAGAGGCTTGTTCAGCTCCTATTGTGCCACCTGAAACTGGAGCATCTAAATAATTAACATTATTAGATTTTAAATTTTCACCATGTTTTTTTGCCGTAGTTGGTTTTATTGAGCTCATATCAATAACTGTATTTCCAGCAATTAAATTATTTAAAAAATCTGAACTACTCATAACTTGATCTATGGCATGATCATCAGTTAACATTGTAATTAAAATATCACTATCCTTTACAACATCTTTGATTGAATATACAATTTCACCACCAAATTCTTTTAATGGTTCAGCTTTATTTTTTGATCTATTAAATGCTTTTAAATTATATCCAGCTTTTAATATATTTTTTGCCATAGGAAAACCCATCAGTCCAGTGCCTATAAAACCTATTTTTGATTTCATATCAGTGCGAATTTCTCGGTAAACCTTTTGTATTAGAGATATCTAAATACATTTCTCTAGAATTAATACACGCACCATCTTCTAATTGTCCAACTGTATCTCTAAAAATTTCTTGCCAAGGAGTTTGGTTTTTAAATTTAAATCTTTTTTTATTTTTTCTTCTTTTTTTAAATTCTAATTTATTAATAATAAGATCTACTCTTCTTTTATTTAAATCAATTTTCATTTTATCGCCTGTTTTAACTATACCTAAATCACCACCAACAGCTGACTCTGGAGAAACATGAAGAATTGATGGACTTTCAGATGTTCCACTTTGTCTTCCATCACCAAGTGTTGGTAAGGCATTAATACCTTTTTTTAATAGTCTATCTGGTGGTTGCATATTTACAACTTCAGCAGATCCTGGGTAACCCACAGGTCCACAACCTCTTATTATTAATATTGAATTTTCATCTATCTTTAGTTTTTTGCTATTAATCCTTTTATGATAATCTTCAGGTCCTTCAAAAACTACAGCCTTACCTAAAAAAATATTTGGATGTTTTGGGTTTGAAAGATATCGGTCCCTAAATTCCTTACTTATAACAGAAGTTTTCATTATGGCAGTTGAGAAAAAATTACTTTTCATTACTAAAAAACCAGCTTTATCAGCCAAGCACTCTTTAAAAGATTTAATTACTTTTTTGTTTGTATCAATTTTTCTTTTTAAATTCTGTGCAACTGTTTTTCCTGAAACTGTTTTTATATTTGTATGAATTTTTTTATTCTTAATTAATTCTTTCATTACAGCTGGTACTCCTCCGGCTCTATAAAAACTCTCCATCAAATATTCTCCAGCAGGTTGACAATTAACGAGTAGTGGAATTTCATGTCCTAATTTTTGCCAGTCAGATAAATCAAATTTTATGCCCATATGATTTGCAATAGCACTTAAATGTGTTGTACAATTACTTGAACCTCCAATCGCACTAGCCACAACAACTGCATTTTCAAATGCTTTTCGTGTCATTATTTTTGAAGGAGTTAAATTTTCATGAACCATTCCAACTATTCTTTTTCCGGTCTCAAAAGAAATTTGCTCTCTTTCTCTATAAGGAGCAGGTATTATAGCGCATCCTGTTAGTGACATTCCAAGAGCTTCAGCTACTGAATTCATAGATGACGCTGTACCCATAGTGTTACAATGCCCTGCACTTGGAGCTGAAGATGCTACCATATTCATAAATTCTTCATATTTAATTTTACCTTTGGCTAAAAGTTTTCTTGCTTCCCAAACAATTGTTCCAGATCCAGCTAATTTACCTTTATAAACTCCATCTAACATTGGGCCACCAGATAAAACAATGGCAGGAATATTAACTGTTGCTGCTGCCATTAAAGCTGCAGGTGTAGTTTTATCGCATCCTGTTGTTAAAATTACACCATCAATTGGATAACCATACAAAACTTCTACTAAAGATAAATAAGATAGATTTCTATCTAACATCGCGGTAGGTCTTTTTCCTGTTTCTTGTATTGGATGAGTAGGAAATTCCATGGGAATACCGCCTGCTCTTCTTATTCCATCCTTAATCCTTTTAATCAAAGATAAAAAATGTCTATTGCAGGGAGACAGATCACTTCCTGATTGAGCTATTCCAATAATAGGATTTCCGGATTGCAATTCTTTTCTAGTAAGACCATAATTTAGGTATCTTTCTAAATATAAAGCAGTCATATCTGGATTTTTTGGGTTATTAAACCATTGGTGACTTCTAAATTTTTTTTTTCTTTTTATTGGCATAAATATTTTACAATGGTTTGTTTTGATTATTAATTATATAGTAAATTAATGAATAATCTAAGATTAATTAATGTTGCAATGTAATGTGCAATAACAATTAATAAATCTAAATTAAAAATCTAAATGGCTCAAAATAAAAAAACATACTTAATTAAAGTAATATTCCTTGCTATCTCAGGTTTTTTTATTTTGGTTTGTCAAGATTCTACAGCAAAATATTTAGGAACAATAATGCCCATAAATCAAGTTATATGGGGTAGATTTTTTTTTCACTTTGTTATTATTTTAATATTATTCGTAATATTAAAACCTAAAATAAATTTAAAAAATAATTTTAAATTTAACATAATTAGATCAATTCTAATGGTTTTTGCTACTTTTTTTTTCATCCACTCTCTTCAAAAATTTGATCTTGTAGATATTTATGTGGTGTTTTTCTCAGCACCATTAATTGTCTCAATACTCACAGCTCTGTTTTTAAAAGATATACTCTCACCAAAGGGCGTTATTCTTATGCTATTAAGTTTCGGTTGTATAATATATTCTATGAGTCCAAGTATGAAGGTTTTAAGTTTGGATTTAATTTTTCCATTAGTTCCACCTGTATGCTGGGCTCTATATCAATTTTTTACTAAATTTATTTCAGATAACAATGACCCATTAGCTGCATTATTTTATGCAGCTGTTGTTGGGGCAATTGTTTTTACAATTTATGTAATATTTGATTGGACACCTATCGAAAATAAAAATTTGTGGATAGGATTGATTATTCTTGGTTTACTTGGTTTTACAAGTCATCTTTTAATAATATTTGCAATACAATTATCAAATTTATCTTTTGTTACTAATTTTCAATATTCTCAATTGATTTGGTCAACAATTATAAATTTTTATATTTTTGGAGTACCATTTGATTTCAATAAAATTGCAGGTGTAGTTGGAATAATTATTTTTGGTATTTTGTTTGTGCATACAGAGGGTAAAAAAAATAAAATAAAAAATTAATGGCAATTAATGCCATATTTTTTTAGTCTCCAATAGTTATAAGGCCATGGAGTTAAAAAACCTACTATTAACATTATCGGAATGACCCACCAAGTTAAAATTGCACCACCTGTTAACATATAATCTGTTGTGTTCATCATTATCTCCATGCTAAGCATAGAAATTAAACTCATTCCTGAAGCAGTTTTTAGTGAACCATAAAATGAAAAACCTTGTCTAATTAAAATTATTGTTTCAAGGATAATGCTTGTAATCAAACCATTTATAATTGCTAAAATCATGATTGCTAAAATAGGGAATGGAATTTGATATACTTGAAAAAAAAATATAGTTCCAAAATCACCAATTGCACATCCAATCACACACCACAATGTATTTTTTGCACTTTTTTTCCAAGTATGCTTACATTTCCAATTAAATACGGTTTGTGTCATTTTTAAAATTTATTTAATTTATTTGATCTAGTGTTAAACCTTTCAAATTTGCAGGAACTGCTATGTCTAACATTTTTGGATTTGGTAATTTTAAATTGTTCATAATTTCAGCATACTCGTCTTTTGAACTTACTTGAAGTCGAGGATTGTTATTTTTTTCAGTCCCTATGGTTGAATTTTTTTTACCGTTATAATCATGAGCAGGAAATACTAAAGTTTTTTCTGGCAACTTAAGCAACTTATTAAACAAAGAGTCATATGCATCATATGGACTTCCGCTTTGAAAATCGGTTCGCCCAGTACCATTGATTAATAGTGTATCTCCAGTAAAAACCCTATCATCCATCAAGTAGCTGTAAGAACAATCCGTATGACCAGGTGTATAGAGAGCTTTAATCTCAATATTTTCTAATTTTATATTTTCATTGTCATTAACTTTTAAATCTACTACCTCAGATTTAGACTTTTCACCCATAATTCTTGTACAATTTGTCCTTTTATAGAGCTCATTTAGACCAGTTATATGATCAGCATGAATATGTGTATCGATTACTTTTACTAATTTTAATTCTAGGTTTTTTAACACTTCAATATATTCGTCTGTTTTTTCAATAACAGGATCTATTACCAGTGCTTCTCTGCCCTTTCCACTAGCAATAATATAAGTATATGTTGAAGATTTAGTATCAAATAGCTGTTCAAAAATCATAATTATAATTAATGAAATTTATTAAATTAAAACTATTTTTCAACTGCTTTATGAGCCGGCTTACTCCATTCTTTTCCTTTAAACATTACGTTCCACTGTAAATATGGAAAAAGTTTAGATTTCATCTGCCAATATAAAGAACTTGGTTTTGTAGGATCAAAAGGGAAACTTGGTGTAACTTTTCCACCGTAGCAAAATTCTGCTAACATAACTTTGCCATATGCGACAGTTAGTGGACAAGCTCCATAACCATCATAAAGTCTATATTTTTCTGATGATTTATTAATATCTTTAATGATATTGTGTGCAACTATAGGTGCTTGCTTTCTTACTGCAGCACCTGTTTTTGCGTTAGGTGCATTCATTACATCTCCTAAACTATAAATATTTTCATACTTTGTATGTCTTAATGTTCCACCTTTATGATCAACATCAACCCATCCGCCGGTATCAGCTAAAGGACTATTCTTAATAAAATCTGGTGAAGTTTGTGGTGGTGTTACATGAATAAAATCAAATTTTTTAGTAACTTCTTTTGTATTTCCATCTTTATCTGATTGAATAAAAACTGCTTCTTTTGTATCTCCATTAACTGATTTTAAATTGTGTTGAAAACTTCTTATTATACCATAAGAGTCACAAACTTCATTTAATGGTCCTTGAAAATGTGGAACACCAAATATGACTGGTTTAGCGCATAAAAATTCTAAATTACTTTCCTGAAGCAATCCTTTCTTTTTTAAATGGTCTGCCGCTAAGTAAGCTATTTTTTGAGGGGCTCCTGCGCATTTAATTGGCATAGGGGGTTCTGTGAATAATAAATTTCCACCTTTTAAATTTTTTAAACATTCCCAAGTGTATTCAGCCATATCTGCGTCATAATTTGTACAAACATTATTTTTTCCTAAAGACTCTTTTAATCCTTCTACTCCATCAAAATTTAATTTAAGACCAGGACACACAATTAAATAATCATATGTATAATCCCCATCTGAAGTTTTAACTGTATTTTGTTCTGGCAAAAAAGTTTCAGCATAACTTTTAATCCAATTAACATAACTTGGCATAACCTCTGACATTGGTTTAATTGTACTATTTTTATCATAAGCTCCAGCACCAACTAAAGTCCAAGCAGCTTGATAAAGTGATTTATCTGATGGCTCTATAATTGAAATTTTTAAATTAGATTTTAAACTATTTAGTCTAGAAGCAACCGAGATACCTGCACAGCCTCCTCCGATAATTAGTACGTCTGAGTGATTTGAATTTTCCATAACAAAACACTAGCATCTTAAATAGTAACTTAAAACATGTCCTATAAGTTGCGCTTCCAGTATTAAAAAACGTTGAATTATAAAGTGAATAATTTATAATCATTCTAAAATAAACATTACAGGAGAAAAATAAATGACGTTAAAAATAAATACTGTCGCTCCAGACTTCAAAGCTAAAACTCAATTGGGGGATATCTCTTTTCATGAGTGGCTAGGAGACAGCTGGGGTGTATTATTTTCACACCCAAAAGACTTTACACCAGTTTGCACTACTGAACTCGGAGCATTAGCTAAAATGAAACCAGAATTTGATGCAAGAAATGTTAAAGTTATTGGTTTAAGTGTAGACCCAGTAGATGATCACGTAAAATGGTTAGACGATATAACTGATGTTTGTGGAATGAAGCCTGAATATCCAATTATTGCAGATGAAGATTTAGCAGTCGCTAAACTTTATAACATGCTTGAGGACGATGCAGGAGTTACATCTGGAGGCAGAACTGCAGTTGACAATGAAACAGTAAGAACTGTTTATGTTATAAGACCTGATAAAAGAATTGGTCTGTTTTTAACATATCCAATGACCACTGGTAGAAACTTTCATGAAATCTTAAGAGCTATAGATTCTATGCAAAGAACTATCAAACATCAAATTGCTACACCAGCTGATTGGAAACCAGGAGAAAAAGTGATTATTGTTCCTAAAGTAACAAATGATGAAGCAAAAAAGATATATCCAGATGGATGGGAAACGATAAAACCTTATCTACGAAAAGTTCCTGATCCACATAAATAAATTTGGATCAAAAAAAATTAGACCAGCAATCTCAGCATTGGGAAATTAATTTCTCAAATAAGCCTGAGATGTTTGGTCTAACGCCAAGCTTGTCAGCAGAAAAAGCTTTAAAAATATTTCAAGAAAGAAAAATAAACAAAATTATAGAGCTAGGCGCTGGACTAGGCAGAGATTCTATTTTATTTGCAGATAATTCGATACATACTTTAGCTTTAGATTATAGTAAAGCTGGGATTGAAATAATTAATAAAAAAAATAAAGAAAAAAACTTATTAAATTTTTTATCAACAAAAATATTTGACGTAAGAAAAAAACTTCCTTTTGAAGATAATTCGATAGACGGCTGTTACTCTCATATGCTTTATTGTATGGCTTTAACAGAAGATGATTTAGAAAGATTAAATAATGAAATTTTAAGAGTTTTAAAACCAGGAGGTATAAATATTTATACTGTTCGCCATACAGGTGATGGTGATTTTAAAAATGGAATTTATAGAGGTGAAGATCTTTATGAAAATGATGGTTTCATTGTGCATTATTTTTCAAAAGAAAAAGTTAATTCATTACTTGATGGATTTAAAAATATTTTCTTAGAAAAATTTGAAGAAGGTAAATTTCCAAGAAAATTATTTTTTGTTGTAAATGAAAAAAAAATTTAAATTAAAAATTAAATATAAAAATTATTATCCAGTAAGAAAATAAGCCAGATAATATAGTTGCAATTACATTTCTTGAAAAATATCCGACTATAATTGCTACTAAAGCACCAAATATTTTTGGATCATTCATTTCAATAAAGGTCCCATAATCATTAATAAATACTCCTGGAAATATTATTGCTGGAAATACTGCTGAAGGTACATAAGCTAATACAAGTTTGATTTTATCACCTAACATGTCTTTGCTGACTAACGCAACCATAGTCATTCTCATTAAATAAGTTATTATTCCTGCAGTTATGATAGCTAACCAGCTCATTTTTTAAACCTCAGCACTAATGCAGCAACTAGTAAAGCAATAATAGGCGCAATAATTATATAAGATTTAAATGGAGCATTAAAAAATATTAATGAGCTTATGCCACTAGCAAACATGACAATTACATGATCCATCTTTTTTAAATCTTGTACAACGATTGCAATAAAAGTAAGGGGAATTGCAAACTTTAATCCAATTTCTTCAGGTACAAATGAGCCTAATATTATTCCTGTTAATGTCGCAATTTGCCAGCAAACCCAGAGTGTTCCTCCAGTGCCAATTAAATGATAATATAAATTTTCCTCTGTTTTATTTTTTTTAAAAAATTTATTAGACTCAGCAAAACCTTGGTCTACAATTAAATAAGAAATTAATAATTTTTTTATAAAAGATAATTTTTCTAAATATTCAGATAAAACAGCTCCATATAATAAATGTCTAGAATTAATTACACCTACTGAAGTAATAGCAATCAAAGCAGAGGCACCTCCAGATAATAATTGCAGAAAAACTATTTGGGAAGCTCCTCCAAAAATAATGATGGATAGCCCATAAACTAAATATGGATTAAACCCCAGTTCGATACCAACAGCCCCACAAATAATTCCAAATGGA
Source organism: uncultured Pelagibacteraceae bacterium (assembly GCA_902522915.1). Taxonomy (GTDB): domain Bacteria; phylum Pseudomonadota; class Alphaproteobacteria; order Pelagibacterales; family Pelagibacteraceae; genus Pelagibacter. Next base: position 15,992 of record CABYXQ010000004.1, on the reverse strand, counting down.
ATTACAGAGAGCATATGAGGTGCTACATCTAATATACCTCTAGTTAATAGTTGTTTCTTTGAAAGCATTTATTTTTATTAAAAACAAACAATATGATCAATATTGATTGGTCTCTTAATTCCAAACTTTTCGTCAATTTCGTGTTGATGTACATGATGTGAATGAACAAACACTGGTATTAGAGTGTTATTTGAAGTTTTAAGTGTATAAATAAAATTTGTACCTCTAAATTTTCTATCAACTACTTCTAATTTTAGATTGCTTTGATCATCATGTTCTAAATCTTCTGGCTGTAGCAACAATTTAACGTCTGTTCCCTTTTTATAATGTTTTATAAAATTACCTTTAATAATCCCTAAATCTATATTTTCTAAAGTATTTTCGCCTGTTACTTTTGCCGGAATTAAAATTCCACGATTAAGAAAATTTACAACCTCAACAGAATTAGGAAAATGATAGACATTATAAGGGTCATCAAATTGTTTGAGTTGTTTATTTAAAATTATTCCGCATTTATTACCTAGATAAAAAGCTTCATATGAGTCATGAGTAACAATTATTGTTGTAATTTTTAAATCTTTTAATAACTTTTTTAACTTAACTTGTATTTCTTCTTTAAAACTTTGATCAACATTAGATAAAGGTTCGTCTAGTAGCAAAAGATCTGGTTGAGAGGCTAATGATCTAGCTAGAGATACCCTTTGGGCCTCTCCTGCACTAATTTGATGTGGATAGTGTTGTAATATTTTACCAATATTAAGTAATTTTATAATTTTTTTAATATTTATTTTCTTTTTTTTGCCTAAATTTTTTCTTAATTTACCCAGATTAATATTTTCCTCCACTGTGAAATGAGGAAATAATGAATTTTCTTGGAATGATAGCGATATATTTCGATCTTCTGGTTCTATATTTATTTCATTTGATGAAAGGGTTTTTCCTTTAAGTTTTATTGAACCAGACTCAATTTTTTCTAAACCAGCTATAGATCTAAGAATTGTGGTTTTTCCAATACCAGATGGTCCTAAAAGACAAATAATATCACCCTCATTTTCAATTGAAAAAGAAATGTTATTTACCTTAATTATACCCCCAACTTTAAATGAAGCATTTTTAATTTCAAAAAAATTTTTATTCATTGTTCTCTCTTAAAATATATTTAGATGTAAACAAAATAAAAAAACTTGCAATGACTATCAAACACAAAGAAGGTACAGCTGCAGCTTCTAATAAGTCCTCAGATGCAGAAATATAAGCTGTAGTAGCAAAAGTTTCAAAATTAAATGGTCTTAAAATTAGTGTAATTGGTAATTCCCTAATTATTTCTAATGAAATTAATATAATAACAAATAAAAGTGAATTTCTTAAATAAGGAATGTGAATATTTGAAAAAGTTTTACTCTTAGAATAACCAAGAAGATAAGCACTTTCATCGACTGAAATATTTATTTTTTCATATCCTGCCTTTATACCATTAAAAGCTAGCGAATAAAATCTTACAAAGTAAACAACAACTAAGCCTAAAATTGAACCGATAAATACTTTTTTTATAGATAAAAATCCTAATGATTTAATCACATTATCGTCAAACCACGCAATAAAAGTTATAAATGCTATAGCAAGAATAACTCCGGGTATTGCATAACCAGAAATTGAAAAAGTTGATAAAATATTTAATATTTTTTTATTTGAAACTCTATTTCCATAATTAGATATCAAAGCGAAAATTATTAATACTAAACTTGAAAGTGAAACTAGATATAAAGTATTTAATAAAAGTTCAGTTATTTGTAAACTATTTAAATTTTCAGGAAATTTAATTGTCCAATACAACATTTGACTTAACGGAAATAAAAAACTTAAGAAAAATAAACTAAAACAAAAAATAAATGCAAAAAAAGACTTACTTCCATAAAGTTTAGTTTTTTCTTTTTTCTTAAATCCGCCTTTTGCATCTAAGTGATATTTTGCTTTTTTTCTAGATAAATTTTCAGTTAAAAATAATATAAAGATAAATATTAAAAGAAAAAATGATATTCGATTTGCAAATGCTAAGTCATCAAAGGTTATCCAGGCATTATAAATCCCTGTTGTTAAAGTGTTTACAGAAAAAAAATCTACTGCACCAAATTCAGCTAATGTTTCCATTGCGACCAATGATAGACCAGCAACAATAGCTGGTCGAGCCGAAGGTAATATTATTGAATAAAAGGATTTGAATTTTGAAAAACCAAGATTTTTTCCTAACTCTATTAGACTTTGTGATTGATATAAAAATGATGATCTTGCAAGGATATATACATAAGCAAACAGTGAGAATGATATTGATAATATCAAACCAAACATACCATCAAATTTTGGAATATTTTTGTTGTAATTTGCTTCGCCAAACAAAGTTTTCAAAATTGTAAATGCTGTTCCGTAATTTTCAAAAAAAGCAAATAAAGAATAAGCGTATATATAAGGAGGTACAGCAAAAGATAATATTAGAGCCCACTTAAAAAAATTGACACCAGGAAATTTATAAAAAGAAACTAGATATGCTGAGCCTACCCCAAAAATAAATGTTAAAAATAAAACGCCAATTAAAAGAATTAGAGAATTAAATATATATTCAAGAAAAAAAGTCTGTTTAAGAATTTCAAAATAATTTGAAGTATCCTCAAAAAAACTTGAAAATACTGTAACAATTGGGATTGCTACAGTAATCGAAATAAAAAAAGAAGCAAAAAACCAAAAATTTAAATTTTTAAACATCTTTAGTTTTATAATGTATTAAAAATTTATTTATACTGAATTTTTGAATGCTCACAATCGTTTATTAGGAAAGGGTAAGAATCCTAATTTTAAATTGTGAGCATTTTGTAGAAAATTAACTATTAATATTAAACGGAGAAAGGATGTATGATACCTCGTCTTTTTTAATATCTGATAACTTTCTATTACTTATTTTTTTTTTGATTTTTTCACACTCTGTTGCGCATGGTTCACATGTTATCTGACCTACTAGTGAACCATTTGCATCAGAAGAATTATTTTTATCAAAATAAAATAAATTCTTTTTCACTACTTCTTTACTTCCAACCTGCAGCCGTCATTACTTCAAGAGCAGCAGCTTGATTTTTACCATAGCTAGAAACTTTTGTTGTTAGATCTTGGTTAAAATCTAATCCCAAATTGTTTACTACTAATGGACTTGGTGATACTCCGCCGATCATTGGAAACTCAAAAGTATTATTAGTAAAATGTTCTTGAGATTCTGGTGATAATAAAAAGTCAACAAGAGCGATAGCATTTGCTTTGTTAGGCGCTCCTTTAACTAAAGCAGCACAACTAATATTCATGTGTGTTCCTCTGCCTTGCTGATTAGGGAAAAACGCTTTAACTTTTTTAGCAGCAGCTTGTTGCTCTGCACCTTTATTACCTGACAACATAAGTGCTAAATAATAAGTGTTAGCTACAGCAATATCTGCTTCTCCAGCAGCTACTGCCATAATTTGAGCTCTATCGTTACCAGTAGATTCTCTAGCCATGTTGGCAACAACACCTTTTGCCCAATCAGCTGTAGCTTTTTTTCCATTATTTTCAATTAATGAAGCTACAAGAGATTTGTTATAAATGTTGCTTGATTTTCTAATTACTAATCTACCTTTCCATTTAGGATCAGCTAAACCTTCATAAGTCATTCCAGATAATTCAGCACCTGTAACTCTTTCTGGAGAGTAGTAAATTATTCTTGCTCTTTTAGCTACACCAACCCAGTGAGTAGTTCTAAAGTTTTTTGGAACAGATGATTTAATTGTTGATGACACTAATCCACTTTGCGTCATTCCTTTTGCTTGGAAAGCTCCACATCTACCTGCATCAGCAGTAATATAAAGATCCGCAGCAGAATCTGCTCCCTCTTCAATCATTCTTTTTTCAAGAGCTCCTGATTTTCCATTAATTAGATTAACTTTAATTCCAGTTGCTGCTGTGAACTTATCATAAAGCTCAGCATCAGCTTTGTAGTGTCTTGCATTAAAAATATTCACTTCACTAGCAACTGCAAAAGCTGTAGCAAATAATGAAATAATTAATGTTATAATTGATATTTTTTTCATATAATCCTTATTGTATCGTTATTTTGCGATTGAGAATTATTCTCAATGCGAATGATTATCAATCGCATATAGTGTCGCAGTTGTAAAGCTTATTATTTATAAATTAATGGCTAAAAATTGTAAAAAATTCTTATTTCCAATCACCTATTTTACTGAATAAGAAGTTTCGAAATGCTTGAACTCTTGCAGTATTTTTTAATGATTGAGGATAGACAAAATGAGCCTCTGTAATTGGTCCCTCTGATTTTGGCAAAACCTTAATAACATTAGTTGAGTTTGATACTAAATATTCTGGTAATGCTGCTAATCCTACTCCAGATTCAACTGCCAGCAACAAACCCATTACACTATTAACTCTCATTATTGTTTTTCTTTTTTTCCCATCACTCACACCTAACTTTAAAGCCCAATCTGGATTATAAACAGGTGAAGGAGCTCCTCTGCCAAATGAAATGAACTTATGCTTGTTTAAATCATTAATATTTTTTGGCATTCCAAATTTTTCCAAATATTTATTTGATCCATATATAAAATATTTAATATCAACTAATTTTTTTTGAATATAATTTAATTGTTTTGGTCTTCTCATAAATATTCCAATATCTGCTTGTCTAGTACTCAAATCTAGCTCTTTATCATCAAAAATTAGCTCAACTTCAATTTCTGGATTTAATCTCATAAACTCTTGAATCCTTGGTGTTAACCAATGTGTTCCAAAACTTCTGACGGTTGTAATTATCAATTTTCCAGTAGGTTTATTCTTTTGGTCTCCAAGAGAAGTTTCAACTTCTTTAAGTTTGCTGATAACCTCATGGGCTGTTTTAAAAACATATTCTCCATTTTCTGTAAGCGTTAAACCTCTTGCATGTCTTTCAAATAATTGAACTTTTAAATCTTGTTCAAGTGATTGAATTTGTCTACTAATTGCTGATTGACTAAGATTTAAATTCACTGTTGCATTAGTAAAGCTACCTGCTTCAGCAACCGCATGAAAAATTTTTAATTTATCCCAATCCATTATTTATTTAAATTAACTAAATATTTACCTGAAGTTTCTCCTTTTAACATCTTAACATAAATGTCCATTAAATTTTCTAAACTAATTTCTTTTATTGATTTCTCTAATAATTCAAAGTCAATTAATTTTGATGACTCATTCCATAAAAATTGTCTTCTTGTAATAGAAGTTGTTACAGAGTTTATCCCCCAAAGTTTAACTCCCCTAATAATAAAAGGCATTACTGTAGTATTTAATTTAATATCAGCGGCGTTACCACATGATGAAACTATGCCGGCATCTTTTGTTTGAGATAAAATATTTTCTAATACTTTTCCTCCTACAGTATCTACTGCTCCATCCCATAATCCTTTGTCCAGTGGTCTAGCATCTTTCATTAATTCATTAGTATTAATAACGTTTTTAGCACCTATTGATTTTAAATAATCAGCGTTGCTATCTTTACCTGTTACTGCTGTTACATTACAACCAAGTTTATTAAGTATCATAACTGCCATACTTCCTACTCCACCAGATGCACCACTAACAATTACATTTTCAACTTTATCCCCTAATAAAAGTTCTTCTCTGGTTGTTTTTGTGGTAAAAGCACATTGTAAAGCTGTTATTCCTGCAGTTCCAATTACCATGGCTTCTCTTGATGAAAGTGTTTTAGGTTTTTTAACTAAAAACTCTCCATTTACTTTTGCATACTGAGAATAGCCACCAAAATAAATTTCACCTACCCTCCATCCAGTTAAAATTACCTCATCACCTTTTTTAAATTTATCATTATCACTTTCTTCAACTATACCTGAAAAATCTATACCGGGTATATGAGGGAATTCTTTCACAAGTCTTGCACCATTTTTTAAAATTAAAGCATCTTTATAATTGAGACCAGAATACTCAACTTTAACAGTTACATCGCCATGCTTTAAGAAACTTTTATTAATAGATTTAATATCACGAGTAAAATTATCACCTTCTTGATTTAGAATTAACGCTTTAAATTGATCAGACACACTAGTCTTTTAACGTAGTGCTAATAAATCGTAAATATCTATTTTGAAAACTAAGATCTTCTTTAAATTGACCTAAATAAAAATTAGTTACTGTTGTCGCTTGTTCTTTTTTAATGCCTCTCATAGTCATACACTGGTGAGTTGAATCTATCGTGACTGCAACGCCTTTTGCATCTAGCGCTTCCATTAAAGTGTTTGCTATTTGTACAGTTAGTCTTTCCTGTGTCTGTAATCTTTTTGAAAATATTTCAACTACTCTTGCAATTTTGCTTAATCCTACAACTCTTTCGTTAGGAATATACGCAACGTGAGCCTTTCCAATAATTGGAGCCATATGATGTTCGCAATGACTTTGAACAGATATATTTTTTTGAACCACCATATCGCTATAGCCTTCCACATCTCCAAAAGTTTTATCTAATACTTTTGTAGCATCTTCTCCATAACCTTGAAAATATTCTTTAAATGCTTTTACAACTCTTTTTGGAGTTTCTAACAACCCTTCTCTACTGGGATCTTCTCCCATCCAAGATAAAATTGTTCTAATTGCTTCTTCAGCTTCCTTATCAGAAACTTGTTTTTGCTTTATTTCTTTATTGTCTATATCTTTTACTAACTTCATAACGCTTTTTTATACAGTAATTACCCCATTTTAAAAATATTTAATATATTGATATATGTGCTACATAATCACTCTATATGTTCAAAAAAAGAGAAAATGTGCTTGAAATTGAAGAAGGAAAACTTCTTTCGCCTAAATTTGATAATGACGGCCTAATACCAGTTATTACTATGTGTTCAAAAACTAAAGATATTTTAATGCATGGATATATGAATGTTGATGCTTTAAAGAAAACAATTGAAACTAAAGAAGCACATTATTTTAGTAGATCTAGAAAAACTATTTGGCATAAAGGTAAAACAAGTGGATTTACTCAAAAAGTTAACGAAATTCGAATTGACGATGATCAAGACTCTATTTGGTTAACAGTCGATATTGGGGATGGAGCAAGTTGCCATGTTGGATACAGATCTTGTTTTTATAGATCTATCCCTATGGGACCAATAAATAATGGTAGAAAAATTGAAATGGAATTTCTTGAAAAAGAAAAAAAATTTGATCCAGAAGAAGTTTATAAAGGACAACCAAATCCAACAAAAATTTAAATGAGTGATAAACAAAAAAATGTCCTAGGTGAAGACTTAGAAGAATGTTCAAATGATCCATTAACAGGATGGTTTCGTGATGGCTGTTGCAATACAGATGAAAATGATCATGGACTTCATACAGTCTGTGCCAAAGTTACAACTGAATGTTTAGAGTGGATGAAAGAGGCAGGTAACGATTTGATAACTCCACATCCTGAGTTTGGATTTCCAGGTTTAAAAGATGGAGATGGATGGTGTTTGTGTGCAAGCTGGTATGCTAAAGCAGTTGAAGCAGGGAAAGGCTGTCCAATATTTTTAAAAAGAACACATGAGAATACACTTAAACATTTGCCTATTGAAACTTTAAAGAAATTTGCAATAGACTTATCTTAATTTACATATTTCCATATTTAGGTCCACCACCACCTTCTGGAGTTACCCAAATAATATTTTGTGAAGGTTCTTTGATATCACAAGTTTTACAATGAATACAATTTTGAGAATTTATTACAAATTTATTTACGTCATTTTCTTTTTGAACTTCATATACACCTGCCGGACAATATCTCTGAGCAGGCTCATCAAATTTTTCTAATGTATATTTGATTGGTAAATCAGGATCTTTAAGTTTTAGGTGCACAGGTTGATTATCGGCATGATTAGTTCCTGTCAAATAAACTGAACTAGTTTTATCAAATGTAATAATATTATCATATTTTGGATAATCTATTTTGGTCATATCTTTTGCAGATTTTAAAGTTTCATGATCAGCATGTTTGTGTTTAAGAGTAAAAGGAAGTTTTCCTCTAAACAGTATTTGATCAATACCTGTGAATATTATTCCTAAAATTAAACCCCAGCTAAAACTAGGTTTCACATTTCTTGCTTGAAATAACTCTTTATATAACCAGCTTTCCTTAAAAAGTTTACCATACAACGATAACTCATCCCCATGATTTAAATGATAATGAATAGCTTCTGCAGCTATCATACCACTTTTCATTGCGGTATGAGAACCTTTTATCTTTGGCATATTTAAAGTACCTGCATCACATCCAACTAGTAAAGCTCCAGGCATAAACATTTTGGGAAGACTTTGAATTCCTCCCTCAATTAATGCTCTTGCTCCATAAGAAATTCTTTTTCCACCTTCAATAATCTTTTTTATTGCTGGGTGAGTTTTAAATCTTTGAAATTCATCATAGGGCGATAAATAAGGGTTTTTGTAGTCTAAACCTATTACATAACCTAAAAAAATCTGTTTATTTTCTGCATGATACATAAAACTTCCACCATAAGTACCATTGTCTAAGGGCCATCCTGCGGTATGCATTACTAAACCTTCCTCATGATTTTTTTCATCAATTTCCCAGATTTCTTTAAAACCAATTCCATACTGTTGAGGATCTTTACCTTTATCTAATTCAAATTTTTGAATAAGTTGCTTTCCTAAATGTCCTCTACAACCCTCAGCAAAAACTGTTACTTTTCCTAAAAGTTCAATACCTGGTTCAAAACTATCTTTTTTATTACCTTCTTTATCTATACCCATATCTTGGGTAGCTACACCTTTGACTGAGCCGTCATCATTATATAAAATTTCACTTGCTGGAAAACCTGGAAAAATTTCTACTCCTAATAATTCGGCTTGTTCTGCTAACCATCTACATAAATTTGCAAGACTAATTATATAATTTTTATGATTTTGTTGAACTGCTGGAAGTAACCATGTTGGCCAACTTAATGATTTTGATTTTCCAAGAAATAAAAATTTTTCTTTACTAACTTTTGTTTTGATTGGTGAATTTAATTCTCTCCAGTTAGGTAAAAGTTCGTCTAAAGCACGTGTTTCAAAAACATTACCACTTAAAATATGAGCTCCTATTTCGGAAGCTTTCTCAAGCAAGCATACATTGATACTTGGATCTAGTTGTTTTAATTTAATTGCAGTAGATAAACCAGATGGGCCTCCACCAATAATTACAACATCATATTCCATTGATTCTCTAGACATACTCTAGTTTTTAACTGTAAGGATTATTTTTGTATAGTGTTTAATTTGTTCAATTCTTCCATAAACTGAGGAATAGCTTCAAACAAATCTGCTTCTAAGCCATAATCTGCCACACTAAATATTGGTGCTTCACCATCTTTATTAATTGCAACTATTATTTTACTTTCTTTCATGCCGGCTAGATGTTGGATTGCCCCTGAAATTCCTATTGCGATATATAAATCTGGCACCACTACTTTTCCTGTTTGGCCAACTTGATGGTCATTACTAATATAGCCAGCATCAACCGCTGCTCTAGAAGCTCCTATTGCTGCACCTAATTTATCAGCAACCTCAGTGATTAATTTAAAATTGTCTCCACTTTGCATGCCTCTTCCACCTGAAACAACAATTCTAGCTGTACCAAGTTCTGGTCTATCAGATTTAACTTCCTCTCTTTTAATGAATTTAGTATTTGAAAATTCTTCTCCTGCTTCTGCATTTTCAATTGGTGCAGATCCACCTGAGCTTTCACATGGATCAAAAGATGTAGGTCTTATTGTTATACATTTTTTTGAATCATTTGTTTTCACTGTTGCAAATGCATTACCTGCATAAATAGGTCTTAAAAAGGTATCTTGAGAAATTACTTTTATAATATCGCTTACTTGAGAACTATCTAAATGTGCTGCTATTCTAGGCATTAAATTTTTACCAAATGTATTTGCTGAACAAACGATATGTGAATAATTTTCAGCAACTTTAGTTATAACTGGTGCAAAATTTTCTGCAGTAAAGTTTTCATAATGTGGTGCATCTACACTGAGTACTTTTTTAATTACTGGTAGTTCAGACAATTTTTTTGATGCATCTCCACAGTTATGCCCAATAATTATTGCATGTAAATCACTATCTATTTGAGATGCAGCAGTTGCTGCATTTAATGTAAATGCTTTTAAATCATTATTGTTATGTTCTGCTATAAGTAAAACTGCCATTATATAACCTTTGCCTCGTTTTTTAATTTTTGAACTAATTCCGCAACATTTGCTACTTTAATGCCTGCTTTTCTCTTTGGTGGTTCTTCCACTTTTATCTGCTCTACCCTTGGAGCAATGTCCACACCTAAATCTGAAGCGCTAATTTCTTCAATTGGTTTCTTTTTAGCCTTCATTATATTTGGTAAGGAAGCATATCTTGGTTCGTTTAATCTCAAATCACAAGTTACAATTGCTGGAACATTAATCTCTATTGTCTCTAGTCCCTCATCTATTTCTCTTGTTACTTCTAAACTTTTTTCCTTAACTTCAATTTTAGATGCAAAAGTTGCTTGTGGCCAATTCAATAATGCACTCAACATTTGTCCAGTTTGATTACAATCATCATCAATTGCTTGTTTTCCCATAAATACTAAATCAGGTTTCTCTTTATCTACAATTTTCTGTAAAATTTTTGAAACTGCTAAGGGTTCAATGATGTTATCTACCTTAACATGAATTCCTCTATCTGCACCAACTGCTAAAGCTTTCCTCAAAGTTTCTTGAGCTTTTTCTTCTCCAATTGTTATAGCAACAACCTCAGCTGCTTTACCTGCTTCTTTAATTTTTACTGCCTCTTCAATTGCATTATCATCTGGAGGATTAGTTGACATTTTAACGTTATCAGTGACAACTCCTGACCCATCTTCTTTAATTCTTATCTGAACATTATAATCTATTACTCTTTTAACTGCGACTAAGATTTTCATTAAGCTCTCAATAAATTGTTTTCTGTATCGTATGGACTCTCATCCAAGATGGTAGCGTCGTACATTTCTCCTAAAATATCAACTTGTAATTTGTCGCCCACATTAGAACAATCTGGTTTTACCATTGCTAATGCTATTGATTTATCTAATCTAAAACCAAATTCACCACCGGTAGCTCTTCCAACAACTTTACCGTCTTTAAAAATAGGGTTATTTCCAAGAACATCAGCATCTTTAGTATTATGTACCTCTAAAGTAACTAATTTATTTTCAAAACCTTTTTCTCTCCATTTATTTAGAGCATCTAATCCAATAAAATTTCCTTTATTTGGATGAATAAATCTGTCTAGTCCCGACTCGTATGGTGAGTATTCAATAGATAGTTCTGTACCAACCAACTTATATGATTTCTCAAGCCTCAAACTATTCATTGCTCTAATTCCGAAAGGTTTAATACCCAAGTCTTTTCCAGCCTCCATTAACTTATCAAATATATGATTTTGATACTCAATTGGATGATGCAGTTCCCAACCTAATTCACCGACAAAATTTACCCTCATAGCATTTACAGGTGCATATCCAACATTTACTTTTTTAGCTGTTAACCACTTAAAGTTTTCGCTTGAAAAATCATCTGTTGAAACTCTTTCCATCAATTTTCTAGCCTTTGGACCTGCTACCACTAATACGCCTGTACTATTTGTTAAATCCTCAAAAATTACTGATCCGTCATCTGGCATCCATTTTTGTATCCAGTCATGGTCTAATCTTAAATTTGCTCCAGCAGAAACAAGATAATAGCAATTTTCTGCTTCTTTCATGATTGTAAATTCAGAGTGAACACCTCCTTTTGTATTAAGAGCATGACATAAGTTGATCCTACCAATTTTTTTTGGAAGTTTATTCGCTACTAAATAATCTAAAAATTCCTCAGCTTTAGGTCCTTTGATTCTACATTTAGCAAATGCCGTCATATCTAAAAGACCAACATTTTCTTTTACATTTTGACATTCTTTTTTAATTGCATCAAACCATTTTGATCTTCTAAAAGACCAGTCGTCTTTTTGTTCCATACCATCGGTAGCAAAAAAGTTTGGTCTTTCCCATCCAAATTTTTGACCAAAAACTGCTCCTAATTTTTTCATTCTATCATAGCAAGGTGCTGTTCTTAATGGTCTAGCTGCTGGTCTTTCTTCATCTGGATAATGAGTAATAAATACATGGCTATACGCCTCTTCATTTTTAGCTTTTAAATATGATTTGGTTGCATAATTTCCATAACGTCTTGGTTCAACCCCAAGCATATCAATAGTTGGTTCTCCGTCAACGATCCACTCAGCTAACTGCCATCCAGCTCCACCTGCCGCAGTAATTCCAAAACTGTGTCCTTCATTAATCCAAAAATTTTTAAGTCCCCAAGCAGGTCCTACAATTGGGTTTCCATCTGGTGTATAACAAATTGCGCCATTGTAAACTTTTTTAACACCTACTTCTCCAAAAGCAGGAACTCGATGAATAGCTCCTTCTATATGAGGAGCTAATCTATCAAGATCCTCTTGAAATAATTCATACTCTGAGTTTTTAGATGGTCCTTCTACATAACATGCAGGAGCCCCATCTTCATAAGGTCCTAGAATTAATCCTCCCGCTTCTTCTCTCATGTACCATCTACTATCACTATCTCTTAATACTCCCATCTCTGGAAGGCCATTTTTTTTTCTTTTTAGAATTTCGGGGTGTGGTTCTGTTACAATGTATTGATGCTCTACAGGTATTACTGGAATATCTAATCCAACCATCTCACCAGTTTGTCTAGCAAAATTGCCTGAACATGAAATAACATGTTCACATTCTATTGAGCCTTTATCGGTTTCAACAACCCATCCTTCTTTTGTTTGTTTCATCGATAAGACAGCTGTATTTCTATAAATTTCTGCTCCTTTATTTCTGGCACCAGTTGCTAAAGCTTGTGTTAGATCGGCAGGTTGAATATATCCATCTTCTGGATGTTGTATTGCACCAACTAAATCATCTGTATGACATAAAGGCCAAATTTCTTTGACCTGATCTGGTGTTAAAAATTTTACGTCAACCCCAATAGTTTGAGCAACGCCTGCATATTGGTGGTATTCATCCATTCTATCTTTGTTACTTGCTAATCTAATATTTGAAACAACGCTAAAACCAACATTTTTTCCAGTTTCTTCTTCTAAAGTTTTATAAAGATCAACTGCATATTTGTGAAGTTGTCCTACAGAATAACTCATATTAAATAAAGGAAGTAGTCCAGCAGCATGCCAAGTAGATCCTGACGTTAATTCTTTTCTTTCAACAAGAACAACATCTGACCATCCTTTTTTTGCTAAATGATAAAGGGCGCTTACCCCTACTACACCTCCGCCAACTACTACAACTTTAGTTTTTGTTTTCATTTGGGGATTCCTACTAAATTTTTATTAATTCTGAAACAAAAATGTATCTGTGGATAATCATATCGAACTTCCAAGGGGGATAGGACTTGAAACCATTGTTGTTAGCCAACAGTCCTTCAAAGTTCCTTCCATTGTATACTTTTCAACTTGCCAATTAAACTTGTGGTAAATCTTATTTTTATCAAGAATAACTACTTCAAATTGCGCCCAATTATCATCACTTCCAAGTAATGTAATAGTGTGGCTTAAATGATCTATCATCATTTGATAAGAATCTCCTTTAATCATTCTTTTAAAGTTGTCCAAAGGTCCTGTGACTTTTTTATTTTTTGGATGAGCAAATTTCCAAGTTTGCTCAATACCGCTGTCTATAAAATCTTTATTATTATACTTAAGACCAGTCAGTTGAATTTTAACTACCTCAGAGGGTTTGATAGAACTATTAGGGTTAATTAGTTCAGCATTACTATATGAAATGATAATTAATAAGAGTAAACTTATCTTAAAAGCTAATTTTATGTTGTTTAAAATCATAGTTTGTCTTTTAAAACTGGGAAAACAGGATTAGATTTTAAAAATAGTCTTTGGTATTCTTGTTTTATACATTTGTTAGAAAGATATTGTATATTTGCATCAAGAGCTATTTTTTCAGCCTCTTCATTTTCAATGCCATATTGTAACCATAATACTTTACCTTTTTTATCAACTGCTTCTTTTGCTATACCTGGTGTTTCATTAGATGGACGAAACACATCAATTATATCAATTTTATCGTCAATACTTTCTAAACTTTCATAAACAATCTCACCATTAATGACTTCGCCTACTGCAAAAGGGTTGATGGGATACACCTTATAACCAAAATCTTGCATGTACTTCATAACTACGTTCGCAGGTTTTCTCTTTAGATTTTTTCGATCTTCACCTTTTTTCTCTGAGCTTACACCTATCATTGCAATAGTTTTTGAATTTTTTAAAACATCTTTAATTTCATTATCTTTCATAATTATTTATTTTTATTCTTTTTAATCTCTTTTTCACAGAATTTTTTTGCCTCATCTAAATCGGTTATTTTGGTTTCGGATAATTTTTGACTTCCAGCTAAACAAGCGTCTACTGCTCTTTTTAAATTATAGTCTTTAAAATCAAGAATTAAGTACAAACCCAATATTATTAAAATGACAATAAAAATATTTTTTCTATTTTTAAACATTATCTGTTTTTCCAAACAGGTTTTCTTTTTTGTAAAAACGCAGATATCCCTTCCTTTGCATCCATAGCCATCATATTTTTTGTCATCATTTTACTTGTGTATAAATAGGCTTTTCTTAGTGGCATTTCTAATTGTTTATAAAAAGCTTGTTTTCCAATTTTAATTGTTAAATTTGATTTAGATGAAATTTTTTTAGCAATTTTTAAAACTTCATTGTTTAGTTTTGATTTTGAATAATGATCATTTATTAAACCTATTTCTTTTGCAAATTTTGCTTTTATAGGTTCACCAGTAAGCAACATTTTCATCATTGGTTTACGGTTAATTTTTCTACTTACCGCAACCATTGGTGTGCTACAAAATAAGCCAATGTTTACTCCAGGTGTTGCAAACAAAGCATCATTGGAACTAAATGCTAAATCACAACTTGCAACGAGTTGACAGCCTGCTGCAAAAGCTGCTCCATGTACTTTAGCAATAACAGGTTTTCTACCTTCAACTATTTGAAGCATTACTTTTGAACATAAACTAAATAATTTTTGATAGTTTTCTTGTTTTTTTAATCCTCGGACTTCTTTTAGGTTATGTCCTGCACTAAAACCTTTTCCAGCTCCTTCTAAAATTATAACTTTTACTTTTTTATCATTATCTAATTTTTTGAGTGCTTTTAGTAAATCATTAAGATTTTTAAATGATAGTGAATTGTAAGTTTTTTTATCATCTATAATGATAGACGAAATTTCTCTGTCAATTTTCTTTATTTTAATATTAGTTATCATTAGTCAATTAGTCCGTCAGATCTTGCTTGGTTTCTTTTTATATGAATTGGTAAAACTTTACCATAGATAGCTTTTGAATGTTCAGGAGTATTTACTCTGTAGGGATCTAAAACATAAGATGGTATACACATATATCTAGATTTTTGACCCTCAACTTTTGTTACTCTGTGTAATGTAAATCTTCCTTTGAATATTTGGAGATCGCCTGGTTCTAATTTAAGTTGCTTTACTCTTGATGTGTCTCCTTCAAGAACTTTTTTTACTTCCTCAAAATTTTCGTTTCCTGGTGCTCTTATATTTGGGCAATACTCAAAAAAACCTCCTTTCTCTGGTTTTTGAATCATCAAACTCAAAGTGAATTCACAACTGTCAAAATGCCAAGGGAGTATTCCGTCTGGCTTCATAACATTGTATGCATGACATGCCAATGGATCTGCCCATCTATAGATAGGCGATACACCTAAACAAGCAGAAACAAATTTCAAAAGTTCCTCTGTTTCGTAAAGATATTTCATTTCAGAGGTTTCTGGAAAGCAATCTGAATTTAAATATCC
>CABYXQ010000003.1 GCA_902522915.1 uncultured Pelagibacteraceae bacterium | reverse complement strand
TAAATACTAGATATGTTTTAATTTTAAATCCAGATTTAGTTTGTTTAAATGATTATTTTACAAAAATCCAAAGCTACTTAAATGAGGACTTTGACTTCCATGTTATAGGATCTCAATATGAAAAAAATAAAATGAATAAACCTGCATATGGTTTATTTGAACAAAAACAATTTAATCCAATAATTCCTATTAATAAAAAAAATCTTCAAGAGGTAGACTGGGTTGTGGGATGTTCAATGCTAATTGATCTTAATAAATTTAGTAGCAAAAAACTCTTTGATGAAAATTATTTTTTATTTTATGAGGAGACAGATTTTTGTAAAAGAATAAAGCTTAATAGAGGTTTGGTATTTAGTAGCCAAGATCTAATTATCGATCATTATGGTGAAAAAGGATCTTTTGCTACAGAGCCAGGAAATGAATACGCTTATTTAAAATTAAGAAATTGGCATCTAATGTGGTCATCTTTTTATTACTATAAGAAAAATTACAGTTATGTATATGCTTTTAAATTATTTTCTGGAAGTTTGATTAAAAGTTTTTTAAAAATAATTTTTTTTGCAATGATTTTTAATAAGTATAATTTTACAAAACATTTATATAGATTTCTTGGACTACTTAATTCAATGTTTGGAAAAAACTCATCTTATAGATTATGAAAAAAGATTTAATTAAAAATTCTTTTTTTTACTTTTTTTATAAGAGATTAAAAATATTTAAAAATTCATTTAAAAACTCACACCTAGGTGAATATGGAGAAGACATTTTTATAAGAAGATTTTTTAAAGAGTTTAAAAAAGGTTTTTATGTAGATATTGGATGCTATCATCCAATTAAAGGATCTTTAACTAATTATCTTTATAAAAATGGATGGAGTGGTTTAAATGTTGATTTAAGTCAAATATCGATTGATCTATTTAATATATCAAGACCTAATGATATCAATGTAAGAGGCGCAATTTCAAATACTAATGGAAAAACTCATTACTATGAAAACGGATTAATTAATCAACAAAATTCATTAACCAATATAAATGAAAATAAAGTTGAAATAGAATCCTATAAATTAGATACCCTGTTAGAAAAATATAATATTGAAAAAATTGATTTTTTAAATGTCGATGTTGAAGGAAACGAATTTAATGTTATCTCTGATTTTAGTTTTTCTAAATTTCAGCCTAAATTGATTAGCATTGAAGATAATATTTACGATATAAAAGAAACACTAAATTCAAATATTCATGAACTGTTAGTTAAAAGTGGATATTTTCTTGCATCTAAGTATGGTGTAACTTGTCTGTATATTGATTTAAAATTAAAGGATAAAGTAAATAAAATAATGAGTGTATAAAAGTTTTATTAATGACCAGGAAATTCAATTAAATTTTCAATTTTATAGTTTTTTTTAACTAGTTTATCACATCCACCTAAATCAAATAAATTTATAACAAAAATATAAGCAGCAACCTTTCCTTTCGACATTTCAATAAGTTTTGCAGCAGCTTCGGCAGTACCACCTGTTGCAATTAAATCATCAATTATTAATACTGTGTCATTATGATCTAAAGAGTCTTTATGAACCTCGATTGTTGCTGTGCCGTATTCTAACTCAAAATCAACAGAATGAACATCAGCAGGCAATTTATTTTTTTTTCTAAGCATAATAAATGGTTTTTTTAGAATATAAGAAACGGCAGAAGCAAAAACAAAACCACGAGATTCGATTGCAGCAATTTTAGTAAAATTATATTTTTTTGAACGTTCAACTATTTGATTAATAGTTTCAGCAAATGCATTTTCATCTTTAATTAAGGTAGTAATATCTCTAAATAAAATACCTTTTTTCGGATAATCTGGAATAGATCTAATATAATTTTTTAAATTCATAATAGTTAAATATTAAAGTATAAATAAATAATTTTTAGACTATGACAACAAATAAATTAGCAATTATTGGTGGAAGTGGTCTTTATGATGTTGAGGAATTTAAAGATAGAGAATTGCTTGATATAAATACTTCATGGGGAAAACCTTCAGATCAAATTTTAAAAACTCATTATAATAGCAAAGAGGTTTATTTTTTACCTAGGCATGGAAGGGGTCACTTTATTAATCCCTCAAATATAAATTTTAGAGCTAATATTGCCGCTCTTAAAGAACTAGGTATAACAGATATAGTTTCTGTATCAGCAGTGGGATCTCTTAAAGAAGATTTAATACCTGGAAAATTTGTTATTGTTGATCAATTTATTGATAGAACTTTTGCAAGAAATAAAACATTTTTTGATAATGAGATTGTAACTCATGTTTCAATGGCTCATCCAACTTCGAATGGTTTAATGAATGCATGTGAAGCCGCAATTAAAAAATCAAATATAGAATACCAAAGAAATGGCACTTATGTAGTAATGGAAGGACCACAATTTTCAACACTCGCAGAGTCTAATTTATATAGATCATGGAAAGCAGATGTTATTGGAATGACTAATATGCCTGAGGCAAAACTCGCTAGAGAAGCAGAGATAAGGTATGCATCCGTATCAATGGTAACAGATTTTGATTGTTGGCATCCTGATCATAAAAATGTTGATGTTCAGCAAGTAATTAAAGTTTTGTTAGGTAATGCTGAAAAAGCAAAAGTAATGATTAAAAATTTAATTGATAATTTTGAAGATCATATTGATCCAAATGATCCAACAAATAATTGTTTGGATGTAGCAATAATTACAGCACCTGAAAAAAGAACAAAGAAAACAATAAAAAAACTTAAAATAATAGCAGGAAGAGTTCTTAAATAAATGAAAAAATATATTAAAGAGCAAAGTTATTATTAAATGAAAATTGAAGGCAAAGAATATCGTACTATTTGGTTTGAAAAAAAAGTTGTCAAAATTATAGATCAAACAAAACTTCCACATCAATTTGTTGTTAAAGAACTTAAAACAATAAAAGATGCAATTAATGCTATTAAAACAATGGAGGTAAGAGGAGCACCTCTGATTGGTGCAACAGCTGCATATGGAATTGTACTAGCTATTCAAAATAATAACGATCAACAATTTATTAAAAAAAGCTCAGAAGATTTAATCCAATCTAGACCTACAGCAATAAATTTAAAATGGGCAGTAGATCGTATGATGAAAAAATTATCAGGAATTAATAGTGATAAAATTTTAGATATAGCTTTAAATGAAGCCAAAGAAATATGTAGTGAAGATGAAAAGTTTTGTGAAAATATAGGTATTAATGGACTAAAAATAATTGAAAAAATTTATAGCAAAAAGAAAGATACAGTAAATATATTAACACATTGTAATGCAGGTTGGTTAGCGACAATTAATTGGGGAACTGCAACATCACCAATTTATCATGCTCATAAGAAAGGTATACCGGTACATGTATGGGTAGATGAAACAAGACCAAGAAACCAAGGTGCAAATTTAACTTCTTATGAGCTAAATGAAGAAGAAATACCAAATACGATTATAGCTGATAACACAGGGGGTATTTTAATGCAAAGAGGTGATGTTGATATGTGTATAGTTGGAACTGATAGAACTTTATCAAATGGAGATGTTTGTAACAAAATAGGCACTTACCTTAAAGCTTTAGCAGCTCATGATAATAATGTTCCTTTTTACGTTGCACTTCCAAGTTCAACAATAGATTGGGATATTAAAGATGCAAAAGATATTCCTATCGAAAAAAGAAATTCTGAAGAATTATCATATGTTGAAGGAATTGATGAAAATAATGAAATTAGAAAAGTTTTAATTTATCCAAATAAAAGTAAGGCAATGAATTTAGCTTTTGATGTAACACCAGCAAAATATGTAACGGGACTAATTACAGAAAGAGGGATTTCAAAAGCATCATTCAATGGCTTAAAAAAATTATTTAAGAAATAATTTTAGAGCAAATAAATCCATCAAGTGGTTTGGGGTGAAACCAGGTAGATTTTTGTGGCATGAACTTTTTATTTTCTGCAAATGAAATTACTTGAGATATGTCTGTAGGATATAATTTAAATGCTAAATTATATTTTTTTGTATTTGCAAGTTTTTCTAAGGCTTTTTTGCCTTTGATTCCTGAAATAAATTTTAAATTCTTATTATTTATTAAAATTCTATCTAGAATTAATTTTTTTAATACTGTTACGTCTAAATCTTTAGATTTTTTAAAGGGCTTAAGTAAATACCAAGTTTTATTTAAATACATTTCAATTTCACCTTTTTTAAGAATATTATTATGTTTTAAATTTTTTATAAAAAAGTTTTTTGAAATTATTTTATTAATTTTTTCAAAATTTAAACTTGTCTTTACAACTCTATTATAATCTAAAATATTTACTTGCTCATAAGGAAAAGCAATAATCATCGGTGCAATTTTTCTTCTACTTTTTAACATAGCCTGAACTCTGTGATGTCCATCACATATATAAATTTTTCTTATTTTATTAACATAATTTTGAACTGATTTTATTAGTCTTGGTTTATTAACTACCCAAAGCTCATGTTTACATTTATCTTTTGATTTTAGGCTGTAATTAGGCTTAGATTTAAAAAGTAGTTTTAATTTGGTATGAAATATTTTGCTTATTTTATATGCTGTATATATAGGAGTTATTTGATTTTTAAATTTTAATAACTGTTCTTTTCTTTCTTTTATTCTTTCAGAAAAAGTTTTTTCATGTCCCAAAATTTTTTTGTCATCATAGTTTTGAAGATTAATTTTTCCCACAATGCCAAATAATATCTTTTTTTTGTTTGTAATTTTATATAGATAAAAATGCTCTGAATTATCTTCTTTAATAATTTTTTTTTCTTCTAGTTTAAGTAGCATTTGCTTAGCTTTATAAATGCTCTTATTATTAAGAATATTAAGGAAATTTAATTTTTTATTTTTTTTATAATTATTTATATAATTAATATTAGGAAAAGATGTTTCTTTAACAAATTTTTTTTGTGGTATTATACCTTTAAATGGTTTGATTAAACTCAATTTAAAAATTATGCAATTTTTGGAAGGTCTTCTAAAGCTTTATCCATACTTCCCTTATCAAACTTATCTTCTGCTAAGCTTCCTTCGAAGAAATCACCATATGCTTTCATGTCAAAATGACCATGACCACATAAATTGAATAATATTGTTTTAGACTCACCATTTTTTTTACATTCTAAAGCAGCATCAATAGCACCTTTAACTGCATGCGTTGCCTCAGGAGCTGGAACTATACCCTCAGTTCTTGCAAAATTAACTCCAGCTTCAAAACATTCCTTTTGTCCATATGCTTTTGCTTCGATTGCGTTAATTTCTTTTAAGTGACTAACCAATGGAGCCATACCGTGGTATCTCAAACCTCCAGAGTGAGTTGCTGGTGGAATAAATTGTGATCCTAAAGTATGCATTTTAACTAAAGGTGTTAATTTTCCAGTATCTCCAAAATCATAAACAAATTTACCTTCAGTCAATGTTGGACATGATTTTGGTTCACATGCAATAACTCTTGTTTTTTTTCCTTCTCGAAAATTTTTTCCTAAAAATGGATTTACTAATCCTGAAAAATTACTTCCACCTCCTGTGCAACCAACCAAAATATCAGGATAATCATCAGCCATTTCCATTTGTAATAGTGCTTCATTACCCACAATAGTTTGATGCATTAAAACATGATTTAAAACACTTCCTAATGCATACTTTGTATCAGGATTTTTTGCAGCCATTTCAACTGCCTCAGAAATAGCTATTCCTAAACTTCCAGTATTGTTAGGGTCTTTTGCTAAAATCGCTTTTCCACTATCTGTTTCATTTGAAGGACTTGCAACACATCTAGCTCCATAAGTTTGCATAACAAGTTTTCTATATGGTTTTTGTTCAAAACTTACTTTTACCATGTATACATCTAACTCAATTCCAAACAATTTACATGCGAACGCTAAGGATGTTCCCCATTGTCCAGCTCCTGTTTCAGTGGTTATTTTTTTTGTACCTTCTTCTTTATTGTAAAAAGCTTGAGCAACTGCTGTATTTGGTTTGTGACTTCCAGAAGGGCTAACACCTTCGTACTTATAATAAATTTTTGCTGGTGTATCTAAATGTTTTTCTAATTTTCTTGCTCTATACAATGGTGATGGTCTCCATTGTTTATAAATTTCCCTAACAGGCCCAGGTATTTCTATTTCTCTATCTTGAGACACTTCTTGTCCAATAAGAGCCATGGGAAACAAAGGAGCTAGGTCATCAGGTCCAATTGGCTTTAAAGTTCCTGGATGAAGTGGAGGCTCCATTGGTTTTGGTAAATCAGCAGCAATATTATACCAAGTTTTTGGCATTTTGCTTTCTTCAAGAAAATATTTTATTGTATCAGTCATTTTAATTAATATGTAGTCTCATCCGAAATTAAACTAAAATCAAGATGTTTTTTAATGAGCAAAATAAAGCGTGAAATAATCAAATATTCAAAAATGCTGAATAGCAGGAAATTATCATCCCTTAGATCTGGTAATATATCAGCTAGATATAAAGAGGGTTTTTTTATTACTCCATCTGGAAAAAAATATTCATCACTAAAAAATAAGGATATAGTTTTTGTTAATTTAGATGGATCATTTGATAAAAAAAAAGGTATTCCATCATCTGAGTGGAAATTTCATCAAGATATTTATTTAAATAAAAAAAAAGCTAAAGCAATTGTTCATGCTCATTCAACAAATGCGACAGCTATTTCTACTCACAAAAAGAGAATACCACCATTTCACTATATGGTTGCTATGGCTGGTGGTTATGACATTAAATGTGCAAAATACGCTACTTATGGCACAAGAGATTTATCCAAAAATATTATAAAGGCATTAAAAAATAGAAAAGCTTGTTTAATTGCTAATCACGGACAGATTGCATTTGAAAATAATTTATCAAAAGCCTTTGAACTAGCTGAAGAGGTTGAAAATATATCCCTTCAGTATATAACGTCTCTAAAACTGGGTAAGCCTAAGATTCTTTCTTTAAATGAAATGAAAAAAGTTTTATCCAAAGCAAAAAATTACAAGAGGGAATAACCAATGACTAAAGTTGGAGAACATATAACCCTAGATATTGTTGGAACAACGAAAGAATACGATCCATCTGTATTTGAAAGGGTAATTCATGATATTGCAAAAGCAGCAAAAGTAACAATACTCAATATTTCTAAATATAAATTTGAGCCTCAGGGTTTTACAATATTAGCATTACTAGCAGAAAGTCATATTAGTTTTCATACATTTCCTGAAAAAGGGATAATCAGTTTTGATTTCTTTACTTGTGCAAAAGTAAGTCCATCAGTTGCAATTGATATTATCAAAAAAGAATTTGAGCATAAAAGAATAGTAATTAAAGAATTTAATAGAGACACCAAATCTCTTTATCATGATATTTATAGTTCTCCAGGATTACAAAAAGCTTACGTAGTTAATGATGTTTTGGAAGATTTTAAATCTAAGGTAGGTCAACATATTGAAATTTTAGACTTAGAACAATTTGGTAAATCATTATTTATAGACGGTGAAATTCAAGTGGCTGCAACAGATGAACATTTATATAGTTCTACGTTTGTTGGAGCTGGACTCAATTTAAATAATAATACTGACAAAGCAGCTATTATTGGAGGAGGAGACGGTGGTGTTGCAAGAGAATGTATTTCTAAAAAATTTAGTTTTATTGACTGGTATGAACTTGATCCTGAAGTTGTAGATGTTTGTAATAAACATTTAGGTGATATTGGAAAGAAATCTACTGAAAAAAATTCTGTAAAATGTGTCTGGGGCGATGCATTTGAAAGTATCAAATCTGTTGATGACGACACCTATGATCATATTTTTGTTGATCTTAATGATGATCAATTTTGTATAGATCTCGCTGCTAAAAATATGGACTCGATGATTAGAATTCTTAAACCAAAAGGTGTTATTACTGCTCAAGTTGGAAGCCAAGATAAAAAACCAAAACAAGTTGAAAATTGGCTAAATGTTTTTAACCATCATTTTGGAAATACTAAATTATCTAGAGTATATATCCCAAGTTTTGATTGTTCTTGGAATTTTTCATCGTCAATAAATCATTAATTTTTCTTTTTAAATTATTAAATTTGTGAAATAATTGACCCTAATTAAAGGAGAAAATAATGAATATATTCAAAAAAACTATTTTAACAGTTCTAGCTTCTTTATTGGTAATCAGTAATGTTTATGCTGATAAAATAAAAATTGGAACTGAAGGTGCTTATCCTCCATGGAACTCAAAAGATGCTTCCGGTAATCTTATTGGGTTTGAGGTAGAATTAGCTAATGAACTTTGTACAATCATGAAACATGAATGTACTATCGTTGAGCAAGATTGGGATGGAATGATACCTGCTTTATTGATGAGAAAGTTTGATGCTATAATGGCTGGAATGTCTATTACAGCTGAAAGACAAAAAACTATTACTTTTTCGCAAGGTTATGCTGATGAAGTTGCATCGCTTGCAGTAATGAAAGGTTCAAGTTTAGAAGGCATGGATACTCCTGAAGGAATTAATTTATCTTTAGGTGGATCTGATGTTAAAAAAGCTCTTAAAACTTTGACAGGTGCACTTGCTGGCAAAACTGTTTGTACTCAAACAGGGACGATCCACCAAAACTTCTTAGAGTCAGGTGATGTTGGAAGTATCAAGGTTAGAACTTACAAAACTCAAGATGAAGTAAATCTAGATTTAACAGCTGGAAGATGTGATGTTGCATTGGCTGCAGCAGTTGCATTTACAGATTACGCTGATAAATCAGGTGAAGCCGTTACACTAGTTGGACCAACTTTTTCAGGTGGTGCATTTGGTAATGGAGTAGGTGTTGGAATTAGACAAGGTGGAGATGATGCTATTGGTAAAAGAGACGCTCAACTTTTAAAAGATTTCAACAAAGCAATAGATAAAGCTAGAAAAAAAGGAATTATTAGCAAACTTGCTATTAAGCACTTTGGTTTTGACGCTTCTATGTAATTGATTTCAGATTTGGCGACTATAATATATAGTCGCCAGTCTATATGGAACTTCTAGCATTTGGAAAAACTGGTTGGGGTGATGAATTATTTTATGCAACCCTGATGACAATTGCTGTCTCAGTTACAGCAATGTTAATTGGCTTCATTTTTGCATTAATATTTACTCCTCTAAAATTATCTAAATTTAAATCTTTAAATTTAATTGGAAACTTCTACACAACAGTTATTCGGGGTGTTCCAGAGCTTCTTGTAATTTATCTTTTCTTTTTTGGTGGAAGTGGAGCAATAATGTATGTTGCCTCCATATTTGGATATTTTGAATATATTGAAATAAATGCTTTCATTACAGGCTCTATGGCAATTGGGATAATCTCAGGGGCCTACTCAACAGAAGTATTTAGAGGAGCAATTCAATCCATAGATAAAGGTCAATTTGAAGCTGCAAAAGTTTTAGGTATTAGTAAATTTGCACAATTTTATAAAATAATCTTACCTCAAATGTTAAGATTAGCTATTCCTAACTTAAGTAATGTTTGGCAAATTACTTTAAAGGATACGTCCCTAATTTCTGTGACAGGTTTAGTCGAAATTATGAGACAGTCATATATCGCAGCAGGATCAACTAGAGACCCACTCTTCTTTTACTCCTTTGCAGCTGTACTTTATTTATTACTTACTTATTTAAGCATGAAGTTAATCAACAAATTAGAAGCAAAATATAGCAGGGGGTATTAATGGATTTTGATTTGATGATCACTAGTTTCCCAAAACTCTTGAGCGCAACTGTTGTTACTTTAAAACTTTTATCTGCTTCTTTATTCTTTGGATTATTTATTGGTCTATTTTTTGCAATTTTGAGAATGAATAAGAATATATTAGTTAATAAATTTGCTTACGGCTATTCTTATGTATTTAGAGGAACACCTCTATTGGTCCAAATTTTTATAATTTATTTTGGTTTAGGACAAATTGAGTATCTAAGATCTACAATTTTGTGGGTAATTTTAAAAGAGCCATATTGGTGTGCAATCATAGCATTTACTTTAAATACTGGAGCTTATACTTCAGAAATATTAAGATCTGCATTTCAAACTATAAAACCAGGTATAATTGAAGCTGGAAAAAGTCTTGGAATATCAAATAAAATTATCTTTTATAAAATTCAAATACCAATTGCCATTAGGCAGTCACTTCCAGCTTATGGTAATGAAATAATACTTATGATGAAAGGCACTTCATTAGCAAGTACAGTTACATTAATGGATTTAACAGGTGTTGCAAAATATATAATTTCAACAACCTTTAAACCAATAGAGGTATTTATTGTTGCTGGTGGTATTTACTTGTTTATGACTTTTTTAATTCATAATTTAATTAAGTATTTAGAGAAAAAATACAGTTTTCAATAATTAAAATGTATCTTTCAGATCAACAAATCAAAGATTACCAAAAATTTGGTGTGATAATTATTAAAGATATTTTTAAAGAATGGATTGAACCATTAAGAATTGGATTTCAAAAAGTCTTAGATAAACCCAGTAAACACGGAAGAGAAAATGTTAATGATAAACAAGGAAGATTTTTTGAAGATTATTGTAATTGGGAAAGAATTGAAGAGTTTAAAAATTGTATTTTTAACTCACTAGCAGCTCAATTGGTTGCTGAAGCAACGTTATCTAAATCTATACAAATTTTTCATGAACACATATTTGTTAAAGAACCAGGAACACATAAAGAAACACCTTGGCATCAAGACATGCCTTATTATTGTGTAGATGGGAATAATTCAGGTAGTTTTTGGATACCTTTGGATAGTGTTGATAAAAGAAATAATCTTAAATTAATATTAGGTTCCCATAAATGGTCAAAATTAATTCGTCCAACAAAATGGTCAAATGATAAATCTTGGTATGAAGATGATAGTTCATTTATGGATTTACCTAAAGAAGATCAATTTAAAAAAGATATATTAATTCCTGAACTAAATTTAGGAGACGCAGTACTTTTTAATTTTAAGATTGTTCACGGCTCAAGTGGAAACAATACTTTGAAATCTAGAAGAGCTTTCTCAATGAGATTTATAGGAGACGATATCAGATATATTGATAGAGGTGGACCAACATCTCCACCATTCGATGGAATTAATTTAAAGACTGGTGATTTAATGCGAGAGGATTGGTTTCCAAGAATATTTAGTAGCTAGTGTATTCTTTAATTTCTTTTATTTTGGATCCTGTGTGATTGTTTATATCTAATTTAATTTTTGCACGAGTGTCGTTAAGAAAATGAATATCTCTAGACAATCTTATAAATTCTTCTCCAAAATTTGAGTCTTTTTCACACTTTCTTTTGTCATCTTCAATTATCCACAATTTTGAATTTACATTTTTTAATGCTACAAAAAACTTTTCTAATTTTACATCCATTTTTACATTTTTATCAAGCTCACTTTTTAAAACTTGATATTCGTCATTTATAAAATCAAGCTTTTCAGAGTCTTTAATCCTGTCTTTTTTAATTTCTAAAATAGATATTTTATCAAAAAGTTCTCCAACAGATACTTCAACTAGAATTTTATTCATAAACTTTTATACTATGTTAAATTGTTTTAAATATGTCTAATATTTTAATTATAAAACACGGTTCACTGGGTGATATAGCGCAAGCTTGTGGTGCAATTCAAGATATTTCTGAACATCATAAGGATGATCAAATTCATTTGCTAACAACAAAACCTTATTACGAATTATTTAAAAAAAACCCCCATATTTCAAATGTAATTTTAGATAAAAGATTGTCAAAACTTAATCTATTTTATCTTTATTCCCTAATGAGATCTATAAAGAAACATAATTTTTCTAAAGTTTATGACCTTCAAAATTCTAGCAGAACTTCTTTTTATAAAAGAATACTATTTCCCAATGCATCAAAAGATATTTGGTCATCAACAGATACCACTCTTCCACAAGGCAAAACCAAAAAAGATTTTGATAAAGATTCAGTTTTACAAAGATTTGATTATCAATTAAAAAATTCAAATATTGAAACTAAACACACCACCAGTCCTGATTTTTCTTGGAGCTCAAGTGATATATCTCAAATAAAAATAAATTATGAGCTTGAAAAATTTATTATTCTTTTTCCATTTTGTTCGCCTCATTTAACTTCAAAGAAATGGCCTTATTACAATGATTTAATTGATATTATTAATGAGAAATTTAAACACCAATTAAAAATTGTTGTTGCCCCAGGACCAGATGAAATTGATCAAGCTTCTCAAATAAATGCTTTATGCATCTTAGATAATGGAAAAGCACTTGATATTTCTCAGTTATCTGCATTAATTAAAGACAGTTCATTTGTAGTAGCAAATGATACAGGTCCTGCACATATGACAGCTCACCTAGGTTCAAAAGGAGTTTCTTTATTTGGTGCTCACACAACAGCTTACAAAGTAAGCATTGAAAGAGAGAACTTTAAAGCTATACAGGTTTCAGACTTATCAAAATTATCTGCAGAAAAAGTATTTGAAAGATTATCTAATTTAATTTCTTAAACTAAATAAAAAAGATTATGATTAAATTATGTAAATTTTATCAGATAAACCGTAGCAAAGTATTCCACTCAATATCATTAAAATAAACGGCACAATGATACCTTCGCCTGTAAATTTGTCTGTCACACCGAGCTTACTTATATTTTTAGAATAGTAGTTAGTTATAGTAACAATTAAATGGGTAATAAATATGAGATTAAAAAATATCCAAGTCCCTTCAACTCCATTTGGTCTAATAAACATGAGATATATTGCCATTAGTATCCAGGCCAAGAAAAATGCACCTAAAAATCTTATCATGAATGCAGCCGTGTGATCTATTGCAAATTTATCCATAAATTTTCTTGTTCCAACTAATAATTGCACAGCATAAAATGCTAACATTCCAAAGTGGACTACATAAATTACTAGATAAATTATTCCATTAAACTTTGCTACCATTGTTTAAATTTATAAGATTCGTTTATAGTTTTCAATAACCTTATCCCATGTAAAGTTAAGTGAATTTATTTTTGCATTTTTGCCGTATTCGATATGTTTTTTATCTTTTAATAAACGTTCTATACTAGAATAAACATCGTTAAGCTTATTTCCATCACATATTAATCCAGTTTTTTCATGATCTATTGCATCAGAGGCACCACCATCTTTACCTCCAATAGAAGGAATTCCATATTGAGCTGCTTCAACGTAAGCAATACCAAATCCTTCAACAGATTTTTTATGAATTATTGATGGCATTACAAATATATCTGATTTAGCAACCAAGGCATTTTTTAATTTATTACTAATATCCTTAAAAAACATCACTTGAGCTTCTAGATCTAATTCCTTAACAAGTTTTTTAATATTCTCTTCTTCTTCGCCATAACCAACACAAACATAGACAATATCAGGGTAAATTTGCTTCAAATTTCTGAGTGCCATAACTACTTTTTCATGATTTTTTCTTTTATCAAATCTTGAAATAGTGATCAATCTAGGTGTTTTTACTTTAAGAAGACTCTCAACTTTTTCTAAAGATTTTTTATCTAATTCTTCAGCTGGATCCACCCCAGGATTAATAACAAAAATCTTATTTTCATTAACTCCACAATTAATTGCTAAATTTTTTGTAAATTCAGAATTTGCAATTACTTTTTCAACATTATTTAAAACATTTATAACACGTTTATTTTGACTTGATCCTGTTGGATGATTAATTTCTTTACTATGGATTAAGCAATATTTCTTTTTATTCGTTTTTATAAGCTCCAAACTTTTCCAGTGATCAGCAATAATGCCCTCAATTTTATTTTCTTTTATAAATTCATTAATTAGTTGTGCTTTCCTATATTTTCTTAAAAATTTAATTCCACCAACTCTTTCAATTGAAAATGAAGCTTTTTCATCATGACTTTTATGATCTTCAACATAATCTGCAAAAACTTTTATCATAAAATTTTTAGATAATTCTCTTGATAGGCCCCACATCAGGTTTTGCATTCCACCAATTTCAGGTGGAAAAGATCTAGTTACGATTAAATACATCAATCATACTTCCATTTAATACTACAACCAGCGCTTGGGATCTGATCTATGGGTCCTTCACCACTTTCAGCAATTTTTTTCATTGCTTGAAGTAGCTCACTATCCCCATCTTTGACTGGAACATAGTTTTTAAGCTCTCTTAATCTACCTCTGTATTGAAGTTCTAAATTTTTATTATACCCAAAGAAATCTGGTGTACATACTGCATCATATGCTTTCGCAACTTCTTGAGTTTCATCTATTAGATAAGGAAAACTAAATTTATTTTCATTTGAAAATTTAATCATATTTTCAAATGAATCTTCAGGATAATTAAGACTATCATTTGAACAAATAGCTACAGAATTTACTCCAATTTTTTTTAATTCAGCACAATCTTCAACCATCTCTTTTGTAATTGCTTTTACATAAGGGCAGTGATTACAAATGAACATTATTAAAGTTCCATTTTTACCTTTAATATCCTCTAAAGAAATAATTTTGTTATCTGTTGAGTTTAATTCAAATGGCAAAGCTTTTTTGCCAAAATCGCATATTGGAGTTTGAACTGGCATATTGTAAGAATATATAAATTATGTTTTACGATTTAAAAGATAAAAAACCAAAAAACTCTGGCGAAAATTGGGTAGCACCAAATGCAACTATTATTGGCGATGTTACCTTAGAAAAAAACACCAGCGTTTGGTTTAATGCAGTTTTAAGAGGGGATATAGAAAATATTCACATTGGAGAAGGTTCAAATGTACAGGATGGAAGTGTATTGCATACCGACCCAGGCTGTCCTTTAAAAATAGAAAAAAATGTAACAGTTGGTCATATGGTTATGTTGCATGGATGCACAATAGGAGAAAATAGTTTGATTGGAATTGGTGCTGTAATACTTAATAAAGCAAAAATCGGTAAAAATTGTATTATTGGAGCAAAGGCTTTAATTACTGAAAATAAAGTCATTCCAGATAATTCATTAGTTGTTGGATCTCCAGGAAAAGTTGTAAGAGAAGTTACTGAAGAAGAAAAAAAAGCAGTATTAGAAAATACAAGACGTTATCAAGAAAACTGGAAAAAATATTCAAAGTCTATATTCTAAAAATATATAACAAAATGCTGCAAATGATTTACTTACTTAAATAATAGATCATTTACTGAATAAACTATTAATCCAATTATTATTATAAATAAAATTAAAAAGGAAATTTGTCCACTTAACCGTGCTTTTATTTTTGTTTTTCCTTCTTTAAATTTTTTAAAATGAATACTCCCAAATCTCATTACAGCCAATCCTAAAATTATAAGAAATGCTGTAAATATATATCCAGTAACCATCTATGGAACTAACCAAGTATCTTTATTATTTTCCAAATTAATCTTTGCTCTTCGATGACCTTTAGCTGCTAAATAAAGCCATTCTATAGATTTGATTTTACATTGAATAACAGTAAAGTTTTTATAACCTTCTTCGCTTTGTTCTTTAGTGTAATCAAAGTTATCAAGTTCCGGTTTTAATCCTGACGTTGGAAAATCAGAATCTGTCCCAGGACCATTATCAACCAAATAGCATTTTCTAGATATGTGTTGCGTTTTAGACCAAGATTCTCTTGTTATATCATTTTCATGATTAATAATACATTCCACTTTTAATCTTACCTGTATTTTTTCATCTTTATCATAAAATAACATTGCAGCGTTTTTATTTACTTTTAATTTTTTAATTTTATCTGATCGAATATCACTGTGGTATTGAACAAGATTATTTGATTGATCAGATTTTCTAAGAACTACAATTCTTCCATCAAAGTCTGATTGATTACCACAAATAAACACTGGTATTCTAAAAGGAGAACTTCTGTCTTTAACAGCATTATCTAACATAGACCAAATTTTCTTTTTAATCTCGGTAAAATCCTCGTAGTAAGGAACGGTATCACTCACAAATTATTTTTTCTTTTTTAAAAGAGCAATCAAGCTAGAGTTATCCCAGCGATTACCACCCATTTCTTGAACTTTAGCGTAATAACCATCTACAATTTCTGTAACTGGAATTGGAGATCCATTTCTTTTTGCTTCCTCAATTACAATTGCTAGATCTTTTCTCATCCAATCTACAGCAAAACCAAAATCAAATTTATTATCTGTCATTGATCGATATCTATTTTCCATTTGCCACGATTGTGCAGCTCCTTTTGAAATAGTATCCATAACTTTATCCATATCTAGGCCAGCATTGATACCAAAGTTAATAGCCTCGGATAAACCTTGCACAGCACCTGCTATACACATTTGGTTCATCATTTTAGTAAGCTGTCCACTTCCAGATGGGCCAATTAGGTTTACTTTTTGACTATAACAATCAATTATAGGCTTAGCTTTTGAAAATATTTTTTCATCACCACCGACCATTACAGTTAATTTTCCACTTTCGGCACCTGGCTGTCCACCAGAGATAGGAGCATCTAAAAAATCAAAATCTTTATCTTTTGCTGTTTTATAGAGTTCTCTACAAATTTCAGCTGATACAGTTGAATTATCAATATACACGGAACCTTTTTTAGCTGTATTGTATAATCCATTTTCACCCATTGAAACTTCTCTTAGATCATTGTCATTTCCAACGCAGGTAAAAATATATTCAGCATCTTTGGCAGCCTCAGCTGGAGTTTCAGCCATTTTACCTTTATATTCATCTATCCATTTTTCTGCTTTAGATTTAGTTCTATTAAAAACAGTTACATTGTGTCCGGCTTTTGATATATAACCAGCCATTGGGTAGCCCATAACCCCAAGACCTATGAAAGCAACATTACAAGTCATAATATTTTAATATGTTTAAAAGTTTAAGTTTAAAAGTAATTATATTTGGTTTTATATTTACATTTTTTTCTAGCTTTGGACAGAGTTTTTTTCTTGGACTGTTCAATACTAGTATTAGAGATGCATTATCAATTACACATGGACAATTTGGCTCAATTTATGCCTCTGCAACTTTATTAAGTAGTCTTGTTTTAGTTTGGATTGGAAAAAAAATAGATGATGTAAACATATTAAAGTTTGCATCCTATGTGATAATTTTTTTATCTATTTCATGTTTTGTATTTTCAAAAATTTCTTCAATAATTTTCTTATTTATTGGAATTTTTTTAATGAGACTTGCTGGTCAAGGCCTATCAAGTCATACAGCAACAACAACTATTTCTCGTTATTTTAATCAAAACAGGGGTCGTGCTTTAAGTATAGGTTGGCTAGGTTTGTCATCTGCTGAATTTATTTTACCTGTATTAATTGTTTTTTTGTTAACTTTTATTGAATGGAGAGATATATGGATCTCAATTTCAATATTAATTATTATTGTTCTACCTGTCTCTACATATATCTTAGTTAAAAATATCAAATTAGATACAAGAGAAGAACCTGATTCTAAAATTAATTCTATTAAAGATATAAAACAATGGAGCCGAATAGAAGTTTTAAAAGATTATAGATTTTATATTGTTTGTATGACTATGTTAGCAATGCCATGGATTGCAACTGGATCTTTTGTTTATCAATCATTTATATCAAGTTCAAAAGGTTGGGGGCCTTATATTATTGCTCAATCATTTATGGTTTACTCAATATTTTCTGTAATCACTTTATTTATTTCGGGTTTTTTAATTGATAAATTTAGTAGTCGAAAATTACTGATTTATATGAATATCCCTCTTTTGATTGCAGCGATAGTACTTTTTTATTTCAATAACCCAATATCATCATTTATTTTCTTTGGTTTAATTGGAATATCTAATGGTTTGGCAAATGTTTTAGGATCATCAACGTGGGCAGAGATTTATGGTGTAAAATATATAGGTTCAATAAAAGCTTTAACTACAGCATTAATGGTATTTTCAACTGCATTCGGAACAGCATTATTTGGGGTTTTAATAGATTATGGCTTTACGATTGAAGAAATAGCAGTTGTATCTGGTACTTATATCTTAAGTTCAATAATTCTTTTGTACTCAGTAAAGAATAAATTAAACCCTCAATATTTGTAAAATTCTCCTTGATTTTTTTAGGCTCACTGTATAGATACTGCGCATGGCAAGAGTAACCGTAGAAGACTGTATCGATAAAGTAGAAAGCCCATACGAATTAGTACTTGTTGCTAAAGAGAGGGCAACTCAACTAAACTCTGGCATAGAGCCTACTATTGATAAAAAAAATGATAAAAATACAGTTATTTCATTAAGAGAAATCGCTGAAGAAAAAATTAAAGTTTCAGATTTAACAGAAAGTGCAGTTTATAAACTTAGAAAACAAGTTGAGCAAGTTGACGATACTACTGAAGATGATGAAGATATAGGGGATGATTTTGAAAACCTATATAAAGGAGAGATTTCAAAAAGTGGAACACCAATTTTACCATCAAAAAGAGCAAGAAAAACTCCAGAAAAAATACAAGTTTCTAAAGAAGATTTAGCAGAGTTATCTGAAACAGCTAAACCAGATATAGATCATTCAGTTGAAGAGGAAACTATAAATGAACAAGGTGAAGTTTCCTTAGATGAAGTTTCTGAACAAGAAAATATTGATGTAGATGTAAATTCAGAAGATTCAGACTCTTCAAACTCATAATAAAATCATATAAACTTAAATCATGAATAGGAAGGTGTCAGTTGCTCCAATGATGGATTGTACTGATAGACATGATCGGTTTTTTTTAAGACTAATGAGTAAAAATGTTATACTTTATACAGAGATGGTTGCAACAAAATCTGCAATTCATGGAGATAGAAAAAAAATTTTATCTTATAGTCCTGAAGAAAAACCTTTAGCTTTACAAGTTGGTGGATCTAATAAAGAAGAATTAGCAGAAGTTGCAAAGATAGCTGAAGATATGGGCTATGATGAAATTAATATTAATTTAGGTTGTCCTAGTAAAAAAGTTCAAAAAAATAAATTTGGCGCATGCTTAATGAAAGAACCAGATTTAGTTGCAGAATGTATAAACTCAATGGTTAATTCATGCAAAATACCTGTGACAGCTAAAACAAGAATTGGTTTTGATGACATAGAAGATTTTGATTATCTTAATCAATTTATCCATAAAATGCATAATGCGGGTACAAACACTTTTATATTACATGCTAGAAAAGCAATGCTTACAGGTTTATCACCAAAACAAAATTTAAATATTCCAAAATTAAATTATGACATGGTTTATAAAATTAAAAAGGAAAATCCCGGATTAGAAATTATTATTAATGGAGGTATCACTAAAATAGACGAAATAAATAATCATTTGGATCATTGTGATGGTGTTATGATTGGAAGATCAATTTATCAAAATCCATATTCACTAGTTGAAATAGAAAAAAATATATTTAAAACAAAAAATTGTCCAACAAGAGAACAAGTTGCAGAAAAACTTTTAGAATATTTAGATAAAGAAGTTAAATTAGGAACTAAAGTTAATCACATTATGAGGCATACAGTTGGGTTGTATCATGGCCAAATTGGCTCTAAAGATTGGAAAAGATATTTAAGTGATAATATGATGGCAAGAGACTCTGATTTTCAAAAAGCCAAACATATAATGACTATTGTTCAAAATAATGAAAAAGCTAATCAAGTTAGCTCTTAATGGATATTCTTAACTCAAATGAAATAATTAACCTATTGGCAGTACTGGGAGTTGCTGCTGCAGTAGCTGGATTTATGGCTGGATTATTGGGTGTTGGGGGTGGTATTATTATGGTTCCTGCACTGTATTATGCATTTACAGTCTTAGATTTTGATATTGTAACTAGGATGCATCTTTCAGTAGGTACATCTTTAGCGATAATTATTCCAACATCAATAATTTCTACGAAAACCCACATGGAATATGATGCGGTTGATTTTAAAATGGTTAAATCATTTGGAATTTTTATTCTAATAGGTGTTTTTTTAGGAAGTTTTCTAGCAGTAAATTTAAAAACTCCAGCGCTAGTATTATTTTTTTCAATCTTTTCTTTTATTGTAGGCTTGTTCTTTATTTTTTTAAGAGAAAAATTAGTAGAGAATCCAAAAAAAATATCAGAGATAGTTAAAAATATTTCAGGAATTGTTATTGGTTTTATTTCGATACCACTTGGTATTGGTGGTGGATCTTTAATGGTGCCTTTTATGAGAACATTTGGTTATGATATTAGAAAATCAATTGGAACTGCAGCAGCAATAGGATTTTTAATTTCATTAAGTGGAACCACTGCAATGATTTTGGGTGGAAAAATAATTAATAATATTAACACACCATTTAGTGTCGGCTACATTAATTTGTTAGGCTTCCTAGTTTTTGTACCAGTCACTATGATTATGGCAAGATTTGGCGCAAAAGCTGTTTATAAAATTAATAAAAGATTATTGAGTAAAATATTTGGTATATTTTTAATTATAGTTTCGATACGATCATTTATTGAATATCTATCTATAAGTTAAAAATTACTTAATTCACTCCCCATTTAATTTTATTCCAAATTCTTTCATGAAAATAATAAAAAAAAAGTGGAATAATTGAGCCAACACCTAAAATCCCAGCACCTGTAAAAGTACCTGTGTAGATATATCCAAAAATTACCCAATAGACAAAAATAAAGAATCTCCAGGAAAAGGTTTTAGCTATAGATCTAATTTGTTTATCTGCCATAAAGATAACAATATAGTAAATATCATTTACATCAAATGTTTAGAAGTGTAATTTTAAATTAATGCATAAAGTAAATATTAAGTTTACTAAATCCTCCTATTTTATAACTGACTTAAAGTTATGTGCAGTACGTTTGATTAATAATAAAAAATTTCCATGGATTATTTTAATTCCAAAGAGAATTAAAGTTACAGATATAACAGAACTTAAAACTCAGGATCAAATATTATTAATAAAAGAAATAGTTTTAGCTAGCAAAGTTATGAAAAAAATATTTAATACAAAAAAACTTAATGTTGAAAAAATAGGAAACAAAGTTTCTCAGTTGCATATTCATATTATTGCTAGAAATAGTAAAGATAGTTCATGGCCGTTATCTGTGTGGGTGGTTAAGGGCAAAACCTATTCAAAATCAGCTTTAATTAAGATTACTAGAGAGATTAGGAAAGCATTTAAATAAAAAGAGGTGATTTCAGTCTCCCTCCATCACCTCACTATTAAGATTTAAGTGATTCTTTACAATTTTATGAACACTTATTAGTTGAAACTTTAAGTTATTAAGAACTATATTTTTTGGTCATATTCACCGATTTTACCCGTTTTTTGGAGCAAATCGTCAATGAAATCAAATATTTTTCTTTTTCTTTCATCAGATGTCGGGCTTTCTGTAACTACCACTAAAGAAGGTTTATTTGAAGATGCTCTTATTAATCCCCAAGAACCATCTTCAAATGAAAATCTAACTCCATTAACTGTAAGAACTTCAGTTATAACTTGTTTATCAACTTCAGTTTTATTTTCTTTAAGATCTTTCACTTTCTTGACTAATTCATCAACAACTTGATATTTTTCTTCATCTTTACAATAAGGTGCCATAGTTGGACTTTGATAAGTATTAGGTAATTGATTAATAATATCATTCATCATCTTATTTTGATTATCTAACAAATGACAAACTTGAATTGCTGAGTTAATCCCATCATCATATCCATAACCTAATGGTTGATTAAAAAAGAAATGACCACTCTTTTCAAAA
Organism: uncultured Pelagibacteraceae bacterium; assembly: GCA_902522915.1. Lineage (GTDB taxonomy): Bacteria > Pseudomonadota > Alphaproteobacteria > Pelagibacterales > Pelagibacteraceae > Pelagibacter. The sequence continues at coordinate 32,208 of CABYXQ010000003.1, read as the reverse complement.
CCTGCTAGCGCCTTTTCAGTATTAACTTTTCTTTTAATATGTGAATGACCTGTTTTCCAATAGATAGTTTCACAATTATTATTAAGTAAAACCTTATCTTTTGAATAAAGTCCAGTTGATTTAACATCCACTACAAACTTAGAGTTTTTGTGTTTTGTAGATAAATTTCTAGCTATTAATAATCCAATTTTATCAGAAAAAATCTCATTTCCTTTGTTATCTATAACACCAACTCTATCTCCATCACCATCGAAACCAAAACCAATATCAGCATTATTATCTTTAACTACTTTAGCAATTTCATGAAGCATCTCCAAATCCTCAGGGTTTGGATTATATTTCGGAAAAGTCCAATCTAAATTACAATCAAGCTCTATTACTTCACACCCAATTCCTCGCAAAACATCAGGAGCAAAAACACCAGCTGTACCGTTTCCACATGCAACAATAGCTTTAATTTTTTTTTTAATTCTATTTTTGTTGATAAGATCTTCTTTATAAATTTTCTGAAAGTTTTTTATTTCTTTTTCATTTCCTTGACCTATCGAAAACTCCTCATTTAAAGTGATATCTTTTAATTCTTTCATTTCTTCTGGAGCGTGGGTTAGACCTTTTTTGATTCCCATTTTTACACCAGTCCAACCATTTTCATTATGACTAGCTGTTACCATTGCAACAGCATCAGCATCCAAATTGAATTGAGCAAAATAAACCATAGGTGAAAGTGATAAACCTACATCTTCGACATAACATCCAGTTGAAACTAATCCCTTTTTTAATGCAGTTTTTATTTCTTCGCTGTAAGATCTGTAATCATGACCAACCACGACTCTTGGATCATTTTTTCGTGTATGTTTTTTTATTTGTGTTCCTAACCCTTTACCAAGATTTGTGATACCCAGGAGGTTTATGCCTTTTTCGTACAACCATCGGGCGTCATATTCTCTAAAACCATAGGGATCAATTTTAATATTTTCACTCATCTGTTAATTACTTACTATTTTTTTGATTTTTTTATTGATAATTTTTTTATATGTTCTATAAATGTTCTATTGATTTACTGTTTATATAGTATATTAATATTAAGCGCATACAACATATAGTTGTTTTCGCCAAAATAAGAAATTATAATACAAAATTATGAACAAAATACTATCTCAAGCATTAAAGAAAGCTGTCTCTGAATATAGCCCAAATGTAAGTCAAATTCCAAAGGCTAATAGACCCGATCTTTTTTCTTTAAGTAATGAAACTGAACTCTTTCAGAACGAAAAAGGAATTATAATTAAGATTGACCGTTCAAAAGACTCAAATTTAACTGATTTTGGAAAAGCAACTTTAAAAGATAGATATCTTGGTCACAATGAGTCTTTTCAAGATTTATTTGCTCGTGTTGCTAGCTCATATGCAGATGATAATTTGCATGCACAAAGAATTTATAATTATATCAGTAACCTTTGGTTTATGCCAGCAACGCCAGTATTATCAAATGGTGGAACGAAAAGAGGATTACCAATTTCATGTTTTTTAAACGAGGCTTCTGACAGCTTAGGTGGTATACTTGATCTATGGAGTGAAAATGTTTGGTTGGCTGCAAAAGGTGGCGGTATAGGAAGTTACTGGGGAAATTTAAGATCTATTGGTGAAAAAATAGGAAAAGTTGGAAAGACATCTGGAATAATTCCTTTTATAAAAGTTATGGATTCTTTAACAATGGCAATTAGCCAAGGCTCTTTAAGAAGAGGTTCTGCAGCTTGTTATCTTCCAATTGATCATCCTGAAATTGAAGAGTTTATTGAAATGAGAAGACCAACAGGTGGTGACCCTAACAGAAAAGCTCTAAATTTACATCACGGTGTTTTGGTTTCTGATGCATTTATGAGAGCAGTTGAAACAGATGAACAATGGGCACTAAAAAGTCCAGCTGACGGAACAGTTCAACAAACTATTTCTGCAAGAAATTTATGGATAAGATTATTAACTGCCAGAATTGAAACGGGTGAGCCTTATATTATATATATTGATACTGTTAATAGACAAATTCCTCAACATCATAAATTAGCAAATCTTACCGTTAAGACTTCTAACCTGTGTAGTGAAATAACTTTACCGACTGGTATAGATAAAGATGGAAAAGACAGAACAGCTGTATGTTGCTTATCTTCACTAAATTTAGAAAAATATGATGAATGGAAAGATGATCCAGATATGATTAGTGATGTAATGAAATTTTTGGATAATGTTTTGTCAGATTTTATTAACAAAGCGCCAGATCAATTTAAGGATGCAAAATACTCGGCTGAAAGAGAAAGAAGTGTTGGATTAGGTGTGATGGGATTTCATTCTTTTCTACAAAAAAATAGAATTCCACTTGAATCAGTAATGGCTAAATCTTGGAATAAAAAAATATTTAAACAGATTAATGATAAAGTAAATCAAGCATCTAAAGATTTAGCAGAGGAAAGAGGGGCGTGTCCTGATGCTGCAGAATACGGTTACAAAGAGAGATTTTCTAACAAAACTGCGATCGCTCCAACAGCTTCAATTTCTATTATTTGTGGAGGTGCATCTCCTGGAGTAGAACCAATTGCTGCTAATAGTTATACTCATAAAACTTTATCTGGCTCATTTAACGTTAGAAATCGTTATTTAGAAGAGATATTGGAAAGTCATGGCAAAAATGATGATGAAACCTGGTCTAGTATTACAACTAATCAAGGTTCAATATCTCATTTAGACTTTTTAACAGAATTAGAAAAAGACGTTTTTAAAACTGCATTTGAATTAAATCAGAATTGGATTATAGAATTAAGTGGAGATAGAACTCCTTTTATATCTCAAGCGCAATCCGTAAATTTATTTTTACCCGCTGATGTTCATAAAAAGGAATTACATAAAATTCATTTTGATGCTTGGAAGAAAGGCTTAAAGAGTCTTTATTACTGTAGATCAAAATCAATTCAAAGAGCTGAAAATATCAACGATGCAAAATCAACAGATATTATGGCTAATGTTTATAAAAATAAATCAACCAAAACTGAAGAAACAGAATATGAGGAGTGTTTATCATGTCAGTAGCTGAAAAAATGAATTCAGAAATTATACAACCTGAAAAAAAAGAAATTATTCAACCAAAAAAAATGGGACTGTTAGTTGAAAATCCAGTTTATAAACCTTTCAGATATCCATGGTGTTATGATGCTTGGTTGACACAGCAAAGAATTCATTGGTTGCCTGAGGAGGTACCTCTTGGTGATGATGTTAGAGATTGGCAGAAAAGTTTATCTCAGCCTGAAAAAAACTTACTTACCCAAATATTTAGATTTTTTACTCAAGCAGATGTCGAGGTTAACAATTGCTATTTAAGACATTACACAACTGTGTTTAAGCCAACAGAAGTTCTAATGATGATGACAGCTTTTGCAGCAATGGAAACAGTTCATGTAGCAGCTTACTCTCATCTTTTAGATACTATAGGTATGCCAGAGTCTGAATATTCTGCTTTTATGAAATATAAAGAAATGAAAGATAAGTATGATTACATGCAAAACTTTAATGTGAATTCAAAAGAAGACATTGCTAAAACAGTTGCTGTCTTTAGTGCATTTACAGAAGGTTTACAATTGTTTGCAAGTTTTGCTATTCTTTTAAATTTTCCAAGACATAATAAGATGAAAGGTATGGGTCAAATTGTTACTTGGTCTGTTAGAGATGAAACTCTTCATTGTAATTCTATGATAAGAATTTTTAAAGAATTCATTAATGAAAATCCAGAAATCTGGACTCCTAAATTAAAAAAAGAACTTTATGAAGCTTGTAGAACTATTATAGAGCATGAAGATGCTTTTATAGATTTAGCTTTTGAAATGGGTCCTATGGAAGGTCTTACTGCTAAAGAAGTGAAAGATTATATTAGATTTATTGGAAATCGAAGATTAGTTCAGTTAGGGTTAGAACCGATTTATGATGTTCATAAAAATCCTCTAGGATGGTTAGACACAATGTTAAATGCTGTAGAACACATGAATTTCTTTGAGGGACGTGCAACAGAATATTCTAAAGCATCCACACAAGGAACTTGGGCTGAAGCTTTTAGTTGATATTTGCAATAAACAACTGGATAGTTAAATATAAGATATTTAATATAGCAGGATGATAGTTTCACCATGTATTAGTATTTGTAAAACCGATCCAGTAACAGGATTTTGTTACGGATGCGGACGAAACAATGAAGAAAAAAAAATCTGGAAAATTCAAGATACAACTGATGAATGGAAGATTAAAAATCTCATAGAAATTAGAAAAAGGCTTGAAGGTTGGCAATTAGAAAGTTTTGAAGAATCTTATAAACATAAAATAGAAAATGGTATTTCACTTCTAAAAAAAGAAATGCTTAAATAAGTGCTATTATTTATTTAATTTAAAAAAAGTTAATAAATAGTTTTATGAAATATAAAAAATACTTTAGAAAAACTAGCCTTAAACAAAAAGGGGTCGGTGATTTTTTTCTTGAAGAGATAAAAAAAAAAAGACCTAAAGTATTTCTAGAAGTAGGTGTGTTTCATGGTGTTACTTCAAGAAATGTTTGTGAATTGCTTTATCAAGTTCACAAAAATAATTTTAAATTTATAGGTTTAGATTTATTTGAAGAAAATATCGAAAATAAGGATGAAATAATACCTAACACGAAATTTTCAAATCCATTAAAAACTATTTGGTACAGATATATTAAAAAAGAGAATCCTTATAGTTTAAGCGCAGTAAATAATCTTCTTAGTAAATTTAAAGATAACGTTCATTTAATAAAAGGTAACTCAAATAAAATATTAAAAAAAATTGATATGTCAAAAATAGATTATGTTTTTTTGGATGGTGGGCACGAATATAGTACTGTTCAAAATGATTTAGATTGTTGCAAAAAGGTAATTGATAACAGCGGAACAGTTTTGTGTGATGACTATGACTTAACATACGCACCTGGTGTCAAACAAGCAATCGATGAGTTTACAAATAAACATAAATTTAAATGTGAAATTATTTGTAATGAGAGATTTGCAAAAATAGAAAAAAACTAAATTAAACTATCTCTGATTTAATTGTATCACTTTTCGATGCTTGTTACCTTTGTAACTAGCTAGAGGTCTGATGAGCTTATTTGCTGCGTGTTGTTCCATTACATGAGCTGACCAACCTGTTATTCTTGAAATTACAAATATTGGTGTAAAAAAATCAGTATCAAAACCCATCAAATGATAAGTGGGTCCTGTAGGGTAGTCTACATTTGGATGAATATCTTTTCTTTCGATCATTACCTTTTCAACAATATTATAAATTTTTTCAAGCTTTTTATCTTTTTTAATTTTTGCAACTTTTCCAAAGTATTCTCTCATAGTGGGAACTCTAGAGTCACCACTTTTGTAAACTCTATGGCCAAATCCCATTACAACATCTTTGTTATCTAATGCATTATTAATCCATTTAAGTGCATTTTCTGGTTTTTTAATCTTATTCATCATATGCATTACTTCTTCATTAGCACCTCCGTGCAAAGGTCCTTTAAGACTTGCAATAGCTCCAGTTATTGCACCATGAATATCTGACAAACTGCTTGTAATAGTTCTTGCTGTAAAAGTTGAAACATTAAAACTATGTTCAGCGTAAAGAATTAAAGAAACATCAAATGCTTTTACAATATCTTTATTTGGTACTTTACCAAAACACATATGGAAAAAGTTTTCTGAAAACGAAAGATTTTTTTTTGGTGGTATAATTTTTTTCCCTTTTCTTGATCTGTAAAAAGCAGCTAAAGCAACAGGTGTTTTTGCAAAAATTCTCATTACTTTACGCATATTTGCTTTAGGTGAATTATCTTTTGTTTCTTTATCCTCAAGTCCCATTATACTTACAGCAGTTCTCGCAACATCCATAGGATGAGCTTTTTTTGGAAATTTTTTAATATCTTCAAGTATAGTTTTAGAAAGCTTTCTCTCTTTTCTTTCTTGGTTTTCAAATTGTTTTAATTGTTTTTTATTAGGAAGTTCTCCATTTAAAATTAAGTAAGCAACCTCTTCAAACTTGCATTTTGAACACAAATCTTGAGCCGCGTAACCTCTATAGGTAAGAGAATTAATTTCAGGCATAACTTTTGAAACTTCTGTTTCATCAACAACTATTCCAAGTAAACCTTTTTTTATGTCATCACTCATTATTCATGACCTTCTGTATTAAAATTATAAATCTTTTCATCTAGTGACTTATATTTTTCATAATCAACTAATTCATATAATCTTTTTCTTGTTTGCATTTTATCTATTATATTATTTTGATGTCCATTTGCATAAATGTCTCTCAAGCCATCTTCTACATTTTTCATAGCTAATCGTTGTGTAGTTACTGGATAAATAACAATATTATATCCAAAATTTTCTAATTCTTTGTAATTAAACAATTTAGATTTACCAAATTCAGTCATATTAGCTAGGAGATAACAAGATAATTCCTTTCTAACTTTTTCAAAATCTTTTTCGTCATGTAGTGCTTCAGGAAAAATAATTTCAGCACCTGCATCAATGTATGCTTTACATCTCTCAATCATTTTATCAATTCCTTCAACACTTTTTGCATCTGAACGAGCGATAATTTTGAAGTTTTGATCTTTTTTTGTCGCTACACATTCTTTAATTTTTTTGACCATTTCATCAGTTGAAATCAGTTCCTTATTCTCTAGATGACCACACCTTTTTCTTTCAATTTGATCCTCTAGGTGAACACCAGTAATTCCAAATTCTTCAAAAGTTTCTATTGTTTCTTTACAAGATTTAAATCCCGTATCGATGTCTACTATTGTTGGAAGGTTTGTTGTTCTAGCAATTAAATAAGATCTTGTACTTACATCTTGTAATGTTGTTAAGCCAATATCAGGAAAACCAAGATCATTGGCCATAACACCGCCAGAAACATAAACTGCATCGTATCCAATTTCTTCAATTAATTTTGCCGTTAATGGATTATACGCTCCCGGAATTCTTAATATTTTATTAGATTTTAATTTATTATCAAAATCTATTCTTTTTTGACTCGGCTCTTTTTCTATAAAGTGCATTAAAAAATTCCTTTTTTTAAATTTCTTTTCAATTTACTTTTTTTAACTTCAATATTTAATTTATTTAATTCACCTTTTTTTAATTTTTGTAGTTTTTGTACAATTTTTAAAAATCGATTGCTTTCTTTTTTATCCAAAATATCTTCAGTCAAGGTCAAAAATTTTTTAATGTAATTTTTTCTTTTAAACGGTCTTGCTCCATATGGGTGTGCATCTGCACGATCAAGTTCTTCAGTTATTTTCATGCCATTATTTAATGTTACAACAACTTTTGCTCCAAATGATTTTTTCATTGGATTTGGATCGTGATATTTTTTAGTCCATTTTTTATCTTCGAAAGTTCTAATTGATCTCCAAATTTTAATTGTACTTTTTCTGTTGGCTCTTGCTTTTGTATAGGATTTCACATGATGCCAATCTCCATCCTCTAAAGCCACAGCAAATATGTACATTATAGAATGATCTAAAGTTTCTCTACTAGCGTTAGGATCCATTTTTTGAGGGTCGTTAGCACCGGTTCCAATAACATAATGAGTATGGTGACTAGTAAAAATATTTATTTTTTTAATATTTTTTAAATTTGATATCTTCTTTTTTAATTTTTTAGCTAAATCTATTAATGCTTGTGACTGATATTCAGCAGAGTATTCTTTAGTATAAGTTTCTAGAATTGCTTTTTTACTTTGTCCCTTTTTAGGTAAAGGAACTTTATAATTTGCTTTTTTACCATCTAATATTCTTGCAATAACGCTATCCTCACCTTCATAAATTGGACTAGGCGCACCTTCACCTCTCATAACTCTGTCAACTGACTCAATTGCAAGTTTACCTGCGTGAGCTGGTGCATAAGCTTTCCAGCTTGATATCTGTCCTTTTCTTGATTGTCTTGTTGATACTGTTGTATGCAAGGCTTGTTGAATAGCTTGATAAATAGTTTCAGTATTAAGTTTAAGCATTGCTCCTAAGCCAGCAGCCACACTTGGCCCTAAATGAGCGATATGATCTACCTTATGTTTATGAAGGCAAATTCCTTTTACCAAATTTACTTGAACTTCATAGGCTGTAATAATTCCTCTTAATAAATCTAAGCCACTTTTTTTATTTTGTTGTGCTACACTTATTAGAGGTGGGATGTTATCACCTGGGTGGCTATAGTCTGCAGCTAAAAAAGTATCGTGAAAATCTAGTTCTCTTACAGCTGTTCCGTTTGACCAAGCAGCCCATTCACAATCAAATTTTAGTTTTGAATTTACTCCAAATATAGTTGCTCCATTTTTTCTAGAATGTTTTATAGCCATTTCTCTCGAAGAAATGACCGGTTTTCTATTTAAAGATGCGATAGCAACTGAAGCATTATCAATTATTCTGTTTATAACCATTTCAATTGCGTCTTTATTTAATTTGGCATTATCGCTAGCTATCTCAGCTATTTTCCAGGCAAGTTGTTTCTTCTTTGGAAGATGAATTTTAGACGGATATACTTTAACTGTATGTAATAACAAAAAAAACTCCTTAATCGTAATTTTGTTTTAATAGTTAAAAAAAATTAATCAATATTAAAGATATTTAGAAACTATTTTTTCAATACCGATAAAGTCTTTTATTAGGTGATTATGATATATTTCTGTTATATTTTTTTCAGTGTAACCATCCTCTAATAAAATAACCGGTATTCCCGCAGCTTTGGCAGAATTTGCATCAGTTTCACTATCCCCAATCATTATAGATTTGCTAATATCTCCATCTAATATTTCTATAATAGTTGTAAGATGTCTTGGATCAGGTTTACAATATTCAAAAGTATTATGACCAGCAACATATTCAAAAAATTCATAAATTTTAATTTTTTTTAATAAGTCAACTGCCAAATGTTCAGTCTTATTTGTGCATACTGCCATTTGAATATCCTTATTTTTACACCAAATTAAAAATTCTTTAACTCCATTTATTAAGGTACTTTCGTGAATAATATTTTTTCCATAGTAATCTATAAATTCATTAATCATTTCTTTTTTAACTTTTTCATCATCAACTTTACTAAATTCTTTTTTTGCTTGACCCCAAATAGATCTACCAAGCATTGCTGCTGCACCTTGGCCCACAAGACTTCTAATTTCTTCTGTTGATTTGGTTGGGTAGCCGAACTTTTTCATTACATGATTGTGTGCTCTCATTAGATCAGGCGCTGTATCAACTAAAGTACCATCTAAATCGAATAAAACTGTAAATTTTTGTTTCATTATTAAAGTATTTTAAAGAAATAAATTGTGAATTAATCAACATATATACTTAATGTAAACAATTTCAAAATGAAAAGTTTAAATCAAAAAAAATTAAGAAATAAATTTATTAAATTAGGTGTGAAAATGATCGGACCAGAAACTATTTTTTTTTCAAACGACACAAAGATTGGCAAGAATGTCTCTATAGAACCATACGTTGTAATTGGATCAAAAGTTAAAATTGGTAATAATGTGGTAATTAAATCATTTTCCCATTTGGAATCTTGTAAAATTGAAAATAAAGTTGAGGTTGGTCCTTACGCAAGAATAAGACCAGAAACAATTTTAAAAGAAGGATCTAGAATTGGAAACTTTGTTGAGATAAAAAAAAGTATTGTTGGAAAAAAATCTAAAATAAATCATCTTTCTTATATTGGCGATAGTGATCTTGGAAAATCAGTAAATATTGGTGCTGGTACAATTACATGTAATTATGATGGAGTTAAAAAGAGTAAAACAAAAATTAAAGACAATGTATTTATTGGATCTAATTCATCTTTAGTTGCTCCTATTACCATTTATAAAGAAAGTATTGTTGGAGCAGGATCAGTTATAACAAAAAATGTTAAACAAAAATCTCTAGCGTTAACAAGATCTGAACAATTGGAAATTAAAAATTATAAAAGAAAAAAATAATATATGTGTGGAATAATCGGAATATCTAGCAACAAATCTGTTTCAGCAACAATAATTAATTCTTTAAAAAAATTGGAATATAGAGGCTATGACTCTGCTGGTTTAGCAACATTATCCAATGGAGTCATTAATGAGGTTAAATCTGAAGGTAGGGTCGATACTTTAGAGCAAAACTTTGATTTAAAAAATTTAAAAGGAAATATTGGCATTGGTCATGTTAGATGGGCAACTCATGGTGTTCCAAATAGTATTAATGCTCACCCACATTCCTCTCACAATGTTTCTGTCGTACATAATGGAATAATTGAAAATTCAACAATATTAAAAAAGTTTTTAATTAGCAAAGGTCATAATTTTAAATCACAAACAGATACGGAGGTAATTGTTCATTTGATTACTGAAAATTTAAAAACTGCAGAATTAGAGGAGGCAATTACAAAAACACTTCAACAACTTCATGGTAGTTTTGCTTTAGGTATTGTATTTAAAGATATTCCAGATTTAATTGTAGGAGCAAGAAGGGGCTCACCTTTAGCTGTTGGTTATGGACCAAATGAAAATTATTTGGGATCAGATTCATATGCATTAAAATCAATGACAAATAAAGTTACTTATCTTGATGATGGTGAATTTTGTATAGTAAAAAAAGATCAAGTTCTTTTCTTTAGTGATGAAGGAAAAAAAGTAAATAAAAAAATATTAGAGCTTTCATCAGACGATGCGAAATATGATAAAGGGGATTTTAAACATTTCATGGCAAAAGAAATTGAAGAACAACCAACAACAATTAAAACCGGAATTAAAGAATATGTAGATAATCTAAACAACGATATAAATATATTTAATTTTCCATGGAAAATAGACGAGATTAAATCAATAACTTTAATTGGATGTGGAACAGCATATCACTCTTGCCTGATCGCTAAATATTGGTTTGAAGAATTAACTAATTTAGATGTAAATATAGATATAGCTTCAGAGTTTAGATACAGAAAAAATAGATTTAAAGAAGATACGCTTTATATTTTTGTTTCACAATCAGGAGAAACTGCTGATACTTATGCAGCTCTTGATTTATGTAATAAAAATAAAATGAAAACTTGTGCTGTTGTTAATGTAATTGAAAGCTCAATTGCAAGAGACTCTAACTTTATACTACCGATACATTGTGGTCCTGAGATTGGTGTTGCTTCAACAAAAGCTTTCTTAGGGCAAATATTGATATTGTATATATTAGCTTTAAAATTAAGTTCATTAAGAAACGAAATTGATAAAAATCAATATCATGAAAAAATAAATGATTTAAAAGTTTTACCAAGTTTAATTGAAAAAACATTGCTTCATGATAATGATATTCAGGCAATATCTTCAACCTTTAATGAAGCAAAAGGCTCAATGTTTTTAGGAAGAGGATTTTCTTATCCAATAGCTTTAGAGGGTGCATTAAAATTAAAAGAACTATCTTATATTCATGCAGAAGGATATCCTGCAGGTGAAATGAAACACGGTCCGTTAGCCCTTATAGAAGAGGGTATGCCTGTTGTAGTTTTAGCACCAAGAGATAACTATTATAAAAAGACAATTTCAAATATGCAGGAAGTTATTGCAAGAGGTGCGAAAGTTTTATTAATAACCAATAAAAGCAAAGACGAGGTTGTTTCAGAGAATATTTGGGAGACAATTGAAGTTGAAAATACAAATAATGACTTACTTCCATTTCTTTTAACAATACCACTTCAAAAACTTGCATATTATTCGGCTCTTAAAAAAGGATATGACATTGATAAGCCGAGAAACTTGGCTAAATCTGTTACTGTTGAATAAAGTTAAAACTCTGTTAAAACAATCCTCAGTTGAATATGAAAAATTGGAAAAAAAATAGTTGGAGAAAATATCCAGTTAAACACATTCCTGAGTATCCGAACAAAAAAGAGTTGGATAAAGTTTTGGATAAGATTGGAGCATTTCCACCATTAGTGTTTGCTGGAGAAACTCGTCATTTAAAATCTCAGCTTGCTGAAGTGGTAGATGGTAAAGCTTTCTTGCTTCAAGGAGGAGATTGTGCTGAAAGTTTTGCAGAATTTAATCCAGATAATATAAGAGATACTTTTAAATTGATGCTTCAAATGTCATTAGTTCTAACTTATTCAGCATCATTACCAGTAGTTAAAGTTGGAAGAATAGCTGGACAATTTTCAAAACCAAGAAGTTCACCTGTTGAAACAAAAAATGGTGTTGAACTTCCAAGTTATTTAGGAGACAACATAAATGGAATGGAATTTACTGAAAAAGCAAGGATTCCAGATCCAAAAAGACTATTTAAGGCTTATTCGCAATCTGCAGCAACTTTAAATTTGATTAGAGCTTTTTGTCATGGTGGTTTTGCAGATTTAAAAAATGTTCATACTTGGAACTTGGGATTTATTAAAAATTCTCCCGAATTAAAGAGGTTTAAAGATTTAGAGGATAGGATAGCGGATGCTTTAGCATTTATGGATGCTTGCGGAATTAATTCGGACTTTAACAGAAGATTAAAAACAGTTAACTTTTGGACTTCACATGAAGCTTTATTGCTCCCGTTTGAAGAAAGAATGACCAGAGTAGATTCCACGACTGGAGAAAATCACGATACCTCAGCTCATTTTGTTTGGATAGGGGATAGAACTAGACAATTAGATGGAGGACATGTTGAATTTTGTAGAGGAATAGAAAATCCAATTGGAATTAAATGTGGACCAACCTTAAAAGTTGATGATTTAATTAATCTTTGTAATAGAATAAATCCAAAAAATGAAAAAGGTAAAATTACACTGATTTCAAGATTTGGTGCAGACAATGTTTCAAAGCACTTACCAAAACTTATTAGAGCAATTAAAAAAGAAGGGTTAAATGTAATCTGGTCGTGTGATCCGTGCCATGGAAACACAATTCAAGCTGCTACAGGATTTAAGACAAGACCATTTAACAGTGTACTTAAAGAAGTTAAAAATGTATTTGCTTGTCATCATAGCGAAGGTAGCTATGCAGGAGGTCTTCATATTGAGCTTACTGGTCAAAATGTAACTGAGTGTATAGGTGGTGCTCAAAAAATATCTGAAAAAGATTTATCTTCACGATATCATACTCACTGCGACCCAAGACTTAACGCAAATCAGGCACTAGAATTAGCTTTCTTAATTTCAGATGAGATTAAAAAGAATAGCTCATATTCTAAAAATGCAGATAGAGCGGCATCTTAAGGCATTGCAAAAATATCAATAGAGATTATTTTAAAGCCATGAATGTAACAGAAAAAATAAATTTTATTTCTAATTGGATAAAAAATTACGCAAATAATATGCCAAGTAAGGCACAATCATTAGTTTTAGGTATTTCAGGAGGAATTGACTCTTCTGTATCAAGTACTTTAAGTGCGATGACTGGTTTAAAAACAATTGTTTTATCTATGCCAATTAAACAAAAGTCTCATCAGCATGATTTAAGTTTAAAACATCAAGAATGGTTAGTTAAAAATTTTACAAACGTAGAAGCACATACTGTTAACTTAGATGAATTATTTTTGGCATTTAATGCTAGTTTATCTAAATTTGATAACGAACATGGTATGGCAAATTCACGAGCTAGATTAAGAATGACAACTCTTTATCAGGTGGCTGCAGCAAATAAGGGAATTGTTGTAGGTACAGGAAATAAAGTTGAAGATTTTGGAGTAGGTTTTTATACAAAGTATGGAGATGGAGGAGTTGATATTTCTCCCATAGCGGATTGTAATAAAACTGAAATTTGGGAGCTTGGAAAAGAATTAGGAATTTTACAAGAGATAATAGATGCTGCTCCAACTGATGGATTGTGGGATGATGGAAGAACTGATGAAGGTCAACTTGGTTTAAAATATCAAGAGCTTGAAGAGGCAATGAAAAATCCTAATTCACCTAATAGAGATAAATACGAGCTAATAAGAAAACAAAATTTGCATAAAATGGAGCCTATTCCTGTATGCAAAATTCCTAATTAATCAAATAGATTCACAAATCTATTATTTAAGTATATTTCTAAAATAATGAATAAAGATATTTTTTTAACAAATAATCTGAGTAACAAAAAAGAAAAGTTTGTTCCAATAGATAAAAATAATGTTGGCATGTATGTATGTGGCCCAACTGTTTATGATGATCCACATATAGGAAATGCGAGACCGATAGTAATTTTTGACATTCTTTTTAAAATTCTTAAAAAAAGATTTTCAAATGTAACTTATGTAAGAAACATCACTGATGTAGATGACAAAATAATTAAATCATCTAAAGAAAGAAATATATCTATCTCAGATTTGACCGAGACTGTTATTAAAAGTTTTAATAAAGATTGTAACTATTTGAATTGTGAAGACCCTTCATATCAACCAAAAGCAACAGAACATATTGATTTAATGATTGAAATGATTTCAGAGTTAATCAAAAAAGGTTTTGCATATGAAAACAATAAGCATGTTTATTTTCATGTCAAAAAATTTAATGATTATGGTAAATTATCAAATAAGAAATTAGAGGATTTAATTGCAGGATCTAGAATTGAGGTTAGCGATAATAAAAAAAATTCAGAGGATTTTGTTTTGTGGAAACCATCTTTAGATGATGAGCCAGCCTGGAATTCATTATGGGGCAAAGGAAGGCCTGGTTGGCATTTAGAATGTTCTGCAATGTCTAAGAAATTTTTAGGTAATGAATTTGATATTCATGGAGGAGGAATAGATTTAATTTTTCCACATCATGAAAATGAAATTGCACAATCTAGATGTGCAAATGATACTGATGTCTTTGCAAATTATTGGTTACATAATGCCTTTATCACAATGTCTAATGAAAAAATGGCAAAATCTCAGGGAAATATTTTAAAGATAAAAGATTTTAGAAATAAGGTTAGTGGCCAAGTTTTAAGACTAGCTTTAATAAGTGCTCATTATAGACAACCCTTAGATTGGAACGATAAACTTTTAGAAGATTGTCAAAATACAATTGATAAATGGTACAATGTCTATTTGCCCTCAGAAAAAGATTTAGATGATGAAATTATTCAACCTTTGTTCGATGATATAAATACACCTGGTTATATAGCAAGTTTACATAAACTTTATGATAAAGCCAGTAAAGGTGATGAAAAAGATAAAAAAATTTTTAACTCTGCATGTAATTTTATTGGTTTACTTCAAGAAACAAAAGAAGATTGGCTAAGTCATAAAAAAGACAAAGCAGATATTTCTGAAGAAGAAATAGAAAATAAGATACAGCTTAGAAATAGTGCTAGAGCCAACAAAGATTACAAAGAAGCTGATAATATTAGAGATTATCTTTCGGATAAAGGAGTATTAATAGAAGATAAAAATGGTAAAACAATTTGGAAATTTAAATGAGTAAAGAAAAGCTATATATATTTGATACAACGTTAAGAGACGGAGCACAAACGCAGGGAGTTGATTTTTCAATTGACGATAAGGAAAAAATATCAGCTTCATTAGATGCTTTAGGAGTTGACTATATTGAAGGTGGGTGGCCAGGAGCTAATCCAACTGATACTGAATTTTTTAATAAAGATCAGGGTTTTAAAAATGCTAAACTTACAGCTTTTGGCATGACCAAAAAATCAGAGCATAGTGCAGAAAATGATCCTATGTTGGCATCGTTAGTTAATTCAAAAAGTTCTTCGGTGTGTTTATTTGGTAAATCTTGGGATTTTCAAGTTGATGTAGCACTTGGTATTACCAATGAACAAAATTTAGAAAACATAAGAGAGAGTGCAAAGCATATAGTAAGTTCGGGTAAAGAATTCATGTTTGATGCAGAGCATTGCTTTGATGGCTACAAAGCTAATCCAGAATATACACTTTCATGTTTAAAAGCAGCTTACGATCAAGGTGCTAGATGGATTGTATTATGTGATACTAATGGTGGAACTCTTCCGCATGAGGTATCAAATATTGTTTCAGAGATAGCAAAGCATATTCCAGGGGAGAATTTAGGAATTCATGCGCATAATGATACTGAAAATGCGGTAGCAAATAGTTTAGCCGCAGTTCGAGCTGGTGTCCGACAAATTCAAGGTACTATAAATGGATTAGGAGAGAGATGTGGAAATGCTAATTTAATGTCTTTAATTCCAACCTTTTTCTTAAAAAAGGATTTTAGTGAAAAGTTCGAAATCAATATAAAACGTGAGAATTTACAAAATTTAACTCAATGCTCTCGATTGTTAGATGAATTATTAAATAGAAAACCTAATAAACACTTACCTTATGTTGGTGCATCTGCATTTTCACACAAAGGTGGTATGCATGTTTCGGCAGTTCAAAAGAATCCTAAAACTTATGAACACATTGACCCTGATGAAGTTGGAAATTCAAGAAACATTGTTGTATCTGATCAGTCTGGACAATCAAATATAATGTCTAGATTAAAATCCATTGGTATTCAGGTTGAAAAAAATGATCCAAAAATTAAAAAACTTTTAGAAGAAGTTAAAGATAGAGAGTTTATTGGTTATAGTTATGATGGCGCAGATGCCTCGTTTGAATTGTTAGCCAGAAGACTTATGGGTGAAATTCCAAGATATATTTTAATTAATGAGTATGACGTTTCTGTCAAGAAAGATAATGTAGGTGAAATTATATCTCATGCAAAAGCTCACCTAGAAGTTGATGGTGAGAAAATATTATGTGAAGGTCAAGGTAATGGACCTGTAAACGCTTTGGATAATGCAATTAGAAAAAATGTAAATAAACTTGCAAAATATTCTGAGTATTTAAAAGACTTAAAATTAGTCGATTATAAAGTTAGAATTTTAAACACAGGAACAGAGGCAGTAACTAGAGTTTCAATTGAAAGCACAGATTCAAAAGGAGTCAATTGGTTCACTATAGGAGTATCGCCAAATATAATTGATGCTTCATTTAAGGCTTTAATTGATAGTTTGGATTATAAGTTATTTAAAGATAAGGCTCCAGCTAGTTTATAAGTTTTAATAAAATAATAATAATGTCACCTAAAAATATTACTTTCATTTTGCATAAGCCTCAATTATCAGAAAATATAGGAGCTTGCGCTAGAGGAATAAAAAATTTTAATTTTCAAAAGTTAACTATTGTCAATCCAAAACCTATTTTTCCAAATGATAAAATCTTAGCAACATCAGTGGGTGCAAAAAATATTATAAATAAAAGTAAGTTATTTGATAATTTGGAACCAGCATTAAAAAACATAGATTATGTAATTGCAACTTCAGCAAGATTTAGAAATAAAAACATTAAACATATTCAATTAGAAGATTTAAAAAAGATAGATTTTAACAAAAAAGTTGCATTTCTTTTTGGATCTGAAGCATCAGGATTGTCCAACAGAGAGGTTTGTTATGCTAATTATACATTACAAATACCAACAAATCCTGATTTCAAGTCTTTAAACCTTTCTCACAGTTTAATAATTATTGCTCAGTATGTATCAAGTATAATTAAATCAAAGACATTTAATTATAAAAAATCAAAAAAAGTGAAATTAGCCTCAAAAAAAGAAATTATTTCAATGACCAATCTTTGTATTAGAAATCTTGAAGAAATTAATTTTTTTAAAACAAAAGAAAAGAAACCAATAATGCTTGAAAACTTAAGAAATATTTTTAATGGAATGGAATTATCTGATAAAGAAACACGTATTTTATCAAGTGTATTTGCTAGTTTAGGTAAAAAACGTTGATTGACAAAATGAAGAGTAAGTCTATAAAACCCTCTATTAAATGACAAAAAGATTAAACTCTAAACACAAAGTTGATAGAAGATTAAAGGTTAACCTATGGGGAAGACCTAAAAGTCCATTTAATACTAGAGCTTACGGGCCAGGACAACATGGTCAAACAAGAACATCTAAACCTTCAGATTATGGAATTCAGTTACAAGCTAAACAAAAGTTAAAAGCATATTATGGAAACATAAATGAGAGACAATTTAGAAATATTTATAAAAAAGCATCAATGCTTAAAGGTGATACTAGTGAAAACTTAATAGGTTTGCTTGAAAGAAGGTTAGATGCAATTATTTATAGGGCTAAATTTGCAACTACAATTTTTTCAGCCAGACAGTTAATTAATCATGGCCATGTTAAAGTAAACGGAAAAAAAGTTAATATTGCAAGTTACACAGTTAGAGAGGAAGACTCGATAGAGATTAGAGACAAATCTAAACAATTAGCAATTATAGATATAGCTTTGGCCAATAAAGAAAGAGAGACTCCAGAATATATTCAAATGGATGAAAAAAATAAAAAATTAAAATTTGTTAGAGTTCCAAAATTTGAAGAAGTTCCTTATCCAATTATTATGGAACCTAATTTAGTAATCGAATATTATTCAAGATAAAAAATCTGATTAAAAGATCTTCAAAAACTCATATAGATAATCTTATTAAAAAAAATCCAAATTGGAAAATTTTAGATATTGGTTGTGGATATACTGCTCATGAAAACGCAACAGTTATTAGTGATGTACAGGATTTTTCCTCTTTTTATAAAGATAGAAAATTTGTAAAATTAGATCACAACATTTTACCATTCAAAGATAATGAGTTTGATTTTGTTATAGCTTCTCATGTCTTGGAGCATGTTAAAGATATAAAATTATTTATTAAAGAATTAGAAAGAGTTTCACAAGCAGGTTATATTGAGTTACCAACGATACTTGAGGATAATTTAGTTTTTGAAAATAAAAATGATCATTTATGGCACATGGAATTTAATGATGTTGAAAATGAACTGTTGGTATCAAAAAAAGTTCAATTTTTAGAGCCAGTACTAACAGTTTCTACATCGAAAAGATTTTTAAAATATTTTAGACAAAGTTTAGTTTTGGAATTGCATTGGGAAAATTCGATTGAATTTAAAATGGTTGAAAGAACCATTGAAAATTATCAAAAATTATCAAGACTATCTTTATTTAGAAAATTTTTTTCTAAGCTTTTAAGAAATATTATAAGATAATATTATTTCTTGTAGTTTATTTGATTGTCGTCAAAAATCTTTTTAATTTCACCATTCTCGTACATTTCTTTTACTATATCACATCCACCAACAAATTCTTTTTTTATATATAACTGTGGAATAGTAGGCCAATCACTAAAAACCTTTATTCCTTCTCTAAGATTTTGATCCTCTAAGACATTAATACCTTTAAAATTTACCTCGAGAATTTTTAAAATATTTGTAACAGCCATTGAAAAACCACATTGAGGAGCATCTGGTGTTCCTTTCATAAAAAGACATACTTCGTTATTGTCTATGTGATTCTGAATTAAATTTTTTGTTTGATCATCCATTATTGTTCCTTTGTTTTAATTGCTAAAGCATGCAATTCGTTACCCATTTTACCTTTTAAAGAATTGTATACCATTTTGTGTTGTTCAATTTTACTTTTTCCTGAAAATTCAGCTGAGGTTACAGTTGCAGAATAGTGATTTCCATCACCAGCTAAATCTTGAATTTCTACCTTAGCGTCTGCTAGAGCCTCTTTAATTAAAATCTCAATTTCTTTTAAATCCATTGCCATTTATTTACTCATATAATTTTCTAACCAATTTGTATGCGAACTTTTTAATTCGTCAATTGTAACTTTTGTCTTATCATTAATATATAGTTGATTTTCATTTATTGTTCCAAGCTGATCAAAATGAACCGCGTTTTTATTAAGTATATCAGAAACCTTTTTTAGATTTTCCTTGGTAACCTCAATAATATATCTTCCTTGATCTTCAGCAAAATAGTATTCAATTTCGTTGATTAGAAATTTTGGCTTTATTAAATTAATACCTTTGTTTCCTTTAATTGACATTTTAGCAACTGCAGTAATAATTCCACCCAATGATACGTCGTGAGCACTTTTGATAAAATCTTTTTCAATAAGTTTTAATAAGGTTTCACCAATATTTTTTTCGTTAAAAAGATTTACTTCAGGAGGTGGTCCATTTTTTTCATTTAAAATATTTCTTGAAAATAAACTTTGGTCAATATGTCCTTCAGTTTTACCTATAACTAAAACAATATTATCTACCTCTTTAAAATCCATCGTTATCATTTTTTGGTAGTCTTTTATTAAGCCAATACCACCAATTGATGGGGTAGGTTTGATACCTTTCTCTTTAGTTTGATTGTAAAAAGATACATTTCCAGATACGACTGGAAAGTTTAAATATTTACTTGCTTCACCAATACCTTGAACACATTCTACAAATTCACCCATATTATCTTCATTTTCAGGACTACCAAAATTTAAACAATTTGTAATTGCTATTGGTTTTGCTCCTACAGAAATTAAATTTCTAAAACTTTCACACACTACTTGTTTTCCACCAGTTAAAGGATGTGCCCAACAATAAACTGCTGATGAGTCTACCGAAGCCGCAACAGCTTTATTGGTTCCATGAACTCTTACTACACCAGAATCTCCACCTGGTTTTTGAATAGTATCACCCATAACAGTATGATCGTATTGTTGCCAAATCCATTCTTTGCTACAAACATTTGGATCTGATAAAATTTTTTTTAATACGTTAATTATTTTTAGACTATTAAGATGTTCTTTTTTAATGATATTTTTTTTTGGTAACTTTGATTTTTTCCACTTACGGTCATACATTGGTGAATTTTCAACCAATGTATTAACAGGAATATTTGAAACTTTTTCATTATTAAAATAAAGTTCAATTCTTTTAGATTTTGTAGTTTTACCAATAATTGCAAAATCTAGGTTCCATTTATCAAATATTTTTTTAGCTTGATTTTCTTTTCCATTCTCTAAAACAATCAGCATTCTTTCTTGACTTTCGGAAAGCATAATCTCATATGGGGTCATTTTTGCTTCTCTACATGGAACTTTATTTAAATCAATTTCAATACCAAGATTTCCTTTTGAAGCCATTTCAATACTTGATGATGTAAGTCCAGCAGCACCCATATCTTGAATAGCTATTATTGAGTCTCCTGCCATTAATTCAAGACAAGCTTCTAAAAGTAATTTTTCAGTAAAAGGATCTCCAACTTGAACGGTTGGTTTTTTTTCTTCTATTTTTTCATCAAAACTAGCTGACGCCATACTTGCACCGTGAATTCCATCACGCCCAGTTTTAGATCCAACATAAATTACAGGTTTATTTAATCCTGCAGCTTTTGAGTAAAAAATTTTATCTTTTTTAACCAAACCCAAAGTCATTGCGTTTACTAAAATATTTCCATTATAAGAACTATCAAAGTTCGTTTGACCTGCAATAGTTGGAACACCCATACAGTTACCATAACCACCAATACCGTGAACCACTCCCCTTAATAAGTTTTTAGTTTTTTTATGTTGAGGGGAGCCAAAATGAATAGAGTTTAAATTAGCAATGGGTCTCGCTCCCATTGTAAATACATCTCTCATAATTCCACCAACACCAGTTGCTGCTCCTTGATAGGGTTCAATAAAAGAAGGGTGGTTGTGACTTTCAATTTTAAATACAATTGCATCATTATCACCAATATCAACAACACCTGCGTTTTCCCCTGGTCCTTGAATGACTTGCTTTCCTTTGGTGGGAAGTTTTTTTAAGTGAAGTCTTGATGATTTATAAGAACAATGTTCGTTCCACATAGCGGAAAAGATACCAAGTTCAGTAATATTTGGAGTCCGTTCAAGCAGTTCACAAATTTTTGCAAACTCGTCTTTTTTAAGACCATGATCTATAGCTACTTGCTCGTTTACAATCATTTTAGATTATTGATTAAATTATTAAAAAAAAGTGATCCATCTTCACCTGATAGAGAATGGTCAATCATTCTTTCAGGGTGAGGCATCATTCCTAGAACATTTTTTTCTTTGTTAAAGATACCTGCGATATTTTTAATAGATCCATTAGGATTAAATTGCTCCTCAGTTTTGCCGTCTTTATCACAATAATTAATTGCAACTTGCTCATTATCTTCAATTTCTTTTAATTGGTCTTTTGTACAAAAGTAGTTTCCTTCATTGTGAGCAATATGAAACTCTAAGACTTTATTAATATTTTTAAAGTAAGTATTTTTCTTATTATTAATTTTTACAAAAACATTTTTACAAATAAATTCCAAATATTTGTTTCTTAGCAAAACACCTGGAACTAAACCTGTTTCAACTAAAATTTGGAAGCCGTTACAAATACCCATGACCATTCCACCAGAGTTTGCAAAGTTAATTACTGATGTCATTATTTTGGATTTTGATGCCATACTTCCACATCTCAAATAGTCTCCATAAGAAAAACCACCAGGCAAAACCACTAAATCACTTTTTGGAAGCTCAACATCATCATGCCAAACCATTTTGTTTTTAAAACCAAATTTTTTTAATGCTACATCCATATCTCGATCACAATTAGAACCAGGAAATGTAATGACTGATGATTTCATTAATTATTGTGCATCAATAATTTTATAATTTTCAATAACAAGATTAGCTAAAAGTTTTTTACACATTTCTTCAACTTTATCTTTAGCTTTTTTTGGATCATTTTCTTTAGCATCTATTTCAAAATACTTCCCCTGTCTTACCTCATTGATATTATTAAAACCCATTCCATCTAAGGTTTGGTGGATTACTTTTCCCTGAGGATCAAGCACGTCTTTTTTAAGTGTAATAATTACAGAAATCTTCATTTACGTTTTCTCTTAACTGATGAAAGTTTTGTAACATTTACTGCTGAAACATTCGATTGTTCATGAAGTATACCAAGTCTTTTTGCTACATCTGTATATGCTGGGATAAGATCACCTAGGTCTTTTCTAAATCTGTCTTTATCAAGTTTTTTGTCTGTAAGTGAGTCCCATAATCTACATGTGTCAGGGCTTATCTCATCAGCTAATACAATTTCAGTTTTTCCACTTTCATTTGTAAAACCAAATTCAACTTTAAAATCTACTAATTTTATACCAACACCTCTGAACATTCCCTGAAGAAAGTCATTTAATCTTGATAAATTCTCATCAATCCAATCAAGCTGCATATCATTAAGCCAATTAAAAGTTAAAATATGTTCACGACTAATTATTGGGTCTCCAAGTTTATCATCTTTAAGACAATATTCTATTAAAGGTCTATCAAGAACAGTTCCATCTTCAATACCTAGTCTTTTAGTCAATGATCCTGTTGCAATATTTCTTACAATAAATTCTATAGGTATAATTTCTACAAGCTTAACCAGCTGTTCTCTCATGTTAATTCTTTTTACTAAATGATTTTTAATTCCAACTTCAGATAAATTTGAGAGAATATGCTCTGATATTCTGTTGTTTAAAACACCTTTTCCCTCAATAGTAGATTTTTTTTGATTATTATAAGCTGTAGCGTCATCTTTAAAATATTGAATGACTAAATTTTTATCATTTGTTGCATAAATGATTTTAGCTTTACCTTCATATAATTTTTTACCTTTTTTCATTATTTAAAAACTCTTCTAAAGATAAAGTTTACATTTTTAAAGTGTTTTGCGTAGCTAAATATTGATTTTAATTTTTTGGGAGTGATTTTATTCATAATTAACTCATCAGATGAGATCACATCAAATAAATTTAAATTTTCTGAGAAGCATTTCTTTGCATAATTTTGAACAATTCTATAGGATTGTTCTCTGCTTAGTCCAGATTTAGTTAATTCTAGCATAACTTCTTGAGAGAAAATTAACCCATTAGTAATGTTTAAATTTTCTAACATCCTCTTTGGATATATAATCATATTATCAAGGATATTTGTTAATCTCACTAATGCAAAATCAGTTGTAATATTAGCATCAGGACCAATATTTCTTTCAACACTTGAATGCGAAATATCTCTTTCATGCCATAGAGCAATATTTTCTAAGGCAGGTATTACAGCACTCCTAACCATTCTTGCAAGACCTGTTAAGTTTTCACTTAATATAGGGTTTTTTTTATGGGGCATAGCTGAAGAACCTTTTTGCTTTTTTGAAAAGTATTCTTGTAATTCATAAACTTCTGTTCTTTGTAAATGCCTTATCTCAACAGCGACTCTTTCGATAGATCCTGCAATAATTCCTAGAACTGAAAAATAAAAAGCATGTCTATCTCTTGGAATAATTTGAGTAGATATTGGCTCAACCTTTAATCCTAATTTTTTTGCAACATATTTCTCAACACTAGGATTTATATTAGCAAATGTTCCAACAGCACCAGATATTGCACAAGTTGAAACTTCATTAATTGCATCTTCTAATCTTTTTCTATTTCTTTTAAATTCCTCATAAAATGAAGCTAATTTTAATCCAAATGTAATTGGTTCTGCATGAATACCATGACTTCTTCCCATACAGGGAGTGAATTTATATTTTCTAGCCTGTTTTTTTAAAACTTTTAAAATTTGATCTATGTCTTTTAGAATGATTTTTCCAGATTGAACCATTTGAATGTTAAAGCTAGTGTCCAATACATCAGATGACGTCATTCCTTGATGCAAGTATCTTGCTTTGATTCCAGCTTTTTCTGTGACTGAAGTCAAAAAAGCAATCACATCATGTTTAACTTGTCCTTCAATTTGATGAATTCTTTTTACATTTATTTTAGCTTTTTTTCTTACAACTGAAGAAACTCCTCTAGGTATCTGACCAAGTTTTTCCATTGCTTGGGCAGCTGCTACTTCGACATCAAGCCAAATTTTATATTTATTTTCTTCTGACCAAATATCAGTTAATTCTTTTCGCGAGTATCTTTTAATCATTAATTATAAGTATGGGGGCTTTAAATAACCCTTAGCAGATTCTGTAAAAATTTCATAACCATTTTCAGTTATTCCTAATGTATGTTCAAATTGCGCTGATAAAGATTTATCTTTTGTAACTGCAGTCCATCCATCATTTAACATTTTAACATCATATTTACCTGCATTAATCATAGGTTCAATAGTAAAAGTCATACCAGGTCTTAGATCCATACCTGAATTTTTACTTCCATAATGTAATATATTTGGAGGTTCATGAAATGTAGTACTTATGCCATGACCACAAAAATCTCTCACAACTGAAAAACCTTTATCTTCAACATAGGATTGAATTTCATAGCCAATGTCACCTAATTTAATTCCAGGCTTTAAAATCTTGATTGCTCTCATCATTGACTCATATGTTACATCAATTAGATTATTTAGTTTAACAGGAGTTTTGCCTATACAAAACATTCTACTTGTATCACCGTAGTGTTCATCAACTATTGCGGTTACATCAATATTTAATGCTTCGCCATCTTGTAATATTCTATCAGACGGTATTCCATGACAGATAACGTGGTTTAAAGATGTACAGAGAGATTTTGTAAATCCTCTATAATAAAGCGGAGCTGAGTGACCTCCGTTATCTCTTATAAATTCATATCCTAATTTATCGATATAATTTGTAGAGACACCTTCCTTAATATTTTCTGTTAACATATCCAATGTTCTTGCCGCAAGTTTTCCAGCAATTCTCATTTTTTCAAATTTTTCTTTATATTCAGTCATTAATAATTTTAATTTTTTTATCTATAAAAATTTTCTTTGAATTTATAGCACATCTGTATGCTAAAAAATTTACTCCAGCTTTTTTAGCTTTTAAATAATTTTTATAATATTCTTCATCAATATCTTTAGCTATTTTAAAATATTCCATGTTTTGGATTTGAACTAAAAATATTAAATAAGTTTTATATCCTTTTTTTATGGCATCAATAAGGGTCAATAAATGCTTAATACCTCTTGCTGTTGGAGCATCTGGAAATTCTGCGGTCTCTTTTTCTCTAAATAATGTAACATTTTTCACCTCAATAAAAGTTTTTTGATCCTTTTTCTCTAATAAAAAATCAAATCTTGTCTCTTTATTGAAAAAAACTTCAGGTTTAATAGTGTTGTAATTACTAAGCTCTTTTATTAAATTATTTTTAATTCCGTGTTCAACTATCCTGTTTGCCATATGAGTATTAACACCTACTAAATTTTTTCTAGATTTTATAATTTCAAGTCCAAATTTAAGTTTTCTTTTTGGATCATTATTTGGTAATAAATAGACTTCATTACCCTCATCTAACAAACCTTTCATTGAACCAGTATTTGGACAATGAGCTGTGACAATTTCTTTACTTAATTGCACGTCAGTAAAGAACCTTTTGTATCTTTTGATTAGTTTGCCTTTTATTAAAGAATTGGTAAATTCCATTACTAAATTATATATTTCATATGGCAAAAAAAGCAAAAGTTAATGCTGGAATTCTAATAATTGGTAATGAAATTTTATCAGGCAGAACCCAAGATAGTAATACATCAACACTAGCAACGTGGCTTAATTCTATTGGTGTTAAAGTAGAAGAGGTTAGGGTTATACCAGATATTGAAAAAACAATAATAGATACTGTAAATTTTTTCAGATCAACTTTCGATTATGTTTTTACCACAGGTGGAATAGGTCCAACTCACGATGATATAACTGCTGAGTCAATATCTAAAGCCTTTGGATTAAAATATGAAATTCATAAAGAAGCTTTTAAAATTCTTGAGCAATATTACAAACCTGGAGAATTTAATGAAGGCAGACAAAAAATGGTTTGGATGCCTGAGAATGCTGGATTAATTTTAAATCCTACCAGTGGGGCACCAGGTTTTTGCGTTGATAATGTATTTTGTTTACCAGGGGTTCCATCAATTTTAAAATCAATGCTAGGCGGTATAACAAATAAGATTATTGGAGGAGAACCAATTTTAAGTCTTACAATTAATTTAAGAACAGTTGAAAGTGAAATAGCAAAATCACTGACCGGTATTCAAGATAAAAATAAAGAAGTAGAGATAGGTAGTTATCCTTTTTTTCAAGCTGGTAAATTGGGAGTTTCAATAGTTATGAGGAGCACTGACCAAAATAAGATAGATAATTGTAATTTAGAAATTATGAAACTTGTAAAAGAAAAAAATATTCAAATAGCTGAAAAACGTTAATGTTATATTTTGCTTACGGCAGTAATTTAAATCATAAACAGATGGCTGAAAGATGCAAAGACTCATCTTTTATAAAAAAATTTACTTTGAAAGGTTTTAATCTTTGTTTTAGTCATAAAACTCATAGATCCATATATGGTCATGCTAATGTTGTTAAAAATAAAAGCTTCAATGTTCCTGGAGCAATTTGGAGAATATCAAAACAGGATGAAAAAGAATTAGATGGTTATGAGGGTGTAGATTATAATTATTATCAAAAAGAATATTTTAAAATAAATAAAAAGAAAGTATTGATTTATATTCAAAAAATTTATTTTAAAAAAAAACCTAACTCAACTTATTTGCATACTATTATTCAAGGTTACAAAGATTGTGCTTTAGATTTAAATTATTTAAAAAAAAGAATTCCAAGTTATAAAGTAAATTATGATATTAAATGGTAAAATTTATTAATCATATAAAATAAATATTAATGAAAATCTTTGATTGCACCACATATTTTGAAGAAGATTTAATGATGGACCTAAGATTTAATATTTTAAATGAATTTGTTGATAAATTTGTAGTTAGTGAGGCAACTTTTACTCATAGCGGCAATAGCAAGAAAATAAAATTTGATCCAAATAATTTTAAAAAATTTAAAGATAAAATTATTCATATTGTGGTTGAGAAAGATCCAGTTGAAGAAGCTCAACAAAATAACAGTGACGGAGTAATAAAAAGATCTAATAGTATAAAAAGAATTGAATTTCAAAGAGATGAAATTATAAGAGGATTAAACCTTGCGACTGACGAAGATTATATAATTTATAGCGATAATGACGAAATCCCAAATTTAGAAAATATTAATTTTTTTGTAAATAAATCAAAGCATATTTTGTTTAAACAAAATTTATATTATTATAAGTTTAATTTAGCTTACCCTAAACTTGATTGGTACGGCAGCAAAGCATGTAAAAAAAAAAATTTAAAAAGTATTTCATGGCTTCGAAATATAAAACCAAAAAAATATAATTTTTTGAGATTAGACACTTTATTCTCTAACTCTAAATTTATTGATTTAAAAATTGTAGAAAATGGAGGGTGGCATTTTACTAATTTAAAAACACCTGAACAATTACTTAAAAAGTATTTAAATGATGAGATGCATTCGGAGTTTGAAACTAAAAAGATCGATATTGAAGATATTAAAAAAAAAATTAAGCAAAAATATGTAAACTATAATCATTTTACAAAATCAGATTCATCCATAGATGAAAAATATGATAATAAATTTAGCTTAGAAAGAGTAAGCTTAGATAATCTGCCAAATTATATAAAAATTAATAAAGATAAATATAATGAATGGTTTGATTTTGATTAAAACCTTAAAAGGAAAAACTTATGAATGATGTTGTAACGTTAGGAGTTATTGGTTTAGGAAATGCTGGTGCACCAATTTTAAATAATTTATATAAATCAAAGAAATATAAATTAGTAGCTTTTGATATTGATAATAACAAAGTAAAGGATCTACCTAAAAATGTCATTACGGCTAGCTCTATAAAAGATTTAGCTTCCCAATGCAATGGAGTACTAACTTGTTTACCGAAACCTGAACATGTTCTCGAAGTAGTAGATGGTAAAAATGGTTTATTGCATAATGCTTCACCTAATATGGTTTGGATAGATACTTCAACAACTGACTTTAAACAAACACAAAAGTTATCAAGTAAAGCTGCAACATATAATGTTTTAATGCTTGAGGCTACTTTAACAGGAGGAGTTTACGCTTTGCAAAATAATAATATGGTTTGCTTAGCTGGAGGCGATAAACAAACTTTTAAAATTTGGAAAGAAGTTTTACAGGATGCAATAGGAGAAGTAGTTGTTTTGTGTGGAGATATAGGCGCTGGTGCTATTGCAAAGGTTGTATCTAATATGCTTGCATTTACTAATATGGTTGCTGCATCTGAATGTATGATGATTGCAAAAAGAGCAGGACTAGATTTAGAAAATTTTTTTGACGCTATAAGAGTTTCAGCAGGTAACTCTTTTGCCTGGGAAACAGTTGTTCCACATATTTTTAATCAAAAATATGAAGCTGGATTTACAATGGATCTTGCATGTAAAGATATGAATTTAAGTTATTTACTAGGTCGTGATTTAAAAGTTCCATTAGATTTACATATGGAAGTTAAAAAAAAGATGGATAAAGCAAGAGAACAATATGGAGATAAAGAAGGATGCTATGTTTACCCAAAAACTCTTGTAGATGAGCTTGGCGAGTCTTTATCTATGAAAGGATGGGATAATTGGGGTTATGATATTAAAGTTGTAGACGGTTCGATAGTTGTTAAGCATAAAAATCGTCCACTATCTAAACACCCTCAATATAATTCAGAAAATAATGGATAAGATTTTACCTGTAGTATTCATGATAGGAGTTCTTATTTTAGTGCTCCCAGCTTTTTTACAATCAAACTCTAAACTGAAACAGTTTCTAAAAAATCTATCTTTATGGGCTATAGTAGTAATTATAATTATGGCAATAATTTATATGTTAAATTAGAAAATTTTCTTTATGATATGAGCAGAATAAAGGATTAAAAAAAAATAGTACAACTAACAAAAGAGACATCTTAACCCAATAGCTTAATAGATTTATTTTAGTATATTATAACAATTAAAATAAAACGTTTTAGACAATAAATATTAGTACAAATCTCATCTATGAAAAAAAAATTATCTATATTTTTTATACTTGCTTTTTTTTTTCTAATTTTTTGGATTTGGAAAGATTATAAAAAAATTGATACGAGCTATATAAATCAAAGTAGTATCACTTATTCTTTTAAAAATCTGAACAATAATTTACTAAAAAAGATACATACAAAAATAGACAAAACGATAGAAAATATTTTCATTAAATTTTTAAGTTCCCACATAAATCACTGGACAATAGAAGATAGCGTTAGCAGAAAACAATTACCAAATAAAATAAATATTAAAAGTAATAAAAATTTCACTATAAGTAAAAATGAGGTTCCAGAAATAACAAACAATTGGTACAAAAGTCATGGAAATGATAATGCAATTCGTTTTTCAAATCTTGATATAGTAAACAGTAAAAATGCATCGGCATTGGAAGTAGCTTGGATATTTAGATCTGAGGGTTTTGAAGGAGATATTCAAGCAAATCCAATAGTAGTGAATGGTATTATTTATACACCAATTTCTGGAGGGTTTATTGCTGCTATAGATGGTGTGACTGGAAATCTAATTTGGAAATCTAAAAATTTTGGAAATTCTGTTGCTAGACGAGGTTTAACTTATTGGGCAGGAAATAAAAGTGAAAATGAAAATCCACGGTTATTATTTTCGAATAGAGAAAGATTAATAGCACTAGATCCAAAAAATGGACAACTGATATCTTCTTTTGGCAGTAAGGGCCAAGTTAGAACAGGTCTAAATGTATTACCACCGGTTGTCTATAAAGATAAAATTATTTTAGCAACATGGGATAGAGCATTCGAAGTTTACAACTTGTATACTGGTAAAGTTGAATGGAAGTTAAAATATTATAAGAAACTTAACTATAGAGTAGGAGGTAAATCATATAATAACTCTGGAGCAAATCCATGGGGAGGGATATCTGCAGATTTAGATAGAGGGATTGTATATACTGTAACAGGTAACCCACATAGTTATTTCGATGGTTCTTTAAGACCAGGAGATAATTTATTTTCAAGCAGTGTGATAGCATTGTCAATTGAACAAAAAAAAATCCTATGGCATTTTCAAGAAACATCACACGATATCTGGAATCACGATATCCCTTCTCCTCCAATGTTAACTCAAATTAAGAAAGACTCTAAAATGTTAGATGTTGTTGTTGTACCTACTAAAAGAGCAAATACATTAATATTGGATCGAGTTACTGGAGAACCAATATATGATTATATAAAAAGAAAAGTTCCAACCTCTACAATTCCCGGTGAAAGAACAAGTCCTTATCAAGCAGATTTTATATTGCCAGAACCTTTTGGAAGAAATGTCTTTAAACTTAATGATATTTGGTCCTATGACAAAGACGAAGCGTTGAGACTAAAACAAAAATATTCAAGCTATACGTTTGGTTTCTACGAACCTCATCATATTAACAAAAAAGGTCTTCAATATAATTTTCATGGAGGTGCAGAATGGCCAGGAGCTAGCGTAGATTCAAAAAAAGGTATCATGTATATTACAAGCAACAATATGCTTGTAGAAAGTGAACTAATAAATGTAAATAAAGATAAAAATAAATTAATTCCAAAATATAAAAGTAAATTCAAATTTGCTAAAGACAAATACGGATATCCACCAATTAAACCTCCTTGGGGAACTCTAACAGCTTTAAATTTAAATAATGGAAAAATAATATGGCAAGTGCCTTTTGGTGAATATAATGAATTAACAAAAAAGGGAATACCGATAACAGGAACTGAAAATATCGGTGGTGCAACTGCAACAAGTGGAAATATAATTATAGCAACGGGAACACTAGATAAAAAAATTTATATATTTGACTCGAATAATGGAGAAATTCTTTTTAGTAAGGAACTTCCATTTATAGGCTCAGCCCCACCAACAACATATATTGCAAATAATGATCAATATATAATTGTTCATTCAACAGGGGGTAGGGTTTTGAAAGATAGTTATCCTAAACTAGTAGATATAGGAAATGCATTGGTAGCATTTAAATTAAAATAAAAAAACTTTATTTAAATACAAACCTAACAATATCTAAAATTAAGTTTGTATTTTTTCTTTAAGATCTTTGTTAATTATTTTTATTACTTCATTCCAGTCATTAAATTTATTTTGTTTATATATTTTCAAATTTTTATACTTATAAAATTCATGAAATTTACCCCATCTCCAATCGGGGTCGATTGATAGCACACCCCAAGTTTCTTTACCTAAAGATGCAGCTAAATGAAGTATTGAAGTATCCGCTGATATAACTAAATCTAAATTCATCATGAATGCACTAAGAGCTTTAAATTTTAAATTACCTTTATTTGCTAGATTTAAATCATTAAAAGTTTTTTGATCACTTTCCCAAATCTCACTTTGCAAACAATAAAAATTAAAATTTGATGAAATTATATCTTTAAATTTATCTAGTGGAATAGATCGATATGGTTGTTT
>CABYXQ010000002.1 GCA_902522915.1 uncultured Pelagibacteraceae bacterium | reverse complement strand
TTGGACTAAATTCTTTTTATCTTCATTTATTTATAATGATTTTTATGCATGCTGTTATGGCTCAGTCATGGAATGTAATAGCAGGATTTTCTGGACAAATTAGCTTAGGTCACGGAGCTTTTTTTGGAATAGGAGCTTATGCAACATCATTTTTTTATATTCAATATGGAATTTCTCCTTGGGTTAGCATGCCATTTGGAATTTTAATTTCAGGAATATTTGCAATTTTAATTGGAGTACCAATGTTGAGGTTAAGTGGACATTATTTTGCAATTGCAACTCTATTAATAGGTATTAGTTTTCAGGTAGTTTTTCAGAGGTGGGATTTAGTGGGTGCAGCATCTGGTCTTTGGGTACCAATGACCTCAAAAGACTCATGGTTAGCTTTACAATTTCATAGTAGTAAAGTTCCTTACTATTATATTTTTTTAGTTTTTTTTATAATTACATTTTTTTTAGTATGGATCTTAAGTAGATCAAAGTTAGGATATAGGTTAAGGGCAGTAAGAGATGATCCACAAGCAGCCTCAAGTTTGTGTATAAATGTTTCAAATTATAAAATTATAGCTTATGTGATATCAGCCATGATAATGACCCCAATGGGAAGTTTATTTGCCCAATATATTTTAATTATTGATCCAGATAGAGTTTTTAATATTGAGATATCAATAATAGTTTTATTGATTACTGTACTTGGTGGAATAGGAAATGTTTGGGGACCAATCATAGGTGCAGCAATTCTTATTCCTATTTCTGAATATTCAAGAATTTATTTAGGAGGCACAGGAGGCGCTGTTGACTTAATTCTCTATGGATTAATTTTAATGATAATTTGTATTTTCAGACCGGATGGACTCATATCGTTTGTTCCAAAAGATATTTTAGAAAGGAAAAAACATAGATGACGATATTGTCAGTTGAAAATTTAAGTAGATCCTTTGGTGGAATTAAAGCAAATGATAATATTTCATTTAAGGTAGATGAGGGTACTATTCTAGGAGTTATTGGACCAAATGGAGCAGGAAAGTCAACGTTATTTGATTTAATTACGGGCTACACAAAAGCAGATCAAGGTAATGTGAAATTTTTTAATAAAGATATTTTTGGGTTAAGTCCCGATAAAATAAGTAGCCTAGGCGTAGGAAGAACTTTTCAAAAATTAAAGCCATTTGCAGATCAAACTTTACTTGAAAATGTTATGATCGGTTCTTTTGTAAAAGAAAAAAATATCAAAAAAGCAAGAGACAAAGCTTTAGAAATAATTGATTTTGTTGATTTGGTTGAAAAACGACATCATTTTGCAAGAGAGCTATCTACAGGACAAAGAAAAAGATTGGAAATGGCAAGAGCAATGGCTATTGAACCAAAATTACTTTTAATGGATGAGGTAACTGGAGGAGTTGATCAAAAAACTATACCTGGTTTAGTGGAACTAATAAAAAAACTTAGAAAATCTGGAGTAACTATTGTTACAATTGAACACAATATTAATATTATAATGGAAATTTCAGATAGCGTTCTAGCTTTAGATCAAGGACAAAGAATTGCATTTGGTTCACCTAAAGAAATTCAAAATAATAAACAAGTAATAGACTCATACCTAGGAACTTTTGATGCTGCTTGATGTAAAAAATATTGATGTTTTATATGATGATTTTCAAGTGATTTGGGACGTTTCAATTAACGTAAAAAAAGCTGAAATGGTCGCTCTTTTAGGACCTAATGGTTCTGGAAAAAGTACTATTTTAAATACGATTAGTAACTTAGTTCATCATAGAAAAGGAAGTATTTATTTTAATAATAACTCAATTTCTGAGATACCAACATTTAAAAGAACTCAACTTGGAATTTCACATGTTCTTGAAAGAAGAAGAGTATTTCCTCATTTAACTGTTATGCAAAATCTTTTATTAGGTGCGTGGCATCCTCAAGCAAAAGAACAATTGTCTACTTCTTTAGATAAAATTTATAAAATATTTCCTAAATTAGAGAGCAGATCAAGCCAACTTGCTCGAACAATGTCAGGTGGTGAACAACAAATGTTAGCAATTGCAAGAGGCATGATGGGCCTTCCAAAACTTTTAATGGTTGATGAACCTTTTTTGGGTCTTTCACCTTTAGTAATGAAAGATCTAATTAAGATTTTTAAAAATATAGTTAATGAGGGTATATCAATTCTATTTGTAGAACAAAATGTTAGATTAGCTTTAAGTATGGCTGATAGAGGGTATGTGCTCGAAAGTGGTAGATTAGTTATTGATGGCAAATCTAAAGATTTAATTGATAATGAAAAAGTTACAAAAGTTTTTTTGGGAAATTAATTATATAGCTGCTAATTCGTTATTTAACTTATCTGTTATAAGCATTTTACCTGGACTATGCGTAATACAAAAATCTGGTTTTGAATTTTCAAGAACAGATTGAGGTGTTACTCCACAAGCCCAAAAAACTGGTATTTCATCGTTCTTTAATATTCTTGGAGCGTCTCCATATTCAGGTTTCATTATATCTTTAATTCCAATTTCACTAGGATCCCCTAAATGAATGGGTGCCCCATGAACAGCTGGAAACCTAGAACTAATTTGTATTGATTTAATTGCATCTTTTGAATTTAGAGGTCTCATTGATACAACGAGTTTTCCTGAAAACTGACCAGCTGGCTCGCAATCGATTGAAGTTTGATACATTGGTACAATGGTATTATTTTCTATATGTTGAATTGGTATCCCAGCTTCTATTAAGGGTAGTTCAAATGACATAGAGCATCCCAAAACAAATGTTGTTAAATCATCATTCCAATATTTTTTGATGTCATATGGTTCATCTACTAGTTTTCCTTTTTCCCAAACTCTATACTGGGGCACATCAGTTCTTATATCTATATCACCTAAGTCTTTTAGTGATGGATCACCTTTAGTGCCAAAACCAATAAGTGGACAAGGTTTAGGATTTTTTTGACAAAAAGATGCAAAATCCATTGCATATTTACTTGGAAGAATACAAAGGTTACCTTGAACGTACTTATTAGAAGATCCAGCTGTTTGATCTTTATATTTATTTTCTCTTATGACCTTTCTTGCTTCATTTGGATCTTGGATATCAAGCATATGATTTAATATTTAGATTTTTTTGTTCCTGCAATAATTTCTTTTAATTCATTGTACTCTTCACATTTACAGTTTTCTAATATTTTTAATCTTTC
Source organism: uncultured Pelagibacteraceae bacterium (assembly GCA_902522915.1). Taxonomy (GTDB): domain Bacteria; phylum Pseudomonadota; class Alphaproteobacteria; order Pelagibacterales; family Pelagibacteraceae; genus Pelagibacter. The sequence continues at coordinate 54,113 of CABYXQ010000002.1, read as the reverse complement.
TTTTGCAAGATCTATTCTATTAGTAGCTACATATAATTCACCCAAATATTCATTTATTCCAATATGTTTTGGTTCAATTTCTAATCCAAGTAAATAATATTTTTCACCATTCTCATAATCACCAAGTTTTCTAGTTGTAAAACCTAAATAATTTAGAGTGTCAGCCTGTAGTGGTTTTTTTTTATTTGAAACAATTAATAATTTTTGTGCTTTTTTATATCTTTTAATTGCTTTCTCAGTTTTTCCTTTTTTTTCATATTTTTTTGCAGATTTAATAAGCACAACAGCTTTATCATAATTAGATTTAACTTTTGACGAACCGCTATCACTTGTACCAGCAGCATTGGACTGCACAGAAAACAACATAATTAAAAAAGATGTAATTAAATATTTTTTTATCATTAGATAAATTTCTCCATTAAGTTTAAAGGTTTTAATTTTAGTCCATTATTTGCCAAATTATCTCTAATAGATTTTGCGGTAGCTAATGAACTTTCATTATCACCATGTATGCATACAGAGTCAATTTCACAAGGTATTTGCTTTCCACTGTGACAATTAAGTGACTGATTTTTTACCATACTTAATACATGTTTTTTGGCCTGCTCAGGATCAATTATTAATGCATGAGGTTTTTTTCTAGATACTAAATTTCCGTCATCTTCATAATTTCTATCTGCGAAAATTTCGCATGCTATTTTCATATTAAATTTCTTAGCGGCTATTTCCATTTTTGAACCAGTTGGTACTAAATAAATTAAATCTTTACTGATGTCATTTATTGCACTAGCTAAAGTAGTTGCTAGCTCTATATCTTCACAAGCCATATTATTTAAAGCACCATGAGGTTTTATATGCGTTACATTTCTTCCATATTGTACTGAGATCTTCTGCAAAATATCATACTGATCAAAAATTAACTTTTTAATTTCTAAAGATGATAAATTCATTCTTTCTCTTCCAAAATTTTCAGGATCATTAAAAGAAGGATGAGCCCCAACACTCACACCATTTTTTTTGGAAATTTGAACAACCTGATGCATTGTCTCAACATCACCTGCATGAAAGCCGCATGCGACATTAGCAGAATTCACTATATCAAGTAAATCTGGATCATTCTTATTAGAATGGTGTTTTGATTTTTCCCCTAAATCACAATTGATATTAATTTCCATAGTCTTAATTGTTGAAGTATAACATGGCATGATAAAAAATATATCAAATCTTGGTGACGCAGCATTATATTGCGATTTTGGAGGTGAAGTTAATAAAACGATTAATTCTGATGTAATAAAATATTTTAATACTATTAAAGAAAAAAATATTAAAGGAATAAACAATCTAACTCCTTCTTATAATAAATTAATTATTTCTTATGACCTTAAATTAACAAATTTTAAAGAAATTAAAGATAAAGTTGAAAATCTTGAGATTAAAGAAACTCAAAAAATTGTTAATAAGAAAATAGAAATACCAGTTTGTTGTGATGATTCATTATCCTTAGATATGGAAAGATTGAAAGAAAAATTAAATTTAAGTAAAGAAAAAATTATAGGAAATTTTTTCGATAAAGAATATTTCTGTTATATGACAGGTTTTATAGCTGGCATGCCTTTCTTGGGTGATTTAGATAAAAATATGAGAGTTCAAAGATTAGAAACCCCAAGAGTAAAAGTTCCAAAAGGATCTGTTGGAATAACAGAACAATTTGCAGATATTTATACTTTTGAAAGTCCTGGAGGATGGAATATTATTGGCAACACACCTTTAGAAGTATTTGATAGCTCAAAAGAAAAAGAGCCAAATTTAATTAATCCGGGGGATACAGTTATCTTTAAACAAATAGCAATAGAAGAGTATAAGAATTTTAATGAGTAATAATTATTTTGAAATAATAAGAGCAGGAGTTAATACAACTTTTCAAGATAAAGGAAGAAATAATTTGTATCACATAGGCATTCCTTTTAGTGGTTCTATGGATAACAGGAATTACTTGCTAGCTAATAAATTAGTTGGCAATAAATTAGATTTACCTGTAATAGAGTTTGCTTATCAAGGTCCTCTACTAAAATATAGTGGCGATAAAATTAATATTGCAATTACTGGAGATGTTATTTTTGAAATAAGAAAAAAAGATAATAAAATTGAAGGTAATTGTTATGAAAGTTATCAATTAGAAAACGGAGATGAGATTGATATTCTATCAACAAATAAATCTGTTTATGGTTATTTTGCAGTTAGTGGTGAGTTTAATCTAAAATTACAATGGGGAAGTTGTTCAATAAACACAAAAGCCAATATTGGTTCAAACGAAGGTAAAAAATTAGATGAAGGTCAAAAAATAAATATTTCTAAGTTAAATTTAAATCAAGAAAAAAAGAAAATTAATTATTTTAATTCGAAAGTAGAAAATATAAGAGTAATTAAAGGAACTAATTTTAACTATTTTTCTGAAGAAGGAATAAAAAACTTTTTTGAAAAAGAATTTACTGTTTCAAAATTATCTGACAGAATGGGGATGAGATTAGAAGGACCAAAAATAGAAAATATTGTTAGTCCCAATATTAAATCAGAAGGTTTATTAAAAGGAGTAATTCAAGTTCCTCCTGATGGTAATCCAATTATTATGCTTTCTGATCATGGTACAATAGGAGGTTATCCAAAGATTGGTGTTGTGGTAAGTGCAGATTATGACAGGTTAGTACAAATATCCTCTGGTTCAAAAATTAAATTCAAAGAAATTGAACTTTCAGATGCAGTAACTTTATTTAAGCTATATGAGATGGAAACTCAAAATTTAATTTCCCAAATATAGTGAATATAATTCAAAAATTACCAGGTCCATTATTAATATTTTTAGGTGCATTTTGTCTAAGTTTTGGTGGATTAATAGTTAAATCTTTTGAAGGTGCTACACTTTGGCAAATATTATTCTGGAGACAATTATTTTTTGTAATTTTGGTTAGTATCTTTTTATTATTCACTTATAAAAAAAAATTTTTTGTTACATTATATGAGTCGGGTTTACCAGGTTTTATTGGTGGTATAATACTTGGTTGTGGTTTTAGTGCTTATGTTTTTGCTATGTATAAAACAACAGTCGCTAACACTAATTTTATTATTCAAACTCAAGCAATTTTTTTAGCAATCTTTGGCTATTTATTTCTTAAGGAAAAAATATCTAAATTAACTCTACTTTCTATAATACTTGCAATTACAGGAATAATATTAATGGTAGGCAATTCTTTATCTCCAGGACAACTATCTGGTAATCTTGTTGCTTTTATAATGCCAATTTCTTTTGCAGTTTTAATAATAATAGTAAGAAAATATCCAAAAGTAGACATGGTACCATTACAACTTTTTGCAGGTATTGTAGCAATGTTAATTGGCTATTTTGTTTCTACAAAAATAAATATATCTTCACATGATATTCTATTAGCTTTTATAGCTGGTTTTTTTCAAGTTGGACTTGGTTTTGTTTTTATAACTATAGGAGCAAAAAAAACTTTGTCGGCAATGGTAGGAATATTAATGATGACCGAAGCAGTCTTTGGTCCTTTTTGGGCTTGGATGTTTTTAGAGGAAACTCCACAATTTATTGTATTAATAGGAGGGACCATCATAATAATTGCTGTTTTAATTCAGTTTTTCTCTTTGTTGGAAAAAGCAAAAAAAGCTAAAATAATTTAATTATTTGTGATATAAATTTCCTACGGGAGAGACTACTTACGAGTAGCGCCGAAGGAGCAACCACCCCGGAAACTCTCAGGCAAAAGGACCGTACATATTAACTCTGGAAAGAGAATTATTCTCGCCGAAGGAGCAAATCTCTCAGGCAAAAAGACAGAGGGGGTTAAAAAGAGTTAATATGGAAACAAAAAAAACTTCATTATTTAATCTTCATCAAAAGTATGGTGCAAAATTTGTTGAATTTGCAGACTATCAAATGCCAATTCAATATAAAGATGGAATTATTCAAGAACATAAATTTACAAGATCAAATTCAGGCATTTTTGACGTTTCTCATATGGGTCAATTGTTTATTTTTGGAGATGATAATCTTACAGAAGATTTAGAAAATATTTTTCCAATTGATTTAAAAAAATTAAATTTAAATCAAAGTAAATATTCATTTTTGATGAATAAAGAAGGAGGCATTTATGATGATTTAATAATAACTAAAATTCAAAAAGGTTATCTAATTATATTAAATGCTGCTTGCAAAAATCAAGATTATAAAATTATAGAAGAAAAATTAGAAAAAAAATATGCAATGAATTTGGATGAAAGCTTATCTTTAATTGCGATACAGGGTCCAGATGCAAAAAATGTATTGGAAAAAATAATACCAAATTCAAATAAACTTAGATTTATGAATGGAGATAAATTCTATTTTAAAGAAACTGAAATTTATATTACTCGTTCAGGATATACTGGAGAAGATGGATTTGAGATTTCAATTAAAAATGAAAAAGTAGAAAAATTTGTAGAATTACTTATTGAAAATGGATCAAAATTAATAGGACTTGGAGCAAGAGATACTCTAAGACTTGAAGCAGGTCTTTGTTTATATGGAAATGATATAGATCAAAAAACAAGCCCAATCGAAGCTAATCTTAAGTGGGCAATATCAAAAAGTAGAATTGAAGACAATTATCCTGGCTCAAGTATTATTAAAAATCAAATTCAAAAAGGAGTTAAAAAATTAAGGGTAGGAATAAAACCTGAAACTAGAGTAATAGCTAGAGGAGACACTAAAATTTTCAACGGAGAAAGTAAAGAAATAGGAAAAATTACAAGCGGAACTTTTGGACCTAGCGTAGATTGCTCTATTGCAATGGGATATGTTGACAATATTTATTCATCATTAAATACAAAAATATTCCTAGAGATTAGAGGAAAAAAAATACCTGCAAGTATTTGTAATTTACCATTTTATAAAAAAAACTATGCCAAAGGAGGAACAAATGTCTGAAGTTAAATTTTCTAAAGAACATGAGTGGATTAAATTAGATGGAAATATCGGAACAGTAGGAATTACTCAACATGCAACTGAAATGTTAGGAGATATAGTTTTTGTAGAATTGCCAGATGTTGGTTCATCAGTCGAAAAAGATGGAAATGCTGGTGTAGTAGAATCTACGAAAGCAGCGAGCGATATTTATACACCCGTCTCAGGAGAAGTAATTGAGAATAATCAATCAATAGCAGATGATCCTTCAAAAGTAAATTCTGATCCAGAAAGTGCAGCTTGGTTTTTTAAATTAAAAATTAAAGATAGTTCTGAAATGGACTCTTTAATGAATAGAGAGGAATATGAAAAATTTTCAAAAGAAGGTAACAGTTAAATGTTAAAAAACGCACAAAAAGATTTTATTCAAAGACATATTGGCCCTTCAGAAGAAGAGCAAAATATAATGCTTCAAGAATTAGGATTTAAAAATTTAGATGAGTTAATTAAAAGCACAGTACCAGAAAAAATCCTTTTCAAAGATGATCTAGGTATTGGCGAACCTAATTCAGAGTATAAAGCTCTCAGAAAACTAAAAGATATTTCAAAAAAAAATAAAGTATACTCAAGTTTTATTGGTATGGGATACTACGGAACTTATACTCCATATGTAATATTAAGAAACATACTAGAAAACCCTGGGTGGTATACATCTTATACACCATATCAACCAGAGGTGGCTCAAGGAAGACTTGAGATGTTATTAAACTTTCAACAAATGGTAATTGATTTGACAGGTATGGATATTGCTAATGCTTCTTTATTAGATGAAGGTACTGCAGCGGCTGAAGCTATTAGTTTAAGTTATAGAGTTTCTAAATCTAAAACCAAAAAAGTTTTTGTTTCTAAAAATTGTCATCCACAAACTATTGATGTTGTTAAAACGAGAGCAAAACCTTTAGGACTGGAAATAATAGTTGGAGATGAAGATGCAGATATTAAAGAGGAAATTATTTGTGGCGTTATTCAATACCCAGGAACTTTAGGTGATATTAAAGATCCAAGTGAGGCTATAAGTAAAATTCATAAACATAATGGTAAAGCAGTACTAGTTTGTGACTTATTAGCTTTAGCAAAATTAAAAACACCAGCAGAATTGGGCGCAGATATTGCGGTGGGAAGCTCTCAAAGATTTGGCATACCCATGGGATATGGTGGTCCACATGCAGCATTTTTTGCTAGTAAAGATGAGTACAAAAGATCAATGCCAGGAAGAATAGTGGGCGTTTCTCTAGATAAACATGGTAAAAAAGCTTATAGGCTTGCACTTCAAACTAGAGAGCAACACATTAGAAGAGATAAAGCTACAAGCAATATTTGCACAGCTCAAGCTTTATTAGCAATAGTTTCGGCAGCTTATGCAGTTTATCACGGTCCACAAGGAATTAAAAAAATATCAGAGAGTGTTTCACAATTAACAAAAAATTTTGCAGATAAATTAAAACAATCAGGTTACGAACTTTATTCAGATTATTTTTTTGATACTGTAACTGTTAAAACATTAGATAAGACAGATAAAATTTATAAAAATGCATTAGATCAAGGGGTTAATATCAGAAAAGTAAATTCTGAAATGTTAGCAGTTTCTTTTGATGAAAGAAAAAATCTTTATAGAGCAAATCAATTACTAAAAATTTTTAATTGTTCAGAAACTATAAAAGAAACAATGAATGAGAGTTTGTCTAATTTACCAAAAAATTTATTAAGAACTTCAACTTATTTAGATCATCCAGTTTTTAATAGTTATCATTCTGAAACAGAAATGTTGAGATATTTAAAAAGATTGGAAGACTCAGATATAGCATTAAATAAATCAATGATTGCGCTGGGTTCATGCACAATGAAATTAAATGCTGTTTCTGAAATGATACCAGTTACATGGAAAGAATTTTCACAACCACATCCTTTTTCTCCAGTAGAGCAAATGGATGGTTATAGAGAATTATTTACAGATTTAAAAAATTGGCTACGATCAATTACAGGTTTTTCAGGTGTATCATTACAACCAAATGCTGGAGCACAAGGAGAGTTTGCTGGTTTAATGGTAATTCGTAAATTCCATGAAAAAAATCGTGAAGATAATCGAAATGTTTGTTTAATACCTAGTTCAGCTCATGGCACAAATCCTGCAAGTGCACAAATGGTGGGAATGAAAGTTGTTGTTGTTAAATGTGATCAACATGGAAATGTAGATTTTGAAGATTTAAAGAAAAAAACGGAAGAAAATTCAAACAATCTTGCTGCATTAATGGTTACTTATCCATCAACGCATGGGGTATTTGAAGAAAAGATAACAGATATTTGTGAACTTGTTCATAAGCATGGTGGGCAGGTTTATATGGATGGTGCCAATTTAAATGCCTTAGTAGGAATTGCAAAACCTGGTAAGTTTGGACCAGATGTCTGTCATATAAATCTTCATAAAACATTTTGTATACCTCATGGAGGTGGTGGTCCAGGAATGGGACCTATAGCATGTAAAAAGCATTTAGAAAGTTTTTTACCTAAGCATTCGGTAATTAAAGACTGTGGACCAGCTACAGGTATTGGAGCTGTATCTGCAGCACCATGGGGTAGCGCAAGTATTTTATCAATTTCTTGGATGTACATTAAAATGATGGGATCTGAAGGTTTAAAAAAAGCCTCGCAAGTTGCTATATTGAATGCAAATTATATAGCACATAAATTGAAAGACTCATTTCCAATCTTATACAAAGGAAAAAGTGGAAACGTAGCTCATGAGTGCATTATAGATATTAGGAAAATCAAAGCAGAAACAGGCATAACAGAGGAAGATATAGCAAAAAGACTAATAGATTTTGGATATCACGCACCAACTATGTCTTGGCCAGTTGCAGGAACAATGATGATTGAGCCCACAGAAAGTGAAAGTTTAAGTGAAATAAAGAGATTTTGCTCTACACTTGAAAAAATTAAAACAGAAATCGATAAAATTCAGGCTGATAAATATGATAAAATTGACAATCCACTTAAGAATGCGCCACATACTCATCTTGCATTAACATCAGACAAATGGGATCATAAATATGAAAGAGAAGAAGCAGCGTATCCATCTGAATTTTTAAGAACAGCCAAATATTGGCCACCAGTTGGAAGAGTAGACAATGTTTATGGTGATAAAAATTTATTTTGCACATGTCCATCCATTGATGAGTACGAAGATACTGCAGCTTAAAAACCATTAAATGAAAATAGCAGTAGTAGGATCAGGAATATCTGGATTAAGTGCAGCATATTATTTATCAAAAAAACATAAAGTAGATCTGTTTGAAAAAGAAAATCAATTCGGAGGCCATGCAAATACACTAAAAGTACAATACGATTTAAATAAAGAAATTAATGTAGATATTGGATTTATGGTTTTTAATAAAAAAACATATCCAAATTTAATTAATTTTTTTTTAGAAAATAATGTGAAAATTGAAAAAAGTGACATGTCATTTTCAGTATCTGAAACTAATGATGGTGTTGAATATTGTGGCAAAGGAATTGGAGGTATTTTTTCAAATAAAAAAAACTTGTTTAATATTAAATTTATTAAAATGTTTTTTGAGATAATTAGTTTTTATCAAAGTTGTGAAAAATTAGAAATTAATAAAGATGATAAAAAAATGCTTGGAGAATATTTAAAAGAGATAAAAATTTCGAAATATTTTATTAATTATCATATTATACCAATGGTATCAGCTATTTGGTCAATGCCACCCTATGAGGCTTCACAGATGCCGTTAACTTTTTTTTTAAGCTTCTTTAAAAATCATGGTTTATTTAAATTAAAAAATAGACCACAATGGTATACTGTTGAAAACCGAAGCAAGACTTATGTTAATAAAATTATTGATCAAATAAGTGGAGAACATTTTAAAAATTACAATATAAATAGAGTTGAAAGAAATGATTATGGAGTTAAAATTTTTTATGGTGGTGATAATGAATTTTTTGATTATGATAAAGTAGTAATAGCAACACATGCTGATGATGCTTTAAAGATTATTCACAATCCAACAGAAGAAGAAAAAAAAATCTTAAAAAATTTTAATTATAGGGAAAATACAGCGGTAATACATTTTGATGAAACTGTTATGCCAAAAAATAAGAAAGCATGGTGTTCCTGGAATGCTTCAATAAACAAGGATAATTTAGAAAAAACATCAGTTACTTATTGGTTAAATCAATTACAAAATTTACGAATAAATAGAAATATTTTTTTAACAATAAATCCTTTCTTAAAAATACCTGAGGATAAAATATTTAAAAAAGTGGCATTTACTCATCCTTATTATGACAATAATGCATTAAGTAACCAAATAAATTTAGTTAAAATTCAGAATAAAGAAAACATTTTATTTTGTGGAAGTTATTTTGGTTACGGATTTCATGAAGACGGAATAAAGTCTTCAATTGATATGTTAAACTCACTCAATGATTAAGAATTCTTTCATTTATACTGGAAATGTAGTTCATAAAAGATTTAAACCTAAAATACATTTTTTCAAATATAAAGTATTTTCGTTATTAATTGATTTATCTGAAATACATTTATTAGATAAAGAGTTAAAAATATTTTCATACAACAAATTCAATATAATTAGCTTTTATGATAAGGACCATGGAGCAAGAGATGGTAGTTTAGTTGAAAGTTGGGTAAAAGATAATCTTAAAAAAAATAACATTGATACAAATGATATTCAAATAAAGCTTTTATGCTATCCAAGAATATTTGGTTATGTTTTTAATCCATTAAGTGTTTTTTATATTTATGATAAAAACTCAAATTTAATATCCATTTTATATGAGGTTAAAAATACTTTTGGAGAACAACACACTTATATCTTTAAAACTAATATTAATAGTAATCTAGTCCAGCATATGTGTAAGAAAAAATTTCATGTATCTCCTTTTATAGAAATGGATTGTGTTTATTTTTTTAGATTATTAAAACCTGGTAATAAAATTTCTGTAATTATTGATCAAAATGACAACGAAGGAAAAATTTTATACGCATCTCAAGATGGAGTAAAAAGTGAAATAACCAACTCAAATATGATAAAATCTTACTTAAAACACCCTTTAATGACTTTTAAGATTATATTAGCGATACATTTTGAGGCATTTAAGTTATGGGGTAAGGGTATTAGATTCATTAAAAAAAGATTTAAAATAAAAAACAATATAACTGTAGAAAATTAATGTTTGTTTATAAAGCATCAGATAAATTAGTTTTTAATATTTTAAAAAGTATTAATTATGGCTATTTAGAAATCACTTCCTTTGATGGAGATATACTAAAATTTGGTAATCCAGAACATGATTTAAAAACAAGTTTAATTATAAAAAAACCAAACTTTACTTACAATCTTATTAGAGGTGGCAGTATTGGATTTGCAGAATGCTATATGCGTGGAGAATTTGAAACTGATAACCTTTCAAATTTAATAGAATTAACTGCAAGAAATATTAAAGTTATCTATAAGTTTTCAGGTTTACTTGATTTACCAATAATTAATTTTATAAAAAATAAAATAATTAAAAATACAAAGGCCCGAAGTAAACAGAATATTTCAAAACACTATGATTTAGGAAATGATTTTTTTTCGCTTTGGTTGGATGATACTTTAACTTATTCAAGTGCAATTTTTGGTAAAGAAACAAAGAATTTATCCGAAGCACAAAATAATAAATATCAGAAATTAATTGATTTAATTAAACCCAACAATGGTGATAAAGTTTTGGAGATAGGATGTGGTTGGGGAGGTTTCGCTGAATATATTGGTAAAAAATATGATGTTAAACTTGATTGTATAACAATTTCAAAAAAACAGTTCGATTATACAAAAGAAAGAATTCATAATTGTGGATTAAATGAAAAGGTTAATATTGAGATTAAAGATTATCGAGATCTCAAAGGCACATATAACTCTATTGCATCTATTGAAATGATTGAAGCTGTCGGGCAAAATTATTTAGAAAGTTATTTTAGAACAATTAAAGGTAATCTTTCTGATGGCGGTAAAGCAGCTATCCAAGCAATCACTATAGACGACAGTTTATTTGATAGATATAAAAATAAACAAGATTTTATCCAAAAGTATATTTTTCCAGGAGGTTTTCTTCCTAATAAAAATAGTATTAATAAATATGTTTCAGATAATGGATTGACTATAAATTCTTACATTTCTTATGCAGACCATTATGCAAATACATTAAGAATTTGGAGAGATGAATTTAATAAAAAATGGGATTTAATTAAAAATCAAGGTTTTGACTTAACATTTAAAAGAATGTGGGAATTTTACCTTTCTTATTGTGAGGCGGGATTTAAATCCAAAAATATAGATCTAATACAATTTTTACTTCAAAATAAATAAAAACCAAAAGGGAGAGTATAATGCGACATATAAAAATTTTTAGATCAATTTTATTGATAATTTTAATATTCTTAATTACAAGTTGTTCAAACAATAGTGCAATGAAACCAGAAGATTTTAAAAACAAAAAACCAAGATTAATCATAGAGGAATACTTAACTGGCAATGTAAAGGCTTGGGGCATTTTACAAAACAGGTCAGGTAAAGTCACAAGACAATTTTCTGCAGATTTAAATGGATCATGGGATGGTAAACAATTAATTCTAAAAGAAAAATTTAATTGGGATGACGGAGAAGTTCAAAATAGAGAATGGACTATTAATAAAATTGACGAAAATAATTACGAAGGAACAGCCGGTGACGTAGTGGGTAAGGCAGCAGGTTATTCTTATGGACCTACATTTAAATTTGAATATGTATTATTAGTTCCTGTTAAGGGTAAAGAAATGAAAATTACTTTTGATGATTGGATCTTTAAACAAGATGATAGAGTTGCAATTAATAGAGCCACAATGACAAAGTTTGGTATTAAAGTTGCAGAGTTAACGGTTGTGTTTGTTAAAGATTAATTATTTTTTTTGATATTTTGTTAACTTACCTACGAGACCAAAATAAATTTTACTTGGTAGAAAACTAAGAAGTTTTAAAATTAAAGTAAGTTCTTTTGGAAAATGAATTTCAAAAACATTTTTATTAACTAAACCATCATATATTTTTTCTGCTGCATATTCTGGTGTTTTTAAAAATGGCATTTTAAAATTATTCTTATCAGTCATTGGTGTTTTTATAAATCCAGGAGACACTAAACAAATTCGAACATTGGATCTTTTAAAGTCAAAATATAAACTTTCTGCTAAATTATTTAATGCAGATTTTGAAGGACCATAGCCAGTTGAATTTGGAAGACCTCTATAACCTGCTATCGAAGAAACAATAGTAATTATGCCACTTTTTTTGTCTTTGAAAAATTGCTCTACAGATTTAATGGTATTAACTGTTCCGAAAAAATTTACTTTAAAAACCTCTTTTATTTGTTCAACATCTATATCTTTTTCTTTTTTTGGATTCCATGTACCTGTTGAAAAAAAACAAATATCAATATCATTGAATTTATTTTTAATCTTAGCAAATACCTCGATACATTTTTCTTTATCGGTAACGTCAAGAGGAAATGCAGTTATATTATCATATTTATCTGAAAGCTCATTTAACAATTCTTCACGTCTAGCCGATATAGCAACATTCCAACCTTCATTAGAAAATTTTATTGCTAGAGCTTTGCCTATACCAGTGCTACCACCTGTAATCCAAATAGTTTTTTTATTCATTTTAATTTGTTGTATATTATTAACATGTTTAAAAATAAATTTTTAACTTTTATCCTCTTTTTTATTGTTACTTACTCAGCATCACTTATTGGTGGTTTGGCTACTATTAAATTTAAAGAACCCTGGTATTCATTGTTGAACAAACCAGTATTCAATCCCCCTGATTGGATATTTGCCCCAGTGTGGACGACATTATATTTGATGATGACAATAGCTATATGGATTTTTTGGCACAGCAAGGGCCGTGACATGACGACTGTATATATATTTTTTATTCATTTAATTTTTAATACAACCTGGAGTATTATTTTCTTTGTTTTTCATAATTTAGTTTTAGCTTTAATTGTTCTTATTTTTTTAATTTTGTTAATAATAAATCTCATGTTTAGATTTAGACGTGTCAATATGTTAAGTTTTTATATGATGATTCCTTATTTACTTTGGTGTTTCTTTGCACTAATTCTCAACTTTAATTTAATAGTACTGAATTAATAATGGATGATGTTGTAATAATAGGTGGTGGAATTATTGGAACTGCAACTGCTTATTTTTTATCTAAAGAAGGCAGAAAAGTTAAAGTAATAGAAAGAGACCCTACTTATAAAACTGCTTCTTTCCCATTATCTTTAGGTGGCTTTAGAAGACAATTTTTTCAAAAAGAAAATATTTTGCTTGGAAAATTTGCAAGAGAGTTTATTTTCCAAATACCAGAATTGTTAAAGACTGAAAAAAATCCAAACCCCACTGCAAGCATGGTCGCTAACGGATATCTGCTAATGTTTGGACCAGAACATGCTGAAGAACAGTACAAAGCTTTAGAAAATCACAAAGATTGTGATGCTGGAACAAAAAATATTAAGGGATCTGAATTATCAAAAATCTTTCCGTATATTAACACTGCAGGTATTGAGACAGCAACTTATACTGACAATCAAAGTGAAGGATGGATAGATCCATTTATGTTTCATGGAGCTTTAAAAAGTAAAGCTATTGAGCTAGGCGCAGAATTTATCAAAGGAGATATAAAAAGTATTTCAGAAATTAAAGCTAAAACAATAATATCTGCTGCAGGTTGTTGGACTAAAGAATTGCTAGAAGATATACCTGTTGTTCCTCAAAAACATACAGTTTTTAGGGTTAAATGTCCTAAATATATGAAAGAAATGCCATTAACTGGTGACTTAACAACAGGTGTGTATTGGCGACCCGAAGGTGGAGAATATTTAGCAGGATCTCCTAATTCAGTATTCGATGCAACAGATTTAGAACCAGCTTGGAATGATTTTGAAGAGTTAGTTTGGCCAGCTCTAGCAAAAAGAATTCCAGCATTTGAAGAATTAAAATTAACAGGTGGGTGGGCAGGTTATTACGATTGTAACAAATTAGACAATAATGCAGTCGTTGGTAAACATCCAAAATTTGATAATGTTTATATGGCGTCTGGTTTCACTGGTAGAGGTTTAATGCAAGCGCCAGGAATTGGTAGAGCTTTAACTGAATTAATAACAACAGGCTCATATCAAACTATTGATATTAGTGATTTTTCAGTTGAAAGAGTGCTTGGAAATAGTGCTAGACCAGAACCGTATGTTTTGTGATTATTTGCAATAAATATCAGCCCAAAAAAGTTTATCTTTTTTTATTTCTTTTTTTATTAAATTTATAATCGTTTTATGATCGCTCCATTCACAAAAAAATTTTTTCCTTTCTCCTATAGAAAAAGTAAAATTATTATAAGAGAGTTTTTTTAAATAATACAAACATTTGATTGCCTCAGAAAGAAATTCTGAAGTAATTTCAAATGAGATAATACCACTTTTTTGGGTTAAACCTTTTAATACATTCAGCTCATAGCCTTCTACATCTATTTTAATATATTGAGGATTACCAAATTTTTTTATTAAATTATCTAATGTAGTTATTTGAATTTGAATTTTACCACTCCATTTTAAACTTGAGAATCTGCCAGATTTCCAATGTTTTGCCATAGTTGATATAGTTGGCATTTGTTTATTTATTGATAATATTTTTTTTGTATTTTTAGAGCCCAAACCTTTTGGGACAATATGTACAATAGAATTTTTTGAATATAATTTTTTAAGGTTCTTCACACATATTGGAAGTGGCTCAACCATCACTGTTTTAATTTTTTTTTCAATAAAAGGTTTAGATTTTTCACCTAAGTGAGCACCAATATCAAAATATAAGTCACCTTTTTTTATAAGTTTCAAAACTTCATGATACTTTTTTCTTTTTAGCTTTTTAAAAAATTTAAACATTATAAAGTTTGAACACTATGTTCCACAAAAGGTTTGATATTCCTTATCATTTGAAGGAGATTGAAAGTGTTCAATATTTTTTTGATTTTCATAAGGCTTACTCAAAATCGATAATAACTTATTCATAGGTTCTATATTGTTTTCATTTGCAGCTTTTAAAGCTTCTTCAACTTTATGATTTCTAGGAATAACAGTTGGATTTGATTTTTTCATAAGATTTAAAGATTTATCTTTTGAATTATTATTAATTAATATTCTTTTTTGCCATCTATTTGACCAACTAATATAATCTTTATTATTATAAATCTCGTCATTATTAATTTTTATATTCATCAAATAACAGAAAGTATTAGTGTAATCAGCTTTATTTTTTTCCATCCAATCTAGCAAATCATCAATTAAAACTTTATCATTCATATCATTACCAAATAAACCTAGCTTGTCTCTCATCATATTTAACCATTTTTCCTCATAAATATTTTGAAAATTATCAATTATTTCAGTTGCTATTTTGAGGGATTTTTCTTCATCTTCATCAATAAGTGGAATGAAGCATTCCGCAAATCTAGCTAAATTCCATTTTGCAATACGTGGTTGGTTAAAATAAGAATATCTTCCATACCTATCTATGGAACTGAAAACTGTTTTAGGATCATATTGATCCATAAAAGCACAAGGACCATAGTCGATAGTTTCACCTGAGATTGCCATGTTATCTGTATTCATAACTCCATGGATAAATCCTACACGCATCCAATTAACAATTAGCTGGCATTGTTTTTCCATAACAAGATTTAATATATCTATTGCCTTGTTTCTAGATGCTTTAATTTCTGGGTAATGTCTATCAATTGAGTAATCTATAAGAATATTTAAATCATTAATATTTTGCTTTGCAGCTAAGTATTGAAAAGTGCCAACACGTATGTGACTCGAAGCAACTCTAGTTAAAATGGCTCCTGGTAAAAGATTCTCTCTTTCCACTTTTTCACCAGTACTAACCACGGCAAGACTTCTTGTAGTTGGAATATTTAGAGAATGAATTGCCTCACTAATAATATATTCTCTTAACATTGGTCCTAGAGCAGCTCTACCATCACCACCTCTTGAAAAGGAAGTTCTTCCAGACCCTTTAAATTGTATATCAAAACGCTTGTCTTTATTGACCAAATGTTCCCCTAAAAGAATAGCTCTTCCATCTCCAAGCATTGTAAAATGACCAAATTGATGACCTGCATAAGCTTGAGCAATTGTATTTGATCCCTTAGGTAAAGAATTTCCTGAAAAAATTTTTGCTAGATCATTTTTATTTATTTTTGAAAAATCTAATTTTAAATCTTTCGCTAATTTTTCATTTAAAACAACTAATTCAGGATCATGAACTGGTGTGGGTTTAATATCTTGCTTAAAAGTATTAGATAATTTTGAATATGTGTTATCAAAATTCCAATTTATTTTATTCATAAAAAAAAGCGATTTATATCAATATAAACCGCTTTTATTTAAATTTTAATTTTTATTTTTTCTTATATTTGGCTGCTTCTTCAGAACCTCCTGTTGCAGAACCTTTACTATATGAGTGAGCACCCATTCCAGCCAATTGGCCATTCTGAACAATTAAATATTGATTTCTGATCTCTTTACCTTCAAAGAAACATTCTAAAATTTCTCTAACTCCATCAGCGTATCTTGCCTGCGCTGAT
Source organism: uncultured Pelagibacteraceae bacterium (assembly GCA_902522915.1). Taxonomy (GTDB): domain Bacteria; phylum Pseudomonadota; class Alphaproteobacteria; order Pelagibacterales; family Pelagibacteraceae; genus Pelagibacter. The sequence goes on along the minus strand of CABYXQ010000002.1, from coordinate 37,400 downwards.
AAAGATGTTCCTGAAGTGTGAGGTGTCATTCCATGATTAGGCATACTTCTCCATACATGATCATTTGGAGCAGGTTGTGGGAACCATACATCACCTGCATAACCACTTAATTGACCGCTTTCAAGTGCTTTTGCAATTGCTTCACGATTGCAAATTTTTCCTCTAGCAGTATTTACAATATAAGCACCTTTTTTCATTTTACTTATCATTGCATCATCGAATAAGTTTTCAGTTTCTGGATGAAGAGGACAATTGATTGTTACGACATCACAAACTTTTACCATTGATTCTACTGAATCATGAAAAGTTAAGTTAAGCTCTTTTTCGACACTCTCTGGCAATTTATGTCTATCAAAGTAATGTAAATGAACATCAAAAGGTTTCATCTTTCTAAGTGCATCTAGTCCAATACGTCCCGCAGCAACTGTTCCAATATGCATTCCTTCAACATCATATGATCTTTGTACTGCATCAGCAATATTCCAACCACCATCATTAACAATTCTATGTTGATTATGGTAATCTCTTACCATTGAAACAATCATCATAACAATATGCTCCGCAACTGATCTTGAATTACAAAAAGTTACTTCAACAACATCTATTTTGTTATCCATAGCAGCTTGCAAATCAACATGGTCTGAACCTATTCCAGCCGTGATTGCCATTTTTAAATTTTTGGCTTTAGCAATTCTTTCTTTGGTTAAATAGTATGGAAAAAATGGTTGTGAAATAACAATATCAGCATCAACTATATGTTTATCTGCTTCACATCCATCGCCATCTTTACTATTTGTTACGATAAATTCATGACCATTACTTTCTAAAAATTTTCTTAAACCTAACCCACCTGAAACACATCCTAATAATTCACCAGGTGTAAAATCTCTACCTTTAGGCGAAGGTAAAGTCATACCATCAGGATACTTTTCTAATTTTGGAAGATCTCCCAAAGGATATGATTTTGGCATACCTCCCTTAGGATCATCATATAATACACACAATATCTTCATTTACTCTCCTATATAGTTTAATTTAAAGTATTAATTTTCTAGGCATCTAACATTATTTTTAAGGCTCAATCAAATGAATTATTTGATAGTTGGGTAGGATTTTTTTAAAATAAAACGATTAATAATTATTGCATTTGCAATAATTATTATAGATCCTGTCATGACCGGACTGAACAAATAATCAAAAGAAACACTTCCAATAATAACTATTATTGGATTTCCACCTGCGGGAGGGTGAGTAACATTAAATAAAATCATTAAGCCTACACCAAACCCAACAGCCAATGGAATTGTTATGTAAATTGGAAGTGGTATGAAATATAAAAAAAATAATCCAACAACTGCCGTTAGCAAATGTCCAAAAAAAACATTTTTTGGCTGAGCAAATGGACTTTCAGGATATCCATATAGCAAAACCATTGAAGATCCAAAAGAGGCTAATAAAAATAATCCAAATTCAGTTTTGTAGGTCAGAATAGTTAAAACTCCAATTGTAAAAGCAGAAAAAAAAGTACCAATTATTGCTTTTTGTAAAATTGATTTATTTATTTTTATCATTTAAACTTTTAATGCTTTTAAAATAGTTTTTAATGGTAAAAGCAAACATTCCTTTCTTGATAGGTATTTTTTATTTAAAATTATATTAAAATCTTTCCAATGTTTATCTAATTTTGTTTTAACATCATTAAATAATTTTTCTCCATTATAAATAAATTTTTTTATTTCATTTATTTTTTTATTTTTAATTTTTCTTGATAATAAGCTTACTGATGCTTGGCAATAAATACAAGATTTGGATTGATATCCTACGTCATTAACAACATCGTTTTTTATAATTAAGCTTATTTCCATTTCATCACCACATAATGGATTCTTATTTTTTGATTTATGAGTGAAATTTTTGATAACTTTATTATTCTCAGTATGAGAGGCTATTTCTAAAATTCTTAAGTCCATTATATTTCTTTAATTCAAGTTTTAATGTTTTATATTTTGATAAATGGATCATAACAATATTTTAGGGACTGTGCTAGCAGGCGGAAAGTCACAAAGGTTTGGAGAGGATAAATCTCAAGTAAAATTAGATGGCAAACTACTCATTGACCATATTTTGAATGAGATAATTAATGAATTCAAAGAAATCCTGATTGTTTCCAATAATCAAATAAATTTTAAACATTCAGATAAGATTTCAATGGTTAGTGATTTGAAAAAAGATCAAGGTCCTTTGGGGGGAGTTTTGAGTGCAATGAAATGGGTTAAAAAGAGTAATAAAGACTACAAATGGATTTCAACTTTTCCTGTAGATACACCTTTTTTTAAAAAAGAGATTTTACAAAATTTTTTAAGTGAAATAAATTTTGAGGAAGGTAAACTTTTTTTTATTAAATCTAATAATACTCGACATAATATATTTGGAGTTTGGTCAATTGATTTAATGGATAAATTAGAAGAAGATTTAAACAATGGTGAGAGAAAAGTAGAATTGTGGGCCAATAGCGTTGGTGTAAAAGTAATAGATATGGAATTTTTAAATGAAGATCCTTTTTTTAATATTAATTCAAAAGAGGATTTAGAAAAAGCAAAAAAAATAAAAAATGATTAGTTATCAAAATTCAAAAAGAATTTTAAAAAAAGCTGCTATTAAAATTAAAAATGAAACTATCTTAAGTATTAATTCTTTAAATAGAATTTCTTCATCAAATATTTATTCTAAATTTAATTATCCATCAGGTGATAATGCAGCTTTTGATGGTTATGCAATAAATTCAAAAGATACTAAAAATCTTGATAAAAATAAATCTAAAGCATTTAAAATAGTTGGGTCTATTGCTGCTGGAAGACAACCTTTTAAAAAGAAAATAAAAAAATTTGAAGCTGTAGAAATAATGACAGGTGGTATTATCCCTAAAGGTTTTGATACTATTATTCCAATTGAAAAAATAATTTTCTATCCAAATAAAAAAAACCCAAAATTCATCTTAATAAACAAGAGAGTAGGTAAGTATAACCATGTAAGATTTGCAGGCTCAGATTATAAAAAAAAAGAATTAGTTATTAAGAAAAATAATATTATTTTACCAAATCATATATTGGCATTAAAAACCTTGGGTATCAAAAAGATTAAAGTGAAAAAAAAAATTAATATTCTTTTCTTTTCTACAGGTAATGAAATATCAAATAGTGATACAATCCCTAATTGGAAAGTGAGAAATTCAAATAGTCATTATATTAAAAATTTAGAGGGAAACTTCTTTTTTGATTTTAAGAATGGTGGAATTTTAAAAGATAACCATAAAAAAATTTTTAAAATGAAATTAAATAAAATGTTAAATTCTAAAATTGATATAATCGTTACATCAGGAGCTGTTTCTGCGGGAAAATATGATTTTATTCCAAATGTTATAAAAACTTTTAATCTATCAAATTATTTTAAAAGTGTAGCAATAAGGCCAGGTAAACCTATTTTATTTGCTAAAATTAAAGGTAAACAAAAAGCTGTTTTTGGACTTCCTGGTAATCCAATGTCTTCTGCGGCTTGTTTTAGATTTTTTGTATATCCTTATATCTCTAATGTATTAGGACTTAGTGAAGAAAAACCAATTAAGGCAATTTTAAAAAATAATTTTATTAAAAAGAAAAACTTTACAAGGTTTGCTAAAAGCAAATTAAGTACAACTAAAAATGGAAAAATTAAAGTTGAAATTTTAAAAGGACAAGAATCTTTTAGAATAAAATCCTTTATAAAATCAAATATCTGGGCTTTGTTACCCTCAGGAAAATCTAAGTTTAAAAAAGGTGAAATTGTTGATTGTTTTTTTTCAAATAATGCAAATCAAACATTAATATAAAGAACCTCATTTTTGTTGTAGTTAATTCTATTTACAATTAAAAATTCGATTATGTTAGAATTAAAGAACCCAAGAATAGCTGTGCCTCTAGTTTTATTAGCTGGTATAATTTGGTCTTTTGGACCCTTAGTTGTGAGAAATTTGGACGATCCTCAAATAATAAAGTGGCAATATATCTTTGGAAGAGGTTTGACGATCTTTATTTTATTAAATTTGTATTTGTTTTTTGAAGAAGGAAAAATCTTTTACAAAAATTATTTTAAAATGGGTATCTCTGGCTTAGTTGGTGGATCAGGACTTGCGGTTGCTATAATTACTTTTATATTTTCAATTACAAATACTAGCGTTGCAATTTCTTTATTATGTTTGGCTGCAATGCCCTTTTTTACTGCTTTACTGGCTTTTTTATTTTTAAAAGAAAAAATTTCATTAAATGTTTGGATTTCAATAATTATTGCTGCTGTTGGAATAATAATTATGGCAATAGGAAGCGAAGAGCAGAATACTCTAATTGGATTTATTTTTGGATTAACTTCATCTTTGGGTTTTTCAGTATTTTCTGTGACACTAAGATGGAGAAAGGAAACACCCAAGTTTACAACAATTGCTTTTGCAGGTTTTTTTTGTTTTATATTTTCTTCTATGATGATTTTTAATAATGATTTAGTTTTCTTTTCGACAAGTTATAATAGTGCATTATTTTCATTACATGGTACTTTAGTTTGTTTTGGGTTGATTTTATATTCAATTGGTTCTAAAGCAATTCCTGCTGCAGAGCTTACTCTTTTATCATTAACAGAGATCATTGGAGGAATTTTCTGGGTGTGGCTTCCTTTATTTGGAATTAATGAAATCCCATCAACCAATACAATTATTGGTGGGTTTTTTCTTTTTATATCACTTACTTATTACAGCTTAGTAATGAGATGGAATAAAAGATATATTGGATTAAATTAATCCTATAGAATGACCATTAAATTTTATTGTAAAAATTATGACTAATAAAAAAGTTATTGTTAATAGCTGGAATGAATGGGACCCTCTTAGACATGTCATAGTCGGAAAAGCTGATGGAACCTGTATTCCAGCACCTGAACCAGCACTTGACGCAAAAGTTCCAGAAGACTCGGACATGAGAGGTCAGTTTGGACCTAGAACTAAAGACACTGTTGATAAAGCTAATCAACTTTTAGATGATTTTGCTAATATGCTAGTTAAAAGAGGGGTTAAAGTAGACCGACCTACACCAATAAACTTTAATCAAAAAACCTCAACACCAGATTGGGAAGCAGAAACTATGTTTGGCTGCATGCCTCCGAGAGATGTTTTGTTGACTGTTGGTAACGAGATTTTGGAAGCAACTATGAGTTATAGATGTAGATGGTTTGAATATCTTTGTTATCGACCATTATTAAAAGAATATTATAATTCTGACCCAAATATGAGACACGAGTCCGCTCCTAAACCAAGATTAACTGATGCCGATTATCGAAAAGATTATTTATCAGACAAAATTGGAATTCAAAAAAGACTGAAATGGACTGAAGATAAATTCTTTGTGACAACAGAGGAAGAGCCTTTATTTGATGCTGCTGATGTTTTAAGATTTGGAAAAGATTTAGTGGTGCAGCATGGGTTTACTACTAACCTAAAGGGGATTGACTGGTTAAAAAGACATTACAAAGATCATAGAGTACATGCAGTGAATTTTCCTGGAGATCCTTATCCAATTCATATTGATGCAACATTTACCCCTATTAAAGAGGGATTAATTATAAATAATCCTCAAAGAAGATTACCAGTAGATCAAAGAAAACTATTTGAAGATAATGGTTGGGAGATAATTGACTCTGCACAGCCCGCGCATAATGAACCACCACCTTTATGTTATTCTTCTACATGGCTATCGATGAATGTCTTAGTATTAGATCCAAAAACTGTTTGTGTAGAAAAAAGTGAAGTATACCAAGCTGAACAACTAGATAAAATAGGCATGGAAGTTGTGCCAGTTGATTTAAGAGATGCGTATGCGTTTGGTGGAGGGTTACACTGTTGTACAGCTGATGTTTATCGAGAAGGCGAATTGAAAGACTATTTTCCTAAACAGTGAATATGGCTAAAATTAAAACAAAAAGAGAAAGAATAAAATTTGCTTCAGATAATGTTACTGGTGCTTGTCCCGAAGTGTTAGATGCTATTTTAAAAGCTAACGATGGAGATAGAACACCATATGGTAATGATGAAATTTCAAAAAGTTTGCAAGATAAATTTTCAGACATATTTGAAAAGGACGTAGTTGTTTTTCCAACATCTTCTGGAACTGCAGCAAATGCATTAGCTTTATCAACAATGACACCATCATTTGGCAATATTTATTGCCATAAGCTTTCTCATATTAATGTAGATGAATGTGGAGCACCTGAATTTTATACTGGAGGTGCAAAATTAGTAACTCTAAATGGAGTTAATGGAAAAATTACAGCTGAAGAACTAGATAAATCAATAGTTGGAAAGGGTATAGTCCATCATACCCAACCTTCTTCAATAAGCATTACACAGCTTTGTGAAACTGGAGAAGCTTATAAATTGGATGAAATAAAAAAAATCTCTGAGATTGCACATAAACATAAACTTAATATGCATATGGATGGGGCTAGATTTGCTAATGCATTGATTTCATTAAATTGTAGTCCTGCAGAAATGACGTGGAAATCTGGTATTGATGTACTTTCATTTGGAGCAACGAAAAATGGATGTTTAGCAGCAGAAGCAATAATTTTTTTTAAACCAGAATTAATCGGAAACTTACCTTTTTTGATGAAAAGGGCTGGGCATTTACTTTCAAAAATGAGTTTTGTATCAGCACAATTATATGCCTATCTTTCCAATGAAGTTTGGTTGAAAAACGCAAAACATGCAAACGCTATGGGTCAAAAATTAAGTCAAGGTTTAAATATACATAAAAATATTGAGCTTGCTTATCCAACTGACGCAAATGAAATATTTGTAAAAATACCAAAAGAAATAATTGATAAACTAAATTCAGAAGGTTACACAATTAATGATGATGAATGGGATGGTAATGCAGTTAGATTGGTTACAGCGTGGAATACCAATCCATCTGATATCGAAACTTTTTTAAATTATATTAAGTCTTAATTTAGCTTGGATTTTCTTTTAAAAATTCAATATATTTTATAACTTCATCCAATTTATTATCAGGAATATCTTTATAAGTTATATTAAATTTTTCTTTGACAGCTAGTGCAACATGTGCGTAAGGGTTACGACCTTTAGGATGATTTGGATGTTCAGGTAATTGGCCCCGTAAATAATCGCCAGCTTCCTTAATCAAAGTCCAGAGTTTACGCCGATTTTCTTCTGTCATAACCTCTAAAACCTTGTAACATCTCCAAAAGTTCTAGTTCTGGTTCTATTATCAATAAACTTTAGTAACATCTAACAATTGTATTAAATCCAGTATTAGTTGCCACACATCTTGTTGTAGAATTAAAGCCTAGTGGATTGTAATTATAGGTTGGTTGAGGTTGAATTAATGCGTTACTTAAATTCATTAGTGCTTGAGAACGTCTTCTCTGATTTTCTGCTGCAACAGATGCATTACCATAGCTTCTTGGGCCTCCTAAAACAGCCCATCCAATAGACACAAGCTTATTATCCGCAAAAACATAAGGTGTAAATTCGTCATCAGTCATAACACCATCTTCAGTATGACCAGTTCTTTGATAATGAATGTAATAATTTTTTCCTCCCTCATAATATTGGTCAGCAGACCTAAGCCAATTTGCAGGAACAGTTCTATGCATATTTTCTAAAATTGGTAAGGCTTTATTAATTGTATCTCCCAATTCAACCATATGTTTCTTTTGACTATATTCAATAATTGCTGTGTCTGCATAACAGCTAGAAAGCATTATGAGTATGGCTAGATTCTTAAATACTTTCATTTTATTAAAATTATCATATTAAAAACCATTAAAATAAACAATAAATAAAGCTTTGAATTATACTTGAATCAGTCTAAGGTTAATAATGAAAGTTATAACTAAAATAGCACTTTTAATATCAACACTGCTAATTTTAAATGGATGTACAGAGGCGGATATTAGAGCACTTAATAATGCTTTGAATGGCTATAATGGTACTTCATATGGTCAATCGTATCAACAACGACCGGTGTATATTCAACCAAGTACTCCAAAAAGATGTACCACTACTTACAACTCTTGGGCTAAAGCGTATTATACTAATTGTTGGTAAGAAATATAACTCGACCTAATATAATTCTAGTTTGATTTATCTCAAAAAGTTCTAGTTGTGGTTCTAGTTTGACTGTAAAATTGATGAGTCTTTAAGCGAATAATTTTTTAGTGAAAGTTAAATAGTACACATAACTAGTGTAGTTTCAGGTAGGTTAATGTGGATTAAGTTGTTCCTCTAACGCCGTAAATAATCGCCAGCTTCCTGAATAATTTTCCAGAGTTTACTTGCATTTTCTTTATTCATATTATTTTAGACCTTGCTACATCTCAATATGTTCAGGTTTGGATACTAGCTTATAAATTAAATTTATAAGTCTTTAAAGTTTAATTAATATTCTTGATAATTTGAATTATTAATAATAACTTAATTTTTTCATGACAGTTAATTACAAATCAATTGCAAAAAAATTAAAATTTGAAGGTCGTGCTTTTATAAATGGAAAGTATGTTAATGCTATTGATGGTAAAAAATTTGAAACCATAAATCCTGCTACTGGAGAAATGCTTTGTACAGTTGCTAAGTGTAATCATAAAGATGTTAATTTAGCGGTAAAAGTTTCAAGGAAAGCTTTTAATAGTGGTGTTTGGTCGAGAAGTTCACCAGAGCATAGAAAAGAGGTTTTATTAAAATTTGCAGAATTGCTTAGAAAACATGGAGACGAAAATTCGGTTTTAGAATGTGTTGATACTGGAAAGTTAGTGACAGATTGCATTAATGAAGTTGCAAATGATGCCCCAATGCATTTTCAATGGTATGGAGAATTGATTGATAAAGTATTTGGAAAAGTTGGTCCTACAGAGCCATCCATTACAAGTTTAATCGTTAAAGAACCAATAGGTGTCGTTGCAGGAATTGTTCCTTGGAACTTCCCTTTAATGATGGCTGTTTGGAAAATGGCACCAGCTCTTGCAGCGGGCTGCTCAGTTATTATTAAACCTGCTGAAGATACTCCGTTAACAGCAATTAGAGTTGCAAAAATAGCTCAAGAAGCTGGAATTCCAGATGGTGTATTAAACGTGCTTCCAGGATATGGGGATGTTGGTGAAGCTCTTGGTCGACATAAAGATGTTGATGCGGTTTCTTTTACGGGTTCAACGGAAGTAGGTGGTTATTTTTTAAAGTATTCAAGTGAAAGTAATTTAAAACCTGTTGCGTTAGAGATGGGTGGTAAAAGTCCCTTTATAGTTTTAGAAGATGCTAAAATTAATGATGACTTAATTGATAATGCAATAAATTCTGCTTTTTGGAATGGTGGTCAAAACTGTTCAGCAAATATGAGACAGATAGTTCACAAGAAAGTTAAAGACGAATTTCTAGATAAGGTAATTAAAAAAGTAAAAAGAATAAAAGTGGGCGATCCTCTAGATTTAAAATCTAATATGGGTTCAATGATATCAAAGGGACATTTACAAACAGTTAATGGCTATATTCAAAAGGGAATAGATGAAGGTGCAAAACTTTTGTCAGGCGGTATTTCAGATATTAAACAAAAAGGTTTTTATGCAAAACCAACTTTGTTTGATGGTTTAAAAGAAAATATGACTATTGCAAAAGAAGAAATCTTTGGACCTGTTTTAGGAGTATTGACTGTTAAAAATGACGAAGAAGCTCTAAAAGTTGCGAGTAATTCAAAATATGGATTACATGCAAGTGTATTTACTCAAGATATAAACCGTGCTTTTCATTTAGCTAAAAGCCTACCTTGTGGAACTGTATCAGTTAACACTTTTTCAGAAGGAGATATCAAAACTCCTTTCGGAGGTTATAAACAATCTGGATCCTTATCGAGAGATCAGGGTACAGAAGCACTTAATTCATTTCTTCAAACTAAAACAATTTGGATTAGTCATTCTTAAAAACTACTAAATAAGTTTAGGGGACATTTTGCATATCAGTTAACCCAAAATGGGCATCTATTTCCTTTGACTCACTTAAATCATTCGCGATAGACTTAAATTTATAAATTAATTAGGAGATATAATGAAAATAATAAATATTAAAACAATTTGTAGAACACTACTCAAAGTTTTTGCAATTGCTTTATTTGCACAAGCGGCTTATGCAGAGGTAACTCTTAAGCTTGGTACTACTGGTAGATTAGGTATGCCGATCGGTGATGCAATAGATCAAGCATTGATACCAGCTTTGGCAAAAGCTTCTGGCGGTAAGATGAAAATCGAACCACATTATCAAAAAAGCTTATGTGCAGAACAAAAATGTGGTGAACAAGCCAATCAAGGGCTTATAGCTCTATGGACTAGTTCTACTGCAAACTATGGTAATTTTGGACCTGAGTTAGCAATTTTCGATTTGCCTTTCATCTTTAAATCATTAGAAGATGCGAAAAGAATATCAGATGAATGGTTAGCTGAAAGGCAATGTAAACTTGCCCTTGAAAATGCTGGTCATATTTGCCTATCTGTATATTCAAGTGGTGGATTTAGACAGCTAGGAAATGCAACTAAACCAGTACATGTTCCTGATGATATGAAGGGATTGAAATGGCGTACTACCAAGAGTCCAGTTGAGTTCATGCTAGTTAAAAACTGGGGTGCAACTCCAACACCTTATGACTGGAGCCAGTTATACTCAGGCCTACAATCAGGTGTAGTTGAAGGTCAGTATGTTGCTAGTCCATGGCAGCACGTAGCAAAGCTTCATGAAGTTGCGAAGTATTTCACTGAGATTGGAGGAATGTGGTCAGGGAACATTCTAGCGATGGATGCTAAGCAGTATAATGCATTGTCTGATCAGCAGAGAAAATGGTTACATAAAGCAGCCGATGCTTATGGAGAAAAAGTAAATGAGCTTGATAACGCTTGGATTAAGAATGGTGAAGATGCAATCAAAGCATCTGCTAAAGAGTGGTATGTACCATCTGAAGCTGAAATGTCTAAGTGGAGAGCGGGTGCAATTGGTGCTTGGTTAGATGCCAAGGGTACTTTTGAACCAGAGGTAGCTAAAAGAGTACTTCTAGAACAAGGAATGGATGGATTTGTAGCTCAGTTAGAAAAAGCTGGGGCTCTGTAAATCGTTCAAAAAAAAACTGCGTAAAGATCATTTAGCTCGATTTTAGAGCTAGATGATCTTTACCTTAAACAAATCATAACATATAAGTAACTATGGAAAGTATCATTCTACTTGTAGTACTACTTTTCCTAATCCTGTTGGGTGCTCCCATTGGTTTCATATTAATACTGATACCATTTGTTTATATTCTTTTTACCGACGCTGTACCGCTTGTTTTAATCCCTAGTCAAATGTTTAATGCTATTGACTCGGTTCCATTAACTGCAATTGCATTCTTTATGCTGACAGGTGAGTTAATGACAAGTGCCACGATTACAGACCGTTTAGTAGCTTTGAGTAGGGCATTAATTGGACGTATACGAGGCGGTTTAGCCCAAGTAAACGTTCTTGTGAGCATGTTTTTTGCAGGGATGAATGGTTCCGTAGTAGCAGATACAGCTACAGTAGGAGCATTAGTATTACCAGCTATGAAAAAAGCTGGCTATCCTGCTGCGTTTTCAGCTGCGGTTACAGGTGTAAGCTCCACCATAGGAGGGATAATTCCACCCAGTATCATGATGATTGTACTTGCTAACTCAACTGAGATTTCGATTGCAGCATTATTTGCAGCTGGGATTATTCCAGGCGTGCTGATAGGAGTTGTGATAATGATAATCAATCATTACTTCGCAATCAAATATAACTTCGAGCGCAGCGATGAACCATTTTCGGTACGTCGAGCCGGTAGAGAATTATATAGATCCTCGTTTGCTCTTCTCATACCTTTAGTTTTAGTGGGTTCAGTAATGGGTGGCGTGGCATCAGTTGTCGAGGCTGGAGCTATCACAGCAATGGTTGCGTTATTAACAGGTGTATTCGTATATCGAACTATTAAATGGAAAGAATGCACTGGTGCTTTTCGTCGGGCATTCCGTAATTCAGCAATGGTTTTTATTATCATAGCTGCTTCGGGACCCTTCAGTTGGCTACTTACCTCTTTAGGTGCAATCGGTGATCTTGAAAACTGGCTTCTAAGCCTCACGGATTCCCCTATTATTTTTATTTTAGCTGTGATTCTATTCATTTTTCTTCTTGGAACTGTAATGGACTCTGCGGTAAACATTATTATAGTTGGCCCAGTACTAGTTAATGTTATGGCTCAAGCCGGCTTTCCTGAGGTACAAGCGGCTATAGTTGTAATAGTTGGCTTCTTAATAGGATCAGTTACACCACCTGTTGGTGTTGCGTACTTTACCGCTGCAACAATTGCACAAGTACGTTTAGAAAAGGTGGCTGTTGCGTTAATTCCTTATTTAGTTGGGCTATTTTTACTTTTATTTTTTATTCTCGTTATTCCAGAGTTGACCATGTTTCTTCCAAACTTAATGAGTAATTAGCGATATGTTAAAATTTTTTAACAATATTGACCGTTTCATCCATCGTATGTTGGAAGCTATGTGCTCACTCTTTTTGGCTGCGATGGTTGGTTTCACTATTTATAACGTTACCATGCGATATGTTTTTAATAACCCTCCTGTTTGGGGTGATCTGCTAACAGTATTAAGTAATATTTGGTTGATGTTTATAGCACTTTCTCTAACAGCCAGAGATAATGAACATATAGCTTTAAATTTAATTTATGAAAAATTACCAAATAGGCTGTCGCTATATATACGTCAGTTCTGGAAAATTATGATTATGTTAATTGGTATAGTCCTGATAATTTATGGAGTTGAACTTGTAGAAGGTATGCGTGGGAAGTATTGGGAAATGTGGTATTTTGAAATTAGTTTCCAAGGTATTGAGTTCAAAGAGAATTATATGCCAAAGAAATATGCAGTTGCAATCTTGCCGTTGGCTGGATTTTTGACGACCATTGGTGCTGTTATTTCTTTTGTGAAAAAGGTCTAGTTCTTTAAAATTTATCCACCAAAAATATGCTCTTCATAATTAGAACTAATTAATTTAGTAAGTACCTTTTTTTGATGAACCTTTATAAAAAATTTCTTGAAGATTGTCATTTTCCCTTTTTTTAATTTTAAGATCATTTTTATCTAATAAAGATTTTGGTCTTCCAATTTTTTTATGAAAGTTAAAATTATCTTTACCTCTAGCTAATTGAACACTATTTATACCTAAAACTTGTTTAACATTGGTTCCAATATAGCTCTGGATTACAAAACCAATTCTTCTGTCATTGCTATGATTTAAGTCAGATCCATGCACCACGGTTGGATGATGTAAAGACATTTGACCGGCTTTCAATATTAAAGGTGTAGTTTTTTTCTTTGGTACATTTTTTATTGTTTGTCCTCTTGTTAAAAGATTTCTTTCATTAAAATTTTGGTCATGATCTTTAAGATTATCTTTGTGGGATCCAGACCATACTCTCATACATCCATTATGTTCATTAGAATCTGTTATCGCTACCCAGGCAGTTACCCAGTTATGTGGCTCTAAACCTATATATTTTGCATCTTGATGGTAACTTACAAAACCTTTTACATTAGGATTTTTTATAAATAGCGTTGTACCGCATACAAGAATATCTTTACCAATTAAACTTTGAACAGCATCTAGAATTTCAGAATTGTGCGTAACTTCATCTAGCAAAGGTGAGATTAAATGAGCATTATATCTTCCTGATTTTTCTAACTCATTAGGCATTTCTTTTTCAATTAATTCAATTTCATTTCTAATTTCTTTTGCCTTATCTTTTGAAAAAATATCAATGGGTGAAACAAATCCTTTATCTTCATATTGTTTAAGTTGATTTGAGGATAGATAAGTCATATTATTTTAAAAAGTTTATATGAGCGCAACTATTTCTTCAATAAATTACTGCCCAGTAAAATCTATATCTTTTCAAAGTGTTGATGAATGTGAAATTAAAAAAAATATTGGAATTACTGGAGATAGAATATTTGCATTTACTAAAGGATTAGATTTAGATCAAGCTAAATTAATTGAAAAAAGTCCAGAAGATAGAGAAGGTAAGTGGAATAAAATTTTAACTCTAAAAAATTCTCCAGTTTTAAATAAATATAATTTTTTATATGAAAACGAAAAGTTAACTTTAACTACTAATGAAAAAAAAATTTTAACAATTGATGTTAATAAAACAAGCGAACGTCAATTACTATCAGAAAAAATTATCGAATTAGAAAGCTCTTTAAAGAAACCAATATTTTTAATAAAAAATGAAGAATGTCCTTTTTTTGATACAACTATTTCAAATAAAGTTAGTTTTGTTAATTCGGTTTCACTTTTAAACATAAATAGTATTAACGATTTTCAAAAAAAAATAGGTAAAAAAATAGAAATACCAAGATTTAGAGGAAACATATGTATGGATGGAATTAAAGCTTGGGAAGAAAGAGAATGGATTGGTAAAATCATTAAAATTAATAATGTTTCTTTTAAAGTTGAAAAAAATATTCCAAGATGTGTAGCTATTAATTTAAAACCAAAAACTGATGATAATTCATTAAATTTACTTCAGTCTTTAAAAAAAACATATAATCATTTTGATATGGGTATTTATTTAACAGCACTAGATGATGGCAGTATAAGTCTTGGAAATTTAATAGATTTATAACAAAGATTCAATTACAAGTTGATCTCTATTCTAAGTAATTTGCATGGATTAAAGATTCTTGTTAACTTATTTTATATTATTAAACAATTAGAGGAGAGATAATGAAAAAATTAATTAAGTCAATTTCAGTTTTTCTTGTTATCCTTTTTAGTATTTCTTCAGTTAATGCAGCAACATTAACTGACAGACTAAAAGATGGTCACAAGTTAAGACTTGGTTTTGGAACTGCAGTGCCATGGGCTTACGCTGGAGATAATGGTGAAGCCTTAGGTTTTGTTAATATGATTGCATTAACAGTTCTTGAGGAAATGGGAATTACCGAGCATGAAACAAAAGTATTTGAATGGTCAGGATTAATTCCAGGAATTAATGCTAACAGATCAGATATGATTACAGGGGGTATGTATATTTTAAAAAGTAGATGTGCAAACATCAATTTTTCAGACCCAATAGGTGTTTTTGGTGATGCAATGTTAGTACCTAAAGGTAACCCAAAAAATATTAACAACTATGCAGATGTAATTAGCACAGGTGCAAAACTTGTAACTGGTGCTGGTTTTAATACTGTTGAGGCTGCTAAAAAATTTGGTGTTCCAGACAGTCAAATGTTATTAGTTGAAGGTGAAGTTGGAATTCTTGCTGCGATGAAAGCAGGTAGAGCGGATGTTGCTGTTCAAACTTTCTTTGGTGCAAAAGAGCATGAAGAAAAAACAAATGGTGCATTTGAAGTAACTGATCCAAAGCTAATGCCTATGGAAACTGTAAACGTTGTTGGAATTGGTTTTAGAAAAACAGATACTGAATTTAGAGATAACTTTAATGCAGCACTAGCAAGAGTTATGGCAAACCCAGACAAAATGTTAGAAAGAGCTGGTAAGTATGGCTATGATAAAGCTCAATTACCTCCCCCTGAAATGACTACAGAGTGGGCTTGTTCTACTAAATAAGGGTATTAAATTTAAATTTAATCAGGCGACTAAATTTTGTCGCCTGATTTTTTTTTAATAACTAGGATTTTATAGTGAGCTATTTTTCATTTTTATCTGAACACGGTCCAACAATGTTGTTTGGGACTGTTACTACAATTAAAGTATTAATTTGTTCAACTATTCTTTATGTAATTATTTCTTTAATTTTTGGATTAATGCGATTATCAAAAAATCCAATTATTCAAGGAACGGCAACAGCGTATATAGAATTTTTTAGAGGAACTTCATTATTAGTTCAATTATTTTGGTTTTATTATGTATTACCTTTTTTTGGAATAACACTTGAAGCTTTTACTGCAGGAGTTGTTGCGATAGGTATGAACTTTGGAGCTTATGGGGCAGAAATAGTAAGAGGAGGTGTTTTAGCTGTTCCTAAAGGTCAATGGGAAGGTGCCTTTGCACTTAATTTTACTCCAGCAAAAAGAATGAGAAAAATTATAATCCCTCAAATATTTCCAATTATTTTACCACCTGCCGCTAATCTTACGGTAGAACTTTTAAAAGCAACAGCATTAGTTGCTTTAGTTACAGTAGTCGATTTAACTTTTGAGGCAAAACAAATTAATTCAATTACCTGGCTTTCTGCTCAGTGTTTTGGAACTGCTCTTTTAATTTATTATATTATTTCAAGATTTTTTCTTGTTCCTTTTCTACGATGGTTAGAAGTTTTAGCTGCGAGAAAAGTAGGAAAGGAGAAAATTTAATATGAATGCAGAATGGAGATGGGATTTTGCAATTGAGATATTGCCACAGATGTTGTGGGCGACCTTAAATACAATATTAGCAGCTGGAATTGGTTATGCTATTGCTGCAGTAGTAGGTTTGCTATTTTTATTAGGTCAAAGAACTCCAATTAAAATAGTAAATATGGTTAATAGAGAAATAGTTGAATTTATTAGATCAACACCACTTCTAATTCAGTTATTTTTCGTTTATTTTGTACTTCCCCAATTTGGTATTACTTTATCAGCTTGGGTTTGTGGAATGATAACAATCGGCCTTCATTTTGGAACTTATTTGTCTGAAGTTTATAGAGGAGCACTGGAAGGTGTACCAAAAACTCAGTGGGAAGCATGTAGAGCTTTAAATTTTTCCTCATTTTATACGTATAGAAAAATAGTTTTACCTCAAGCATTTCCTATAGCAATACCTGGAATGGGTAATTATTTAGTAGGAATTTTTAAAGATACCCCTTTATTGTCAACAATTGGTGTTGCAGAACTGTTTCATGCAGCTACAGCAGTTGGTGGTTACCACTATCGATATTTAGAACCATATACTATAGTAGGATTAATATTTTTAACTTTATCTATTCCGGCTGCAATGTGGATTAGAAAAATTGAGAGAAATGTTAATCTTGCCCAAGGAAAAATAAAAAAGGAACAACTTTAATATGTCTAAAAAATCTTCAGAAATTATTGTTAATTTTACAGATGTTACCAAACAATATGGTGATCTGGTTGTATTAGATAAATTAAATCTGGAGATTCAAAAAAATGAAATGGTTTCAATAATAGGTCCTTCAGGTTCAGGAAAAACTACGGTTCTAAGAGTTTTAATGACTTTAGAAAAAATTAATCAAGGAGTAATTCATTTGGATGGAGAACCTTTAACACACATGGATTCTAATGGCCAATTAGTAGAGGCAAGCGAAAAATATCTTAGAGAAAGAAGATCAAAAATAGGAATGGTATTTCAGCAATTTAATCTTTTTCCTCATATGACTGCATTACAAAATTGTATTGAAGCTCCAGTAGAAGTTTTGGGTATGAAAAAAGATGAAGCCGAACATAGAGCCTTGGACCTATTAGAATTAGTAGGTTTGACAGATAAAAAAGACGAACATCCATCCAGACTTTCGGGAGGACAACAGCAACGTGTAGCAATTGCAAGAGCACTTGCAATGAGACCCAAAGTAATGCTTCTTGATGAAATTACATCAGCTTTGGACCCTGAAGTCGTTGGTGAAGTATTAAACGTAATTAGATCACTTAATAAAGAACATAATCTTACAATGATTATGGTTACTCACCAAATGGGATTTGCTAGAGAAATTTCAGATAGAGTTTGTTTCTTTAATGAAGGTAAGATTTTTGAACAAGGCCCTCCCGAACAGTTATTTGGTGATCCACAAAATGAGAGGACTAAACAATTTCTTCACGCTGTTTTAGATGCAAATTAAATATAGCGGTTAGCTTTCTTTTTCAACAGAAATCGGTACACTTTTAATGGGCTCTTCAATGGGTTCAGTTGTAGGGTTAAGCTCCATACCAATTGGAGTTATAGTTTGTGGTAAAGGAGTAAATTGAGAGTCTGGATTGTCTTGTGTATCTCTAATTTTCATTCTGTAAATTCCAAAAATACCAATGATACTGTGAAAAAAAATCAAAAATACGAAATAACCATTTGGCCCTATTATATTCATCAATAATGAACATAAAAAAGGTCCACTTATAGCACCTAAACCAAATGCAAACTGTAATCCTGCGCCAGCTGCAACAAACTTTTCTTTTGTAATATAATCATTTGTATGAGCAAAAATAATTGCAAACATTGGCAAGCTTGCAAAAGCAAATAATACAATAAAAAAATAAAACCATTTTTTACTTGATCCTAGCACACCATCATAAAACATAGTTCCGCTTGCAAAAATCGAACATAGTGCAAAAAAAGCTGCTGCAAAAGTTGTGTAAATTATTACTTTTCTTCTATCAAAAGTATCTGAAAATTTTCCAATTGGCCATTGAGATAAAGCACCTGAGATTGCAACTAAAAAAGTTACAATAGATATTTCTAAAATTGAAAAATTCATTGAGGCTGCATAAACCGGTATTAGAGAAAATAAAGCAGACTGTGTTGTCCCATAAAAAATTGACCCCACCATTCCTAATGGTGAAACTTTATAAAGTTCTTTCAAGCTCATGCTTGTAATTTTTTTAAATGTAGGTGCTTTTTTTTTGGTTAGTAAAATTGGAATAAGAGCTAACGACATAAATAAAGATATAAGAATAAATGGCTGAAAATCTAATGGCGAACTAAAATTCAAAAAAAACATTCCTATAGCCATTGATCCATAAAGTATGATCATATAAATAGATAAGACACTCCCTCTATTTTTGTTAGATGATCTATCGTTTAACCAACTTTCAGCAATGGTATATATAGAAACCATACTAATTCCTGTTACTATTCTTAATATGAACCAAGTAAATGGATTCACAAAAATTGAGTGCATAAGAACTACTATTGATGCTATTGATGCAAAGGCTGCAAAAACTCTTATATGTCCTACTCTTGAAATCAGACTTGTTATGGATCTTGCCCCAATAAAATATCCAATGTAGTAACCTGACAACATAAAACCTGTCGCAGTTAAACTGAATTCTTCTTTAACAGCTCTTACACCAAGAAGTGAGCCTTGATAGCCATGCGAAAGCATAATTAAGCCCATACCTAAAAATAATGCCCATGAATTCTTTAATATTTTACTCATATTAGTCGCTATCTATTTCTGATTTGTGGCTAAATCAAGTTAATAGTAATTTAAGATCTAAGATTTTTTAAGTTTGAGAAATGAGTGAATTGCAATTGTTAATATAATTACAATCCCCCCCTGGATAGTCTCTAGGCTAGGCTGTTCCTTGATTATCATCCATACCCAAATAGGTCCTATAATAGTCTCCAATAAAAAGAATAGATTTACCTCTGCAGCAGGAATAAATCTAGGAGCTATAGTTACTAAAACAAATGGTATTGCAACACATAAAACACACATTAGCGGGACATAAATAATATCGTTTCCAACTAAATCAAAACTATCAACAAAGAAAAATGCAAAAATTGCTACACATAATTTACCTGAAACAGCTGCGGGAAGTAGATCTCGATCTTTTGCGGATCTAACTAATACAGCATTAACAGCGAGGCCAGTCGCAGTTATTAATCCCATAAAATCTCCAAAAAAGTTACCTAATTGAATAGAGTCATAAAATATATACAGAGCTGAAAGAAAAGTGATTATTATTGCAATCCAAGTTTTTCTATCTGGCACCTCTTTTAAAAAAATACCTCCTAAAATGGCAGAAAGCATGGGAGCTGTAGCAACCATAATCAAAGTATTTGCTACATTTGTATTTTGAATGGAAACAAGAAAAGTAATATTACAAATAGCAAAACTGATAGTATAAAATATTCCTGTATAACCTACATTAAACAAGGCGTTTAAAAAATTTTTATTATAAAAAATTAACAATCCTATTAAAACTATTACAAAAGGAATAGCGCCTCTATAAAATAACATGCCCCAAGTTTCGATATTAGATAATCTTATTAATAGAGTATCTGGAGTAATAAGCATTACGGCTATAAAGGCCAACAAAGAACCTTTATATTGATTGGTTAAATTTTTCACACTTTTAATTCTTTCCAAAAAGTCTCAGCTAAATTTTTTCCCGATAGATCAAAAAGTGTTTTTAGTCCAGTAGGAGAAGTAACATTTATATCTCCATTAAGTTTTTGATCAATAAAATCAATTCCTGCAAAAAAAATATTTTCTTTTTTTAAATCTTTAGCAATTAATTTTGAAATTTTATTTTCTATCTTTGTCAATTTGATATTAATTGGTCTTGCACCTTTGCTCATATTACTTAAAAAAGATCCTTTTTTTGGAACTCTTGAAATTGCCCCACATACTTTTCCATTAATAATAAAAACCCTTTTATCACCTTTGCTTATCTTAGGTAAAAATTTTTGGCACATAATATGATCATGTTTTCTAATAAAATTATTTATTAATTTTGAATCAAAACTTTTTAATAAATGAATGTCGTTACCACTGAAGCTATGAATTGGTTTAATTATTATTTTGTTATGTTTATTGATAAAATTTTTAATTTCACCTAAATCTTGAGTAAAAATCGTGTTTGGCATGAATTTTTGATATTTTACTGAATATAATTTTTCTGAAACATTTCTTATAGAAGTTGGGTTATTTATTAATTTAACTTTATTTTTAATGCTATCTAAAATAAATGTAGTTGATATATATTCAAGATTAAATGGTGGATCTTGGCGAATTAGAATAAACTTACATTTTACAAGTTCTAGAGTTTGTTTCTTTAATATTTTGAAAAACTTTTTTTGTTTATAACTAAATTTAATAAAAAAACCTTTTGCAATTACTTTTGAATTTAAAATAGAAAGATTTTTTGGTTCATAATAGAAAATTTTATATTTTTTATTTTGAATTTCATGTGCTAAAAAAATACTAGTATCAGTTAGAGGATTTAGATTTGAAGGATGGTTGCCTTGAATCGCAATAATTTTATTGGTCATATAATTCATCTAAATTTTCGTTATTTGAAAATTTATCGATCATATAATCTGCGTTGGTTGTTTTATTAAAAACAACTTTTCTTAGATGATTTAAAAATAAAGTTTCATTTTTCCCTTTTTTACTTAAAATATCTCTTTTATTTAGACCTTTCCGTGAAAGATCTAACATAGTATTAGCCCAATAATGCAAATTTTTTCCCATCAATTCTGTATTAAAACCTTTTTTTGGAGCCTCTAAGTATGCATTAATAATTTTATTTTTGTCCCATTTTTCTATCAGATCATATGCTTCATCTAAATTACCATAAAGCATTCCTATAAAAAAAGCTGGTCCAGAACAAAGACAATCCCACCCACAAGTATCCATAGATCTTAATTCAATATATTTTTTTAATCTATTTTCTGTAAATATTGTACTTAAGTGAGTAGCTAAATCACTTTCTGTAGGCAGTCTATTTTCTATTTCTTTAATATTACCATCCATAAAATCATTAAATGTATAATTGGATCCAGATATATATTTATTCTCATGTTGGATAAAAAGAATCGGGAAATTCATAATGAAATCTGCATATTTTTCAAAATCTAAATTTTCAAAGAATAATTTTGGTAGCCCTCCTCTAGATGTGCTTTGCCATACTTTTGATCTATAAGATAAATAATTGCTATTTTTTTTTTCAACTATAGATGAATTAGCAAATAGTGCTATGGTAATAGGGACTATTGAATTAATTACTAGAAATTTTTTTTTAAAATCATTTTCAGACTTATAATCTATATTTAATTGTGTTCCGCATGTTCTGTACATCATATCTAAACTTAACTCACCATCCAAAGGCATACTTTTGGTCATTAGTTTATATCTTTCCTTGGGATTATTAGGTATTTCTTCTAATTTAGAAAAAGGGTCAAAACCTGAGCTTACAATTTTAATATTTAATTTCTTTGTTACTTGTTCGAGTTCAAACAAATAATCTTGTGACTCAGCACATGCTTCATGCATGTGATTTAATTTATCTCCAGATAGCTCTATTTGATTACCTGGCTCAAGTGTAATGTTTTTTCCACCTTTATTTAAAGCGATAATATTTTTTTTTTCATAAATAGGATTCCAACCAAATTCCATTAAGGCAGAAAACATTTTTTTAATTTGGGTGTAATTTACTCTTTTATTATTAACTTTATTAAAAAGAAATTTTTCATGTTCTATTCCAATTTTAAAATCTTCTTGTTTTTTTATTCCAGATTTAAAATATTGAATTATTTGTTCTTTTGTTTGAAACATAATAGTTTAATAGTAATTTATTATATTATTTAAAGGAAATAATAAGGAGTTTTTGCAAAAATCTTTTCAACCATTGGAGAAAAGTCTTGCAAACTCATACTTTTATAATTTGGATCAAATGACGCTTGATCATATTTTTCACAAAAATTTACTGTTGCCTTATAATATTTATGATCTTTAAATTTATCTCTTGCATTCCTATCTCCACCTAAATGATGAGCGCTATAGTAAGTTTGAAAAAGACCGTGGTGTTTAATTATCCAATAAGTTTTTTCAGATACATAAGGTCTAAGTATGGATGCTGCATATTGCGAATGATTCATTGGAGCTAGATCGTCACCTATATCATGTAAAAGAGTTGCTACTACCATCTCTTTACTTTCTCCAGCTTTATATGCTCGCGTGGCTGCTTGTAAAGAATGTTCTAATCTTGTAATTTTATATCCTTCAAGAGTGCTAGTTTGTGAAGCAAGATATTTTAAAATTCTTTTTGCAGTATTCCTCTCAAAATTCTTTTCATATTTTTCTAAAAGTTGATAATCTTCTTTATTACCATCTTTCATCTGAGTAAAATTCACTTTTTTCATATACTAATTGTTTGATGCAGAACTTAATAATGATAATTGAGTAATTTTGCTATCACCTAATTCATCAATAGGTTCTACTGGATAGTCACCTGTAAAATAATGATCTGTTAGTTGAGGATAAGTTTCATTTCTATTTTTAAAACCAATAGCTCTATACAAACCATCTATAGATAAAAATTTTAAAGACTTAGCTCCAATATAATCACATATTTCTTGATTTGTTTTATTTGCAGCTAACAATTCTTTTTTAGTAGGAGTATCTACTCCATAAAAATCTGGATATTTTATTTCAGGACTAGCAATTTTTACATGAACTTCTTTAGCTCCGGAGTCATATAACATTTTAACAATCTTGTACGAAGTAGTTCCTCTTACTAAAGAGTCATCAATTAAAATAATTTTTTTATTTTTGATAGTGGTTTTATTTGAATTTAGTTTTAATTTAACTCCTAAACTTCTAATTTTTTGACTTGGTTCAATAAATGTTCTTCCAACATAATGGTTCCTAATAAGTCCGTGTTCATAATTCATTTTAAGATGTTGTGCAAATCCAAGGGCCACAGCATTTCCAGAATCTGGCACCGGTACAACTATATCTGCTTTGATATCATTTTCTTTTGCTAGTTCTTTTCCAATATTTTTTCTGTGTTCGTAAGCACTTTTATTATCTAGAATACTGTCTGGTCTTGAAAAATATATATATTCAAAAACACAAGGTCTTATTTTTTTAGGTGGAAAGGGTTTTGTGCTAGTAAGCTTATTATTTTCTATTAAAACAATTTCACCATTCTCAACATCTCTTAAATATTTTGCTCCAATAATATCTAAAGCACAAGTTTCAGAGGCTAACACATAACTATTTCCTAGTTTACCAATCACCAATGGTCTTATTCCATATGGATCTCTTACGCCTACTAACGAGTTTTGAGTTAACATAACTAGCGCATAACCACCCTGAATTTGAAAAATTGCATCTACTATTTTATCGATTGTTTTTGTTCTTTTAGATTTAGCAATTAATTGA
This sequence comes from uncultured Pelagibacteraceae bacterium, assembly GCA_902522915.1. Lineage (GTDB taxonomy): Bacteria > Pseudomonadota > Alphaproteobacteria > Pelagibacterales > Pelagibacteraceae > Pelagibacter. The sequence continues at coordinate 13,425 of CABYXQ010000002.1, read as the reverse complement.
ACAATTGTTTCAGTATCTGATGTTGTGTAAAATATAGCACCTTCTTCAACTAGCTTATTTCTTAAAGATATTGAATTAGTCAAATTCCCATTATGTGAAACACCTATGCCTCCTGCATTTGTATCAGCAAAAAAAGGCTGTATATTTCTTAGAGTATTGCTTCCGGTTGTGCTATATCTATTATGACCAATTGCATAATTACCTTTTAAATTTTTAAGAACTTTTTCTTTGTTAAAATTATCTCCAACTAAGCCAAATCTCTTTTCTGAATAATATTTTTCACCATCAAATGTTACTATTCCACAACCTTCTTGACCTCGATGTTGTAGAGCATGAAGGCCGAGAGCAGTTAATGCAGATGCCTCTTCAGCGTTACTTATACCAAAAACACCACATTCCTCTTTTAATTTTGGATCAAAGGTCTTCAATTTTCTTCTTGGAATCTTGATATGTTTTTTCATTTGGAAATTCTTTAATGAGATATTTACTACCTTTTTCAAGGTATGGAAAGATGTATGATTGGTCAAAATTTATTGGCCATTTATCGTAATTATACACAACATGAATTCCTGAAAAAATACATACCGAAATAATATAAGCTCTTATAAAGCCAAAAAAGAATCCAAAAGTTGTATCTAGTCCACCAATACCTGTGTAGCTGACAGCTTTGCTTATTCCTTTGTTAACCAAAAGAACGAGGAATATAACAAGAATAAAAATAGTAATACCCAAACCAATATCAAGCACATATTCATTATCAATTATATCTTTTACATATGGTTTGATCTTTGGAAATAAAATTAAAGTTACTACATAAGCCAATAACCATTTTGCCATAGAAAGAATACTTAAGACAAAACCATTTTTATAACATTTTATTAAAGATAAAATTGTTATTATTGTGTACAAGATATCTACAAAAGAAATTATCTGATAAAAACTTTTTAAATTTTCAATCATAAGATTTATTTATTAAAAGGTTTTAATATCAATATTAAAGAGGGTAGTAACGTCAAAACAGATATCATCGCAAGTAACATAGCAAGACCTGTAAATACACCAAAGTAAATAGTAGGTATAAATTTAGACAAAACTAAAATAGAAAATCCAAAAATAATAGTTATAGAAGTATTTAAAATTGCAATACCAACTGTTGAATGGCATATTTTTAAAGTTTTATTGTAATCTTTGATTTTCATAAATTCTTCTTTAAATCTGTAAATATAATGAATACTATTGTCCACAGCTATGCCAATAGTAATAGCAGCTATAGTTATTGTCATCATATCTAATGGAATTCCAAGCAATCCAATAATGCCTAATATAAAAAATGCAGCAATAAAATTTGGTATTACTCCAATTAAAGAAAGTTTAATATTTCTAAATAAAATTAAAAACATTGAGAGTATTCCAATCATAACAAGTCCTAATGTTAGTATTTGAGATTTAAATAAACTTTGTAATAAATTATTAAATAAGATTAAAACACCAGCCAGTTTATATTCATCTTCTTTTAATCCAATCTTATTTTTTAGATCAAAATTAATTTTATTGATTAAATCATTTCTTCTTAAATTTTCTTGAGAGTCTATAATTCTTAAATTTATTCTAGCCTCATTATTTTCAATTGAGATATAAGGATCTATAATTTCCGTTTTAATATTTTCTGGGATTTTTGAGTAAAGAACACCCATTTCCAATGTACCAAGTGATTTGTTATTATTTAACTGTGTTGCAACATCGATAATAGATGAAAAAGATATAACTTTTCCAATTTGTGGAAGGCTATCCAAATAGTTATGAACTGATGTTATTTTATCAATTTTATCTTTTGTAAACCAATATTTTTCATCATTACCATCTTCCTCGTTTTCCCAATCATCGTACTCATCATCTTCAGCAGTGTCTTTTTTTTTTATTTTTGGAAATTTTAAAATAACCTCTAAAGGTGTGGTGCCACCTAATTTTTCGTCAATAAGCTTCATTCCTTTATATATTTCAGTATTTTTTTTGAAGTAATTAATAAAACTATTTTCGACTTCAAGACGACTAATTCCAAACACACTAAATATTATAATTAATCCAGTAACTATAAAAATTATTTTTTTATTATTTAAAGCAATCAAACTTAAAAAATTTGTAATTTTTGAGTTTTGCTCTTTTTTTATTGAAATATTTTGAATAGAAGTAAAATTTAAGAGAGTTGGTAATAGACTAAAAGTTACAATAAAAGATGTGACCAAACCAAATGTCATCATCCAACCAAAATCAATAATAGGTTTAATTTCACTAAAAATTAATGATAAAAAAGCGAATATTGTTGTTAAGACTGTATAAAGAATAGGCCAAAACATTTTATTTGTTGTTAAAGATATAATTTCAAAATTATTTTTTTTTGGAAAATCATTTTTTAACTGAATAAACCGAGTACTCATATGGATATTCATTGCCATAGTTAATATCAGCATTAAAGCTATAAAGTTTGAAGAGATTACCGTTACTTTCCATCCTAAAAGCCCCAATATACCCATCATGATTATTACTGAAAACAAACAACTACTGACAGGAACAATAATCCATATTAGTTTTCTGAACACATACCATAAAGTTATAATAATAAATAAAAGAACTCCTAAACCAAAAACTATAATGTCACTTTTTATAAAAGACATCATGTCATCAGCAATCATGGGAATTCCGCCAAGATATATTTTTCCTACATCTTCGTAACTCTTAATAACATCTCTTATTTCTAAAATATTTTGATGATTTTGTTTTTTAATCTGGTCTTTGTAATCTTCTATTTCTTTTTTTGATTTATTTTTACTACTTTCAATTTTTTTATTTTCTTTAATATTGACAATTATACCACTTGTTTTTCCATCTTCACTAATAACAAAATTTCTAAAAACTGGACTATTTAAAATTTCCTTAAAACCTCTATTTCTATCTACATCTTCATCTTTTAAAGTTTTAAAATTTTGTAATCTTTCTTGTAGCGAGGTATCTGAGTTATTTAAAAGAGGAATATCTAACAAAGTTATTACACTGTGCACCCAGCTAAGGCTTTGAATTTTATATTTTAAACTTAGCAGGTTGTTTATTGAAGTATCAGTAGACATGCCTTCATAAGGTGTATAAGTGATTATTAAGAAGTCCTTAGAGCCGTATCTTTTAGATACCTCTTTAAGGTAAATTAAATCAGGATCACCTTCGATTAGCAAAGTTTCTGATGAAGCATCCAACCTAAAATCTTTAGAAAAATATCCGAAACTTAAGATTGCTATAATAAGTATTATGAATATTCCCTTTGGATTTTTAAGTATAAAATTTTGATATAAATGAGCCATCATTCAAGCTCTTTATATTGGAATTTAACTTAATTGAGTATCCTTAAATTTCGTAAATTGTTCTTCAAATTCAAGTGTTACTTTACCAACAGGACCATGTCTTTGTTTCCCAATAATTATCTCGGCTAAATGAGCCACTTCATTCATTTTTGCTTGCCATTCAGCATGTTCGACTGTTGCTTCTCTCGGCTCTTTTCTTTGTAAATAGTATCCTTCTCTGTAAACAAACATTACAACATCTGCGTCTTGTTCAATTGAGCCAGACTCTCTTAAATCAGATAACTGAGGCTTATGGTCATCTCTTTGCTCTACTTGTCTAGAAAGCTGAGATAGAGCTACTACAGGAATAGATAATTCTTTTGCTATTGCTTTTAATCCTTGAGTAATTTGTGAAATTTCTTGAACTCTTCCATCTTTATTAAAACTGGTACCTCGCATCAATTGAATATAATCAACAATGATCATATCAAGACCAAACAATCTTTTAATCCGTCTTGCACGATTACTCATAGCCGCAATACTAATAGCCGGTGTTTCGTCTATATAGAGTGGAAGCTCTGAAATATTCTTCGAGGTTTCCAAGAATTTATCAAACTGTTCATCAGAAATTCTTCCTCTTCTAATATCATTTGATCTAATTTTTGCCTGCTCAGCTAAAATTCTCGTAGATAATTGTTCTGAAGACATTTCTAGAGAAAAAAATGCTATTGTAGATTTTCTTCCACTATCTTGTAACTTTTCAGCAGCGTTAAATGCTATGTTAGTTGCAAGAGATGTTTTACCCATTGAAGGACGTCCAGCAATAATTATTAAATCTGATTTATGTAAACCTCCTAATCTATCGTCCAAATCTCTTAAACCAGTTGGCACTCCCACTATACCTTCTTCATTTTTAAATGCTGCCGAAGCCATTTCAATGGTTTGTTTCATTGCTTCATCAAATTTAATAAGCGATGAATTAAAGGAACCTTTTTCAGCTAGATCAAATAATAATCTTTCTGAATTTTCAATTATATTTTGACCATTTGTATCAAGATCATTTAACTTTGCACTATCAATCGTTTGTTCAGAAATTTTAATTAATTCCCTTCTAACAAACATATCATAAATTATTCTTGAATATTCAATTGATTGTCTAGAAGAGGTAGAAAATTTAGTAATTTTAACTAGGTATTCAGTTATATTTAAATCATCTTTTTCATCTTCAAAATAATTCTTTAAAGTTATTGGGTTTGCTAATAACCCTTTGTAAATTAAATTTTCAATTACCCCAAAAATTTTTTGATGCATGGGGTCATAAAAATTAATACTGGAAATTACTGTATTTATCTCATCAAAGATTTCATTATTTACTAAAATTGAACCTATAACAGACTGTTCTGCTTCAATATTATTTGGTAATTCTTTGAATTGATCTTTAACAATACTTAAATTTCCTTCCATACAACTAATTAATATATTTAAGTTTAAAATAAAATTAATAATAATTGCTGGGGAAAAGAGTGTATAATTTTTAAATAGTATCAGCTGATTTTACACTTACTGTAATTTCAGCTTCAATTTCAGAGTGTAAAGAAATTTTTACTTTAAATTTTCCTAAGGATTTAATTTCATTAATAGGTTGTATCATTGATGGTTTTATATCAATCTTATTTTCATTTAAAATTAGTTTAGAAATCTCTGTTGGCTTCACTGATCCATATAATTCATTATTTTCAGTGCTTAGTTTTTTTACATTATATTCCTTGCCGTTAATCTGTTCCAATATTTGTGTTGCATCTTTTTTCTTCTCATTATCTTTTTTTGATAAATCAGATTTTATTTTTTCAACTTGTAAAATATTTTCTTTAGAAGCATATAATGCTTTCTTGTTTGCTATTAAATAATTTCTACCATAACCTCTTTTTACGTCTATTACCTCACCAATAGAACCAACTCTTTTTACATTTTCAAGCAAAATAATTCTCATTTTATATTAATGCTAAATTTCTAGCTCTTTTAATGGATAGAGATAGCTCTCTTTGTTTTTTTTGACTGACATTTGTAATTCTTGAAGGCAATATTTTACCATTCTCTGACATATATTTTTTTAATAATTTAATATTTTTATAATCAACAGCAGGGGCACCTTTTATTGAAAGTGGACAAGTTTTTTTAAATTTGTATTTATTAGGTTGAAAAATACTTAATTTTGCAAAATTACTTTGTTTATTTTTTCTATTTCCGCTTTGTTTTTTTGGCATAATTATTATGTATTACTTTCTTTTTTATCGTTATCTTCTTTTCTTGCAAAATATTCAGTATCTAAATCAAATTTTTTAACTCTAATTGTTAAGTATCTTAGTAATTTTTTATCAATTGATTCATTTTTTTCTAATTCATCAATAACAGTTCCATTGCCTTTAATTTTAAAATGAATATAGCTACCTTTTTTATTTTTTTTTATTAGGTAAGATAAGTTCAGTAATCCCCAGTTCTCTGTTTTAACAATTTCACCTTCATTTTTTTCAACAATTTTTGAGTATTTCTCTGTTAATTGCTTAATTTCACTCGGAGATGTATCCTGCTTTGCTATAATGGTATGTTCGTATAAATTCATTTAAGTTCTTTAATAAAAAATGAGGATATACTATTATAAATGTTCAATTACAATAGTTAAAAAGGCAAAATTTTTAGTTTTTTTTATATGTTTTCAGTAATTTTTCCAGGACAAGGTTCGCAAATTGTAGGAATGGGTAAGGAGTTCCATGAAAAGTTTGATCTTGTGAAAGACTTATTTAAGAAAGCTGATGACACACTTAATTTTTCTTTATCTAAACTTATACTAGAAGGTCCAAAAGAAGATTTAGACTTAACAATAAATACACAACCTGCAATATTTTTAATTAGCTATTCTATATTTCAAGTTGTTAAAAATGAATTTAATATCAATTTAAATAAAGCTAAATATTTTGCGGGACATTCATTAGGAGAATATTCGGCTTTGTCTTGTGCAGGATATTTAGATTTTTTTAATACATTAAAAATTTTAAGAATAAGAGGCGATGCTATGCAGAATTCTATTCCAGCAGGAAAAGGAGGAATGGTTGCAGTTTTAGGCTCGTCAGTAGAAATAATTGAAAAAATATTAGATGAGAATAAAAATAATTTTAATGCACATATTGCGAATGATAATTCTGAAGGTCAAATTGTTTTAAGTGGAAAGAATGATGATTTAAAATTATTAATTTCTGCTTTAAAAGAAAGTTCAATTAAAAGTATAAAACTACCTGTAAGCGCACCATTCCATTGTAATTTAATGAACAGTGCAACAAAAATAATGACCGAAGAATTGAATAAGTTAAGCTTTGCAAATTCAAAAAATAAACTTATTTCAAATGTTACTGCTGATGAAATTAATAATATTGATGATTTAAAAAATTTATTAATAAAACAAATAGAAAATAGGGTTAGATGGAGAGAAAGTATAATAAAAATGATTAAGAATGACGTTAATCATTTTATTGAAATTGGTCCAGGAAAAGTATTATCTGGTCTGATCAAAAGAATTAATAGAGATGTGTTTGTAAATACTATAAATAATGAGGAGGATATAAAAAATCTTAAAATATGAATGATCTAAATGAAAAAAATATAATAGTCACTGGTGCATCTGGAGGTATTGGAAATTCTATAATTAATAAATTAAGTGAAGCAGGTGCTAACATTTTAGCTTCTGGAACAAAAATAGAAAAATTAGAAGAACTTAAGAAAAAATATAAAAAAATTAAAATTTTAAGGTTTGATATTTCTCAAAATGAAAAAATTGAAGAATTTATAGATAATGCAACTAAAGATTTGGGTGGGAATCTTGATTGTATAGTTAATAATGCAGGTATAACCCAAGATAATCTAGCCATAAGAATGAGTTTAGAAGAGTGGCAAAAAGTTATTAATATTAATTTAACATCTACATTTTTAATGAGTAAATTTGCAATAAAAAAAATGTTAAAAAATAAATCAGGTAAAATTGTTAATATTACTTCTGTAGTAGGTCATACTGGAAATTTAGGGCAAGCAAACTACACAGCATCTAAAGCAGGTATTGTTGCAATGTCAAAAAGTCTCGCAATAGAATATGCTAAAAAAAATATTAATATTAATTGTATTTCTCCAGGCTTCATTAAAACAGTAATGACTGATAAAATTGATGAAAAATTTAAAGAGGCTATCATATCTAAAATACCTTCAGCTCGTCTAGGAGAGCCAGATGATATTGCTAATGCAGTGCTTTTCTTAACATCCGACCTTTCAAACTATATAAATGGGGAGACTTTGCATGTTAATGGAGGCATGTATATGGCTTGACAAAATAGGTTTTTAAACTAATAAGAATTTATAACAAAAAGGATCAATATGTCAGAAGACGTTTCAAGCAAAGTTAAAAAAATTGTAGCAGATCACTTAGGAATTGACGAAGCAAAAGTAACAGAAGAATCTAGTTTTATAGATGATTTAGGTGCTGATAGCCTAGACACAGTTGAACTAGTAATGGCTTTTGAGGAAGAATTCGGATCAGAAATATCAGATAGTGAAGCTGAGAAAATTTTAACTGTAGGTGATGCAGTTAAATTTATCGAAGGAAAAGCTAATTAATAAATTAAATGCCCTCAAAAAAAGATGGGGTAATGATAGTTTTGTCTTCTCCATCTGGAGCAGGAAAAACTACATTATCAAAAATGTTATCTAATTTAGATAACTTTGAGATATCCATTTCGCACACAACTCGAAAACCAAGACCCAATGAAATTTCGGATAAAGATTATTTTTTTGTAAATAAAGATGAATTTAGAAGATTGATTAATAATGAAGAATTTCTTGAATATGCAAAAGTCTTTAATAACTTTTATGGAACTACAAGAACACCAGTAATAGATAAGCTTGATAAGGGAAAAAATGTTTTATTTGATATTGACTGGCAAGGAGCAGATCAAATTAAAAATAAAAAATTAGATTATAAACTAATCACTTTTTTTATATTACCTCCTAGCAAAGAAGTTCTATTCAAAAGACTATCCAATAGAGACATGAAAGATAAATTAATCGTAGAAGAGAGAATGAAACAATTTGAAAGAGATGTTCTACATTGGATCAATTATGATTATGTAGTTATAAATGATAATTTGGACAATTGTTACACTAAAATAGAAAATTTAATACAAGCAGAATTGACCAACGGATCAAAAGATTATGATTCAACATATGTCAGAAATCATATTGAAAAATTAACATCTTAAATTTTCATATTCATTCGTAAGCTTATAATAAGTATTTAGATCTAGATTTTGTGGTCTTAATTTTAAATTAATTTTTAATTTATCTAAAATTTTTTGATTACCATTAAAAATTTGATTAAATGGTTTTTTAAGCATTTTTCTTCTGTGGCTAAAAAAAATTCTTGTAATTTTTTCCAAATTTTTTGGATTTTTAATTTTTGAAAAATTCTCTTTAGGGGTAAAGAATAATAATGAACTATTTATTTTAGGTCTAGGTGAGAAAGATTCGGGCCTAATATCACAAATCTTTTTTATATTTAATTTCCAATTTGCTAGAATTGATAATCTACCATAGCAAGAAGTATTATATTCTGCAATAATTCTATCAGCCACTTCTTTTTGGAACATTAGCACAAGGTGATCAAACCAAAAATTATTATTAGAATTTATGATCCATTTGCTTAAAATTTCTGTTGAAATGTTATAAGGTAAGTTACCAAATACCACGACTTTTTTACTAAATAACAAGTTTTCATTCACATTTAAAACGTCATCGTTAATTATGGATATTTGATTAGTAAAAATATTAGTTAATTTCAAAACTAAATCTTTATCTTTTTCAATAACAACTAGTTTTTTCGGTTTTTTTTTTAGAATAAAAGAAGTTAAATTTCCTGTTCCTGGTCCTATTTCTAGTACAATCTTATTTTTTATAGGAGCCACACTAACAATTTTCTCTAAAATTTTTCTATCAATTAGGAAGTTTTGACCTAAACTTTTCTTAGCTTTAATCAATTTCTATCCAAGAATTTAATTGCATTTATTAAGCTTAATGGGTTTGAGCTATTCTTACCAACCATTGCTATATTAGGACCATGATCTGGTGATATTCTTAAAAAGGGAAGACCTAAAGTAATATTGATTGCGTCATATTCATAAAGTGTTTTTAAAGGTGTTAGTACTTGATCATGATACATTCCTACGATGACATCAAATTTATTTCTATTATTTGATAAAAAAATTGTATCTGAGGGAAACGGTCCTGAAATTTTATAACCTAATTTTGATAAATATTTAATTGCAGGTTTTAAAATTTTTTCATCTTCATTAAATTTATGAACACTTTCACAGTGAGGGTTTAATCCTAATACACCAATTTTTGGTTTAAAACCTCTATTGTTTTTATAAAAATCATTTATTAAAGAAATTTTTTCAAAAAGTAATTTTTTTTTAATTTTTCTTGCAACCATTTTAATTGGAAGGTGAGTTGTCATTGGACAAACAGATAATTTTTTATTATATATTAACATAGCAGTTGATTTAGACTTTGATTTATTTGCTAAATATTCTGTAATACCAAGATATTTTTTTCCTAAAAAACTTTTTTTTGAGATTGGTCCGTTAATTAATTTATTACTTACACCTTGCTTGATAAGTTTTAAAGCGATTTTGAACGAATTTTTTATAAATAAATTAGATTTTTTTGAAATTTTTTCAAAAGCCTTATTTGTTTCATACTTAACATCAATTAAGTTAATACAATTTTTTTCTAACTTAAATTTATCTATGTTTTGATAATCAATTAACTTTATATTAGCTTTAAATTTTAATTTTTTCATCTGTAGCTTTAGTAGTTTTAATGAAGAGATTAATATTAATGGTGTATTATATTTATTATATTTAAAAGATTTAAAAAAAATTTCTAAAAAAACACTATTAGGTTCACCATTAATAATTATTATTGGGTTACTTTTCATCTATCAAAATATCTTTTTTAATTTTTTTAAAATATATATTTGAGTATTGATTAAGTTGTTCATTTTGTAATGATCTTATTCTTGTACTTAATTCTTTTTCAAAATCAATTTCTTTATCAATTTCTTTTTTATCCATAACAGCTAATAACAGAAAACCTCCAGGAATTAATATTGGATTTGTATAAGCTCCTATTTTTATTTTTGATACTTCATTATAAATTTTTTTATTCATTGAGCTTTCATTAATCCAACCCAATTTACCTCCAGATTTTGAACTTTCAGCAATACTAAATATAGCTGCTGTATTCTGAAATCCATCTTTAGATATACTTTTTTTTATTTTTTCAAATATTTGTTTAGCCTGAACAGACTCATCAGCATTATATACAATCTCATACAGCAAATAAGATTCTAATTTTTGATTGTTTTCTTGAATTTCTCTTTTTATTTTTTCTTTATCAATTTTTATTTTTGTGAAAAACTTTTCATAAATTATTTGGTTCCAAAACGCTTCATAACTTAGCTTTTTTCTAATTGTTAGTATGTCTATACTGTTCGAATTTATATAATTTAGAAACTCTTCTTCATTTTTAAGACCAATATTTTGGTAGATATTTTTAATTACATTATCTAAATATTTATCACTAATCTTATTATTGTTAAATTTTGATATCTCTATTTTTTTAATTTTTTCTCTTATTAAAGAGTCCTTTGCAACCTGCATTAATTTATTATTATCTAAATTTTTAAGGTTTGGATTTAATGTTTTGAGGTAAATCGTTTCGTTAATGATATCAATGCTAGTAATTATTTCATTATTAATTTTTAATAATATTTTATTTTCAATTGATAGTGATACAGAGTGAAAAAAAAAAGTTAAAAAAAATATATATTGTAACGTTTTGACTATTTTAATATATTTGATTTCCATTGATTAAATTATTTTAGTGACTGCTCAACTGATGTTAAAGGAAAAAAACTTACAGTAAACATCAGATTTTTTGTTGGCTTTAGGTCTCTATCTTCGTAATAAGTTTTATTAAATCTAACTCCCGCAGTTAAACAATCGTTTTTGTACTCATAAATTAGGTCATAATATTCAGTGAGATTAATTTCACGGTTTCTTCTTGTTTTAAAAGAAATTGAATTTTCTTTATTAAAATCGTATTTACTTATATTTTCAAAAACATTGGTATTACCTAACACTGAGTCTTCTTCAATAAAGTTAAATTTTGTTATAAAATTATTTATTGATAAATCAAGTCCTATTGAATTGAATTCAAAATTTTCAATTTTATTATCAATAGCAAAATTATAATCTAAATTTAAAAATTCAGATACTGCATAATCGATTGAACCAAAAAGATTTGAATTTTTTTTATTAAGTGTAGTTTGTGAAGGTATATTACTTTCAATATTGTCTCTAAAAACTGAACCTAGTTTAAGTTCTAAATAATTTTCTTTATTTTTTTTGTTTTCCTTTTTAAAATCTATTCCAAGTGTTAAAGAGTTTCCTGTTTCAAAAGTATCATCAATTCCAAGTCTATTAATATCAAAAATATTATCCATGTTTATTTTTCTTTCACTTGTAGAATAATTTTTCATATCACTGGGATTTACTCTTAGAGACAATCTTGGTATTAAAATTTTGTTGTGATTTTCATTTGTTTTGATGAGAGGTAATTCAGAGTTAAGCTCAATAAGTGATAATAATTCAACTTGCGGACTTGATTTGTATGTACTTACATTTTTTCCTACACTATTTAAATTTTTAAAGTATATATTTAAATTATTTTTTAAACCCAGGTTTTCAAAAATTTTATCATTCATTTTAAAATTAAAATCGTTAATAATTCTAGACTTAATGTTATTAGTATTATCTAGAGTGTTATTGCCTTTTGAATAAAGATTTAAATACCCATAATCAGTTTTTATTGGAGATTTAGAAAAATTATAATAAGGTAAAACAAATTGGTATCTATCACTATGATTTTTTGTTAAGTCTTCATAAATATTGGTTCCTCCAGAAAGAGAGAAATTTTTATTTTCTAAAAAAATATTAAAGCCTGAATTTAAAATATCAAAATTTTTTGGTTTAATATCACTTTTACCTAGGCTATCTCCAAATATCTTTAAATAAGTATCCTTAGTTACTCTTTCAGCAAAAATATTAAAATCACTTTGGAAAAAACTATCTAATTTGAGATCCTTTTCAAACCTAGCAAATAAATGATTAATATTTTTTTTCTTTTGTGTTGTGGAGGATTTAAATCCATTTGTTATTCCAAAGTCTAAAATTAGTGAAGATCTCTCATTTTTTTGTCTATATTCATTTTGTATCATTTTAATATCTTTAGAAAAAAGAATTGGATTAAATGTTAAATCTTTATTTTCTGCAAGAACATGAAAATATGGTATACTTAAAGATGATCCTAAAATATTCGAGCTATTTAGTCTGGGTTGTAAAAAACCCGATTGTCTTTTAACTGTTGGATCTGGATGAAAAAATTTAGGAAAGTAAAATACTGGGATATCATATAATTTTAAAACAGTATCATCGTAAATAAGTTGTTTCTTTTTTTTATCATGCTTAATTTCCGATGCTTCTAGTCTCCATGGTGGACAGCCATCTGTTTTTTTGCAACTAGTAAAGACAGCTTTTTTAATTGATGAAATTCCACCTTTTTTTGATAAAGATGCACCATATATTCGTGGGTCATTATCAGTTTTACCAAAAATATTTTTTTTTAATTTAATTTTGGCTTCACCAGTTTTAAAATTTTGATTATTTAAATCAAAAAATCCATTTGCAAAAAAATATTCATTACTCTCACCTTTTGGTAAATTTGAATTTTCAATAATAAATATATCCGTTCCTTTTAATAATTCTTTTTCGATTTGATAATCAAAACTACTAAGAGTGTATAATGAAAAATTATTATCACTAATTATAGTTTTATGAGATGAATATAATCTCATTTCATCTTGAAGAAAGGCGATATTTTTTGAATTAAATTTATATTTTGAGTCTAAATTTATAAAAGTTTCACCATTTGTTAAAAT
>CABYXQ010000001.1 GCA_902522915.1 uncultured Pelagibacteraceae bacterium | reverse complement strand
AAGACATTTAAGTGATTATTTTGAATTAACTAATGAGGAATTAATAGCTTGTAATGATTTAATTAAAATTATTAAGCAAGAAGTTAAAAATAAAGACAAAAGCATTGTAGCTTTTAATATAGGAACTAATATCGGTAAAGTATCTGGACAATCAATTATGCATTGCCATATTCACCTGATTCCCAGAAGAGAAGGTGATGTTGAGAATCCTCAGGGAGGAGTTAGAGCTGTAATTCCAAAAAAACAACATTACAAACGAAAATTATAAATTATAAGGTGTGATTAATGACAAAATGACCAATAGTTTATGTTGAACTAAAGAATTAACTAGATTAGAAAACTTTCAAAATATTTAAAAAAGATTTAACATAAGGGTATAATGTTTGAAACTAATCCATTTTCTATATTAGCAGAAACTGTCCAACCAATTGCAATGCAAAGCTTCATAATTGCAATGGTTGTGTTGATTGCACTTGGTACAATAATTCAAATGATCAGCCACAAGAATCTAACGTACTTTTTAAATAATGCTAAAAAAGCTAAACTTCAGGCAACTAGGGATATTGGATTAGGTGAGAGAGCATCAATTATTGCAAAGACTACTGTTTATGATATTGGCACAACGTCAGAGCTTGGTTTTGGAAAAAGAAGATTAGCTCATGTATTAGGAATGTACGGAACAATTATATTTTGGGTATCTTCAGCAATGTTAGTTTTTTGTTATACAGGTGCTGACAAGTCTTCATCATCTATCTGGTCAATACTTTGGCATGTTGGTGCTGTTCTAACATGTATTGGCGGTTACTGGTTTTGGTTTTTTTTAAGAGTTGATGTTTCTGCAGAAGCTCACCCATGGTATAGAATAATTAAAGCGGATTTATTTGTATTAGCGTTACTTGCTTGTGCAACTTTTGGCCTAGCTTGGTCTTATACTCAATTTAATGGTCAAATGGGTCTAGCATATTTATTCTTAACTTTATTTGTGGCATCTAACTTAATTTTATTTGGTGGAGTATATTGGTCAAAATTTGCTCATATGTTTTATAAACCAGGTGCTGCCATTCAAAAGAATTTAGCTGAAGCTGATGGATCAAGAGATAATCTACCACCTCCAGCAGATGCACCTGAGCAATTTGGCTTAGGCATAAAAAGAGAAGAGCCAAAACATTATTAATATGATAATAAAAAAAGGAGAAAAATAAATATGTCAACTTTTGTATACATGACTAGATGTGATGGCTGTGGTCATTGCGTAGATATTTGCCCTTCAGACATTATGCACATTGATGAAAATATTAGACGTGCAAAAAATATTGAACCAAATTTTTGTTGGGAATGTTATTCATGTGTGAAAGCCTGCCCAAATCATGCAATTGATGTTAGAGGATATGCAGATTTTGCACCTATGGGTCATAGTGTAAGAGTAAGAAGAGAAGAAGAAAAAGGTACTATCTCTTGGAAAATAAAATTTAGAAATGGAACAACCAAGGATTTTGTTTCACCAATTACAACTAAACCTTGGGGTAAATTTATTCCAAAACTTGCTGATGGTGAAAAAGTAAAACAAGGAGAATTAAATTCTCAAAGATTATATACTGAACCCGAAGGTCTTAATATAGATGGTGAATTACCTGCAGTTCCAAAAGAATCATTTAAAAAAGGAGTTTACTATTAATGGCTAAGCACAAAACTCATTACGAAGATTGCGATATATTAGTTGTTGGTGGTGGTATGGCGGGTACAGGTGCAACTTTTGAAGCTCGCCATTGGGGTAGAGATATGAAAATTATTTGTGTTGAGAAAGCTAATATTGATAGAAGTGGAGCTGTAGCTCAAGGTCTTTATGCTATTAATTGCTATATGGGAATGCAGTGGAATGAGAATCAACCTGAAGACCATGTAAGATATGCTAGAAACGATTTGATGGGAATGGTTAGAGAAGATTTAGGGTATGATATGGCACGTCATGTTGATTCAACAGTTCATATGTTTGACGAGTGGGGCCTTCCAATGATGAAAAACGAAGAAACAGGAAGATATCTAAGAGAAGGTAAGTGGCAAATAATGATTCATGGCGAAAGTTACAAACCTATAGTCGCAGAAGCTGCAAAAAAATCGGCGGATAAAATTTATAACAGAATTATGATAACACATCTTTTAATGGATGAAGAAAAAGAGAATAGAGTTGGTGGAGCTGTAGGATTTAACATGAGAACAGGTGATTTTCATGTTTTTAGAGCAAAAGCAGTAATAGTTGCTGCAGGTGGAGCTTCTCATATATTTAAACCTAGAGCTGTTGGAGAAGGGATGGGTAGAACCTGGTATGCTCCTTGGAGCAACGGCTCAGCTTATGCATTACCGATTGCAGCTGGTGCAAAAATGACTCAAATGGAAAACAGAATAGTTTTGTGTAGATTTAAAGATGGATACGGTCCAGTTGGTGCATATTTTTTACATTTAAAAACTTATACCCAGAATGCTAACGGCGAGAATTATGAAAAAAAATGGTATAATCAAACGAAAGAGTTGGTTGGTGAATATATAGATCATCATCCAACACCTACTTGTCTAAGAAATCATGCATTTATTCAAGAAACAATGGCAGGCGGTGGACCTATTCACATGGTTACAACTGAAGCTTTCCAAGACCCTCATTTAGAAACTGTTGGATGGGAAAATTTTTTAGGTATGACAGTAGGTCAAGCTGTAGTTTGGGCTTCTCAAAATATTGATCCAAAATATACGAACCCAGAGTTAACTACATCTGAACCATATGTTATGGGTTCTCATGCAACATGTTCTGGGGCCTGGGTTAGTGGACCTGAAGATTTATCTCCACCAGAATACTTTTGGGGCTATAATAGAATGCTTACTGTTGATGGATTATTTGGTGCCGGTGACACTGTAGGTGGAAGTGCACATAAATTTTCATCAGGTTCTTTCACGGAAGGTAGATTGGCTGCAAAAGCTGCAGTTAAATATATTGAAGATAATAAAGCTGAAGGTCTAAAAGTATCTGATAAGCAGTGTGAGGATTTTAAAACGAAGGTTTATAAACCTCTCGAAACATACACTGTTGCTCAAAATGAAATTACTGGTGGGACAGTCTCCCCTAGCTATATTTCTCCTATTCAAGGATTGCAGCGTTTACAAAGAATTATGGATGAATATGTGGGTGGAATAGCCACAAATTATATGACGAATGCTAACATGCTTAAAAGAGGATTAGAGCTTTTAGCTTGGTTAGAAGAGGATTTAGAGAATGTTGGGGCAGAAGATTATCATCAACTAATGAGAGCTTGGGAATTAAAGCATAGAGCTTTGACCTCACAATGTGTAACTGAACATACGATGTTTAGAGAAGAAACTAGATGGCCAGGATATTATTATAGAGGAGATCACATGAAACTAGATGATGACAATTGGCATTGTTTAACAGTTTCAAGGAGAGATCCTAAAACTGGTAAATTTAGTATGGAGAAAGTTCCTGTATACCATATCGTGGATGAGAACGAGAAGAAAAAAGCATCTTAAAATATTTAATTAAATAATATGGATATTTTGTCAAAAACTGACGATGAGATATTTGAAATTGCTAAACCTATTTGGGATAATTTAGTTAGATCATCAAATCTTAAGGATTATGGTGGATTTACTAAAGATTTTTCAACACAAATGCTTTTTGGTGCTAATGAAGTCGAGCTAGGAAAACAATGGGCAAATAACAAAATTATTACTAATTTAAATGAGACATTCGAACCTTTTGGTTGTCTAAGAAGAGGTATTCATATCACTGTATTAATAAAGCAAACTAACAAAGAAATTTCAGGAGAGTTTCTTGGTAGACTTGTTTTAGGTGTTGAGGACGATGTAGTTAAAGTTTTTGGTGCTACAATTTACTAACAAAAAAAATCATCGAAAATCAAATATTTATTTGACAAATCACGCTCTGGGTGTATTCACGGTCTAAATGCTATTTTCTAACATAAAAATTTTAAATAAATTCTTAAATATCAAAACTAAATTTATTAAAACTGGAATAATTTTAAGTCTAACTGCTTATTGGGGAGTTATTTTAGTTGGAACTTTTATCACATTTAACTAAGTTGTTTTTAAACAGCATATTTAATTAATTATGGATGTATTTTTACCAATAGCGCACGTTTTTGTTAATCCCATTGAGATACTTTTGTTAAGTGCAATAGTTGGAGTGTTATCAGGTTTATTTGGTGTTGGCGGTGGTTTTTTGATGACACCATTTTTAATTTTTTTAGGGGTGCCTCCAGCGTATGCTGTTGCAAATGAAGCTAACAATATTTTAGCTACATCTGTGTCTGGATCTACAACTCATTATTTAAAAAATACACTAGACTACAAGATGGGTCTAATGATTGTAATAGGAGGCATTGTTGGAACAAGTTTAGGTATTTATACATTCACATATTTTAAAGGAATAGGTAAAATAGATACAGTTATATCTTTAGCTTATATGTATATTTTAGCGATCATCGGTACTTTAATGTTAGTAGAAAGTCTTGGTGAAATTGATAAAGCAAAAAGAAATCTTGTAGAAAAAAAAAAATTACACGTTCATTATTGGATACACGGCCTTCCTTTTCGAATGCGTTTCCCAAAATCTAAATTATATGAAAGTGCATTCACTCCAATTATTATAGGTTTAGTTGTTGGTTTTATTGCAGCAATAATGGGCATTGGCGGTGCATTTATTTTGGTACCAGCGATGATTTATATTATTAAAATGCCAACAAAATTAGTTCCAGGAACCTCTCTTTTTGTAACTATATTTGTAAGCGTCATAGTTACTTTTTTACATTCATTTAATTATGGATCAATTGATTTAATGCTAGTTTTTATGTTAGTCGTTGGATCAATTATAGGTGTTCAAGTTGGACAAAAATTGGGTGAAAAAATTGATAGTTCTGGATTAAGAGCTTTATTAGCAATTCTTTTGCTTATTGTTGGCATAGCTATAGCTTACGATACTTTTTTTGCAGAAGAAATTTTAAATGGAACAGTGAAAGCTCAAGACGTAGAATTAAATTTTTTTTCATTATTTATTCAACAATTTTCTAATGAAATGCCATTTTTTTATGGATTGTTTACAATTATGTTTGCTATTTTTTTAGGAGTTGCGGCTGCTTTTATTAGAAGATTTGTCTCAAATTTAAAAAAAAAATTGTTAGTAAAATCTTAATTTAAAAAATTAATATATATTTCTATAGTTAAAATACTTACAAAACCAACTGTTGTCATAGCAATAAATCCAACAATAAATGGTCTGTAACCCATATTTTTGAGTTCCTTAAGATTAGTGGATAAACCAATAGCAGCCATCGCCATAGTTAAAAAAATTTTTGATAAACTTTTTATATTTTCTACTATATTTAGCCAAATTTCATTATTTATGTTTAAAAAAAAATGATCTCCTAAATTTCTTAACATTATCATTAAAACAAAACCTAATACAAAATAAGGAAAAATAGAAAATATGGAATAGTTTTTATTACTAGCTTTACCTCTGTTGTAAAGAAAAGAAAAAAGTGGGATCATTATAATTAAAAAGGTATTTCTTATTAATTTCGTAACTGTGGCAACATTCATTGTTTCTGGACTATTAAATTGCTGATCGTATATAAGACCTGCGGCAGCAACTTGCGAAGTTTCATGAATGGAAGTTCCTAAAAATAAACCAACATACAAAGACTCCCCATTAAAATAATAATTAGCAAAATAGGGGTAGATAAGCATTGATAAAATTCCAAATAAAGTAATGTTCGCAATTGCATATGATATTTCATTTTTTTTTGCACCTATAACTGGTGATGTAGCCATAATTGCTGTTGTTCCACATACTGTACTGCCAATAGATATTAGATATGCCATTCTTGTTGAAATTTTAAATTGTCTAATTAAAATTTTTATTACCACAAGTACACTTATGATACATATGATGATTAAAGGAATAGCGATAGTTCCAAATTCTAAAAATTCAAATGGTTTTAATTGAATACCCAAGCAAATTATTCCAAGTTTTAAAATATAATTTTGAGTAAAATTTATTCCTGTTTTAAAACTTTTTCTCATTTGAAATATATTTCCAAAAAACATTCCAAATAAAATAGCGATCATGGCAGTAGAAATTGGGCTTTTTACGTAACCCAAAAGTTCAATTCCAACAATGCTATTAAATCCCTGAGAAAGTGTATAAAACACAAATGCAAGAATTATCCCTGGTATTATTACCAAGTATTTTTTAAAATACATAATAATATAAATGAATATTAAGCGCTTCTATATAGTTTGGTCATAACAAATTCTTTATGACCTAAAGCTTCTGCACAAGTAAGTCTTCCGTTAGCAACTCTAAGAGTAGTTTTAATTAGCTCATCTCCTGCTTCAGACAAATTCATTTCTCTAGAAAGAATTTTTGAAACATCACAATCAATATGCTCACCCATTCCTTTAACAGTTAAAGGGTTCGCAGTCAATTTTACCACTGGTTCAATTGGGTTACCAACAATGTTACCCTGACCTGTTGGAAATAAGTGAATATTAAATCCTGCTGCAGCTTGTAATGTTACACACTCTGCTGCAGCTGAAGAAGTATCCATAAAGTATAAACCTTTTCCTTTAGTTGGTTCCTCTGCTGGCTCAAGTACATCAATAAATTTACAGCTTCCAATTTTTTGGAAGTTTCCAAAAGCTTTTTCTTCAATTGTGGTTAAACCACCAGCAATATTCCCTGCTGTTGGTTGACTTTCAGAAAGATCATCAGTTGCTTCTTTTAATATAAAATCATTATAAGCATTCCAAGTTTTCATAAATTTATCTGATGCCTCTTTTGTTGCTCCTCTTGTCGCACAAACATTTTCAGCGCCAGTTAACTCTGATGTTTCACCAAAACATAAATGAACACCCATAGGTTCTAATTTATCCATTAAATTACCTACAGTTGGATTTGCAGCTAAACCAGAGGTCGTATCAGACTCTCCACATTTAACTGATATCCATAGATCACTTATAGGGCATTCTTCTCGTTGTTTTTCAGAAGCCCACATAACAAAATCTTGAGCTTTTTTGGATGCCTTCATAGTTGTACCAATGTCCCCAGTACGTTCTATATGAAAACCTTCAACAGGTTTTCCAGTTTCTGCAATTCCATCGACTATTTTTTTAGTCCATTTAGGTTCAATACCAATAACAATTACAGCTGCAACATTTGGGTTACAACCAGTTCCAATCATAGTTCTAAAATGAAGCTCTAAATCTGCACCAAATTGAAGTCTTCCATATGAATGTGGAAGGGCTATTGTTCCTTTAATATTATTTGCCACAGCTTCAGCGCAAGCATTTGATATATCATCAACAGGAAGAATTATTACATGATTTCTAGTGCCAGCTCTTCCATTTTCTCTTTTATAACCTAAAAAACTTTTTGGAATTTCCATTTTTTACCACTTCTTTGTTTTAACATTGTGAACATGAACATGTTCACCCTTTTTTATAGATTTAACAACTTTACCTATATCG
This sequence comes from uncultured Pelagibacteraceae bacterium, assembly GCA_902522915.1. Taxonomy (GTDB): domain Bacteria; phylum Pseudomonadota; class Alphaproteobacteria; order Pelagibacterales; family Pelagibacteraceae; genus Pelagibacter. The sequence goes on along the minus strand of CABYXQ010000001.1, from coordinate 50,917 downwards.
TGACCATATTTAAGAATTGTATCTCCTTCATTTAAATCAATCATTGCGATTTTGTGTCCAAGAGGGATTTCATCCATTGATTGAATATTTGTAGAACTATCATCCTCCATTATCCAGCATGCGCAGTCTTGTTTTGGGTTAATTTTTTCAATAACAACTACTCCAACGTTGTCTTTTTTATCGTGAATTATGATATCAGTAGCCATATATTATATATAGTGTCGATTTGTTTGTTTGAATTTTGTAAAATCTTATATATTAATCGCAAAAATTAACAAACGAATTTTAAAATATTATTAAATATTAAATTTTATAGAGGTTCAAGTTTTATGACAAAAATGACGACAGAAGAAGCTTTTGTTAAAGTTTTACAAATGCATGGAATTGAACATGCATTTGGAATTATTGGTTCAGCTTTTATGCCTATTTCAGATATTTTTCCTGATGCAGGAATTACTTTCTGGGATGTTGCTCATGAGACTAATGGTGGGTTAATTGCTGATGGCTATACAAGAGCAACCGGTAAAATGTCAATGGTAATAGCCCAAAATGGACCAGGTATAACCGGACTAGTTACGCCAATAAAAACTGCTTACTGGAATCATACGCCACTCTTATTAGTTACACCTCAAGCGGCAAATAAAACTATGGGTCAAGGTGGCTTCCAAGAAGTTGAACAAATGAATTTATTTAAGGACATGGTTTGTTATCAAGAAGAAGTCAGAGATCCATCAAGAATGGCAGAAGTTTTAAATAGAGTTATAGAAAAAGCAATTAGAGGATCAGCGCCTGCTCAAATAAATGTACCAAGAGATTATTGGACACAAGTAATTGATATTGATCTTCCTCCTATTGTTAGATTAGAAAGACAAGCGGGTGGAGTAGATGCTGTTAAAAAAGCTGCTCAATTATTATCTGATGCAAAATTTCCAGTTATTTTGTCTGGAGCAGGGGTTGTGATTGGGGGTGCAATAGATGATTGTAAAAAACTTGCAGAGAAACTTGATGCACCAGTATGCTCTGGTTATCAACATAACGATAGTTTTCCTGGCAGTCATCCATTGGCAGCTGGTCCACTAGGTTATAATGGTTCAAAAGCTGGAATGGAATTAATTCAAAAAGCTGATGTAGTCTTAGCTTTAGGCACTAGATTAAATCCATTTTCAACTTTACCTGGATATGGAATGGATTACTGGCCAAAAGATGCAAGTATTATTCAAGTAGACATGAATTCAGATCGAATAGGATTAACTAAAAAGGTTACAGTTGGGATATGCGGTGATGCTAAATTAGTATCTCAACAACTTTTAGCCCAACTTTCTCCAACAGCAGGTGATACTGATAGACAAAAAAGAAAAGACATAATTCATCAAACAAAATCAGCTTGGTTACAGAAGTTATCAAGTCTTGATCATGAAGAAGATGATGAAGGTACAGTTTGGAATAAAGAAGCAAGAGAAAGAGATTCAGATAGAATGTCCCCAAGACAAGCTTGGCGAGCAATACAAGCTGGAATGCCTGAGGATGTAATTATTTCTAGTGATATTGGAAACAATTGTGCGATTGGAAATGCTTATCCAACATTTGAAAAAGGTAGAAAATATTTAGCACCAGGATTATTTGGTCCATGCGGTTATGGATTTCCATCTATTTTGGGAGCAAAAATAGGCTGCCCGGATACTCCAGTAATTGGCTTTGCAGGAGATGGAGCTTTTGGTATTAGCATGAATGAGATGAGTTCATGTGCAAGAAAAGAATGGCCCTCAATTACAATGGTTATTTTTAGAAACTATCAATGGGGTGCTGAAAAAAGAAACTCAATTCTATGGTTTGATGACAATTTTGTAGGAACAGAGCTTGACCCGGAATTAAGTTACGCAAAAGTTGCTGATGCTTGTGGTTTAAAAGGTGTTACAGTTAAAACTATGGAAGAAACTACTAATGCTATTAAACAATCTTGTGAAGACCAGAAAAATGGAATTACAACTTTTATAGAAGTAATTTTAAATCAAGAACTTGGCGAACCATTTAGAAGAGATGCGATGAAGAAACCAGTTAGAGTTGCCGGTATAAACAGGGATGATATGAAGAAGCAACCTTCATTAAACTCTTAAAGTTTTAAAGTACAACCAGATCCAGTTTTTGATTACCTAATCTTTCATTGCTGCTTTCAGTCACTAAATAAGTTTCGCCTAGATTCATGGCTAAATTATTATCAGAATCCATTAATATCATATGCATAAAGAAGATATTACCTGGTTTTATAACATAAGGATTTCCTTTATATAGCATTGGCCAATCCATCCAGTTTGGTGCAAAAGTTGATCCTAACGAATAACCACAAGCGTTCATTCTTGCTTTATTAAAACCTAAATTATCAAATGTTTTGGCATGGACATCAAATACATCACCAGCAGTTTTTCCTGGAATTAAAGTTTTTACACAATTTCTCAGAGCTTCAATACACGCCTCATGCATTTTTATGTGTTTAACATCAGCTTTTCCAATTGGAATTGTTCTAAACATTGCTGAATGATAGTGCTTAAAAGTACCAGCCCATTCTAAGCTCAATTGATCAATATTAGACAATTTTCTTTTTTCTGATTGATATCTACAAAGTAGAGCATTATCACCCGATCCAATAATGTATTCATTCGCTGGATAATCACCACCACCTTCAAGTACAGTTTTTTGCATTTCTGCAAGAATTTTTGCTTCGCTGGCTCCAGCTTTTGTATATTTCCAAGCTTGATCAAGAGCTCGATCTGCAAGTTCTGCTGCTTTTTTAACGTAAACTAATTCTTCGTTAGATTTAACTACTCTTAATTTTGTAATTAATTCTGATTGATCTTCAATAAGACAGTAATTGTCTAGAGATTTATTTAATTTTAAAGCATTACGACCAGTCATACCGTAAGCTTCATACTCAATTCCAATTTTTTTATCCTTTAGGTTTAATTCATTTAATATTTTTTTGAGATCGTCAGTCGGATTTATTCTATCTTTATCAACCCAAATTCTTATATCTTCAATATTTGATGTATTTTGTGCTTGTATTAAATCTGGAGCACGAGTTAACAAAATAATATTTCCTTTTTGATCTAATACAAGTGTTTGAAAAAAGACATATCCAAAAGTATCATAACCTGTAAGCCAATACATAGACTCTTGTCTAAACATTAATAAAGCATCTAGATTTTGCTCTTTCATTGATTTCAAAACATCTTGCTTTCTTTTTGAAAATTCTTCTTTACTAAAATGAAGTGCCATCTTATTTATATTATTTTTTTTCCCAAATATGAATGTCTCCAAATTCCTTAATTACTCTAAAGTTATTATTAACTAACTTTTCTTTTAAAATTGGAAGATTGGGACTTATGTGTTGTTTATTGTGTGGACTTTTAGCTTCAAGATCAAGACATAATAGTGTTTTTTCATCAGTTACATTGATTATTAAGTCATCTACTAATATTTCAGGTTTATCCAAATGCTCAAACACATCTTTTGCAAAAACAAAATTAAATTTTATATTTTCTATTTTAGGAACTTTTGCAGCAGGAAATAAGTTTATTTGGTGATTAAATTTATTTTTTTTACAAAACCAACTTACAAATTCAGAATGTAATAAATCTGCATCAATATAGTTAAAGCTATTAAAAAAATTTTTATCTTTTTTAAATAGATTATAAATAAACCCATGTGGTAAGCCTCCACCAATTTCTAAAATATCCAAAGGTTTATTTAGTTTAGCAATAGCAAAATCATAAATATCTGAATATTTTTTTTTAATTAATTTAATATTTAATGAATATAAGATGAATTGAAAAAGAATTCTATTTTCAGTATATTTATAATGAAATTGAAGATCATCATGTAGCTTTGGTTTAAATAAAGAGTCCAGTGAACTACTTAAGTCTTTATAGTCATCAATTTTAACAACTAGTTTATTTAATTTTTTTTCAAAATTTTCTTTATTATAATCTGGATACTTTGATTGTAAAAAATCAAAGATTAAATTTTTTAAATGATAATAATAACTTGTACTTTTAACATCATTTAAAAAAAAATAAGAATAAATTTTTTTTAAAGATAAATTTAGTATGGTTTTTTTATATTTTTTGTAAAATTTAATCATTATTAAATCTAAGCTAAAACAAATCTTAGTTTTTTTATTTCTTTTTATTTTAGTACAGACATTGGATCAAGCCTTGTTTGGAACCAATTAATTCTAAAATCAAGATGTGGCCCAGTTGATCTTCCAGTTGAACCAACAGTTCCTATTACATCTCCTTGATTTATTTTATCTCCAACAGATACTAAAACATTTTCAAGATGTGAATATATTGTTGAGATGCCATGACCATGATCCATAATGATGGTTCCACCTGTATAGTATAAATCATCTTCTGCCATTGTTACAATTCCAGCTCCAGATGATTTAATCATGGTTCCCTTTTTTGCAGCAATATCAATACCGTAGTGAGGCCATCTAGGTTTACCATTTAATATTCTTTGACTTCCGTAGACACCACTAATAATTCCCTCAACAGGCATAATAAATTTTTCTTTAAAAAATTGTAAATTTGAATTTATTGCCCTTGCTTCACCAATCGCATTGTTTTCTTTTTTAATTCTTTTATAAACAGACTCTGGCGGGGTTACTTTACTTTCTGCAAGACCATCAATTCTTTGGATATTATATTTCCTTTTTAAAACTTTTTTTACTATTTTTGTTTTTTTTTCATTTATAATTTTAGTAAAAATTAAGTCAAACTTTCTATCTCTATCAATACCAAAAACAAAAAAACCATCATTTGATACTTTTACTTTTTTCTTACCAACTATTATTTTTGCTGCTGGATCAGTTTTGCCTAAGATAAAGTGACCCTGAACAAATTTACCTTGAAATTCTATTGCATTAACTTGTGATGTTGTAAAAATAATTAATACTAGGATAAATCTATAAACTACTGAGCTGTCCATCCACCATCTATTATTATTGATGAACCTGTGATCATTGAGGAAGCTGATGATGCTAAAAAACAAACTGTTGTTGCTACATCACTTTCACTTGCTGCTTTCCCCATTGGAATTTTTCCTAAGGCTAATCTTTTAAAATTTTTATCTTTAAAAAATTTTTTTACCATAGGAGTTTCAACAAATGTTGGAGCAACAGTATTAACTCTTATATTTTTTTTAGCTAACTCAACTCCCATTCCTTTTGTTAATCCTTCGATGCCAAATTTTGTCATATTATAAATATTTCTCCCACTCATTCCAACATGACCTAATTGAGATGACATATTTATAATTGATCCAGGTCTTTTCTTATTTTTAAGCATCTTATTTACCACAAGCTGAGCAACATTGAATGCAGATTTAAGATTTAGATCTACCAAATAGTTCATACTAGTCTGCTTTATTTTTTCAAATGGTTCTGGGATATTTGTTCCTGCATTATTTACAAGAATATCAATTACTTTAATTTTATCTAACTGTTTTTTTAAATCTTTATAGTTCATTATATCACATGGAACTTTAATAATTTTTCCTTTGATTTTTTTTATTTCTTTTTCTAATTTGTCTAAATCAGTAGAAGTTCTACTTAATGCTATTATTGTTGCACCAGCTTCAGCTAAAGCAATAGAACATGCTCTCCCTAAGCCTTTGCCAGCACCTGTAACTAGTGCGTATTTATTTTTTAAATTTATTTTTTGTAAGTACATTATAAAAATAATATTTTAATATCTGTGTAAATCAACTCTATAGCAACTACTAATATTGCTAGCAAACCTAGCCATGCAATCCATTTATATTCTTTAATCCATCTAGAAATTAGACTTGCAGCAGTAGCCATTAATATAATTGATAAAATTAATCCAAAAACAAGAAGATCATAATGGTCTCCAGCTGCTCCAGCAACACCTAGTACGTTATCAAGGCTCATTGTAAAATCTGCCAGTAGTATTGTCCAAATAGCTTTTAAGAAATTTGAATTATCTACTTTTATATTATCTTCATGTTCAGCCCCCTTAATAACATCTATATAAAGTTTGTAGACTATATATAGAAGCAATAATCCACCTATTAATCTAAGACCAGTAATTTGAAGCAGATATGCAGTAAGTAAAGTTAGTATTATTCTTAATATTACAGCTCCACTTATCCCCCAAAAAATAATTTTTTTACGCTGTTCAACTGGAAACTTTGAAGCAACCATTCCAATAATAATTGCGTTATCTCCAGCTAAAACTAAATCAATAAGAATAATTTGACCTAAAATTGTTAGTTGTTCTGGTGTAAATAGTTCTGCAAACATTATTTTTTAAGTATTAGGTCGGCCCCTTTTTCAGCAATCATTATAGTTGGAGCATTAGTATTTCCCGATGTAATATACGGCATAACTGAAGCATCAACAATTCTTAAATTTTCTAACCCATGAACTTTTAATTTGTCAGATACAACTGCTTTTTCATCGTTGCCCATTCTGCATGTGCTAACAGGGTGAAAAATTGTATTAGCAAATTTTCCCGCTTCTATCGCCAATTGCTCATTATCAGTAATATTAATTCCTGGTCTTAATTCTTCAGGTTGGTAATCTTTATAAGCTTCAGACTCCATTACAATTTTTCTGACAATCTTTAAGGATTTTCCAGCAATCTGTCTATCTTCTTCGGTAGATAGATAGTTCATTTTTATTTTTGGAGGAATTCTTGTATCTGAAGATTTTAACTCAATTGAGCCTCGACTTGTTGGTCTTACATTTGTAATTGTTGGTGTAAATGCTGGAAATTTATGTAAAGCAGATTTTCCAAGATAATCTGTACTTGCAGGCGATACATGAAATTGAAGATTAGGAGTTTCTAAATGTTCATCACTTTTAACAAATCCACAAACATAACTTGCACCAACAGTTAATGGACCACTTCTGGTTATTAAAAACTTAAGACCACTTATAATTTTTTTTGTAAAACTATAATAAATATCATTTAGTGTTTCTAAATTTTTTACTTTATAAACTGGCCTTAACATTAAATGATCAACCAAATTTTGTCCAATTCCACTATGTTCTTTTACAATATTAACACCATTATCTTTTAAAAGTTTTACAGGCCCAACACCTGATGCTTGCAATATGTGAGGTGATCCAATTGTACCTGCGCTTAATATAATTTCCTTATTTGTTGAAACTGAGTTTAATTTTTCACCAGTCCAATAATTTACTTTTTTTGCAGTTTTATTTTCAAATTCTATATTTTTAATATGTGCTTTAGTAACAATTTTTAAATTAGATCTTTTCTTTACTGGATTTAAATATCCAACAGCTGTACTACATCTAAATCCATTTTTAATTGTAAAAGGAAAATATCCCATTCCTTCATTATCACCATTGTTAAAATCTTCAGTTTTTCTATAACCAAATTCGTCCGCTGCTTTTAGAAATAAATCTAAAACTTTAAAAGTAGCTCTGATCTTTTCAACTTTAATAGGACCACCAGCCCCATGATATTCATTTTCACCAAATTGAAAATCTTCAGATTTTTTAAAATATGGCAAAACATCTTCCCAAGACCAGCCAATATTTCCTAGTTGTCTCCAGTAATTATAATCATTTGATTGTCCTCTTATATAAAGCATTCCATTTATAGATGAACTTCCACCTAATGTTTTACCTCTTGGATAAACCATTTTTCTATTATCACAATTAGGTTCTTTTTCAGTATTAAAACACCAGTCAGTTTCTGGATTGTGCATTGTCTTAAAATAACCGCCAGGTATATGAATCCAAGGATTTGTATCTTTACCACCAGCCTCTAATAGTAAAACTTTATTATTTGGATCAGCTGACAGCCTATTAGCCAACACACATCCAGCAGATCCAGCACCAATAATTATATAGTCAAAATTTTCCATTATTTTAAACACTTTATAAGGATTAAAAGGTAAAATTCCAGTTTTACCAACTTATACTTAAAAACCTATAATGAACAACATGCAAATTAATCAAATATATTTGATATTAATCCTTGTTTTAATTTTTAATATTTGAGAAGCTCATTTTTTTATAAAAAACAACGAGAGGGAAATAAATGAAAAAAATCATTTCAATGTTATTTGCTGCAACTTTAATATTTGGATTTATTTCAAATGCAAACGCTGCAAAAACACTAAAATGTCAGACAGTTTTAAATGCTAAAGGCGATGAAGTCGTTATGCTTAAAAACTTTACTGATACAGTAACTAAATTAACCCAAGGCTCTCTTAAGTTTGAAATTATGCCAGCAGGATCTGTTGTTGGTGTTAAAGAAACTTTAGATGCAGTTGATAAAGGTCTTATAGATTGCGGTTTCGCGTGGACTCATTATTGGTCAGGTGAACATCCAGCAGCTATGTTGTTTGGATCTCCAGTAGCTGGTGCAGGAGTTGGTATTGATAATATCGCTTTCTTATCTTGGTTCTTATCTGGTGGTGGTGAACAACTTTATGATCAACTTTGGAAAGAGATGAATAGAAACATCAAAGGCTTTATGCTTCAACCTGTTGGACCAGAAGCTTTAGGATGGTTTCCAGAGCCAATCAAAAATATGGATGATTTCAGAAAATTAAAATTCAGAACTCCTCCGGGAATTCCAGGACAAACTTACAAAGACATTGGTATTGCATCTGTAGCTATGGGTGGTGGAGATATTCTTCCAGCTCTTGAGGCAGGTACTATTGATGCTGCTGAATGGTGTTGTCCAAAACCAGACATGGTATTTGGTTTCCAAAAAGTTCTAAAACATTACTACTTACAAGGTTTACACCAAGTTGTTGTAAATGCAGACTTTTACATTACTGGAACTACTTATGAGAAATTTTCAGATCATGAAAAAAACTCAATAAAGGTTGCAGCTGATGCATCATTAATGAAATCATTAGCAAGAAGAATTCTTGTAAATGGTGAAGCGTTGCATGAACTAACTACAAAACATGGTGTTCAACTTCATGATACTCCTAAAGATTACTTTGTTGAGTATATGGCTGCAGCTAATGCTACTTTAAATAAAAATGCAGAGAAAAATGCATTCTTTAAAAAAGTATGGGACTCTCAGAAAAAATTTGCTGATACAGCAGTTCCTTACTGGTCAGGGGCTCAAATGTCTAATGCGCAGCTAGGAATGGCTCACGCAGCAACATTAAAGTAGTATTTAGATATTAAATATTATAATAACTAAAGCGATCTATATAGGTCGCTTTAGTTTTTTTTTAAGAGATTTTATATGTCGAACGAACCAACTAAATTAGATATTTCAGACGAGATGATTGCCGAAAGGCGAGGTGGTTCAGGAAAAATGCCAAATGATATGCCTATCTGGATGGCATCAATAATTACAAAAATTGATTTATTTAGTAAATGGGTTGGAAATATAGTTTGCTGGATCACGATACCATTAATTTTAGGAATGGTTTATGAGGTTTTTGCAAGAAAATTATTTCTTGCTCCAACAATTTGGGCATACGATATAAGTAGATTTTTATATGGAGCTTTGTTCATGTTAGGAGCAGGATATGCTCTATCAAAGGGTGTTCATATTCGAGCAGATTTTTTATATAGAAATTTTAAAATAAAAACACAGGGCTTAATTGATTTTTGGTTATACCTTGTATTTTACTTTCCAGGATTAATTGTATTCTTTTATATGACATTAGGTTTTGTTCAGGAGTCAATAATGAGAGGTGAGAGAGGAATGGATACTACTTGGATGCCATACATGTGGCCAATTAAATCCTGCTTGTTAATAGGAATAATATTTTTATTAATACAAGGTGTATCAGAATTATTAAAAAGTTATTGGGCCTCAACTAAAGGTCAATGGCCTGGAGAAGAAGAATAGTGTTAGCAGAATTTATAGATCCAGCAATACTAGGTTTTATTCTAATTGGTGTGATGCTTTTCTCTATATTTGTTGGTTTTCCAATATCATTTACATTAATTTTTTTGGGTTTTGTATTTGGATATTTAGGATTTGGTAAACTTGTTTTTTATTTAATGACACTGCAGTTCTCAATGGTCATGACAGAACAAACTTTAGCAGCCGTCCCACTCTTTGTCTTTATGGGAATAATGATGGAACAAGCAGGTTTGATGGAACGGTTATTTTCAGCTTTCCAATTAATGTTAGCTAAAGTCAAAGGATCTTTGTATTATGCAGTATTATTTGTTTCTGTAGTTTTTGCTGCGGCCACTGGAATTGTTGGTGCATCGGTAACGATCTTGGGAATAATGGCAGCAAAATCTATGAATAAATCTGGTTACAATGTTAGGTTAGCTGCAGGAACAATCACTGCAGGTGGAACATTGGGAATTTTAATTCCTCCAAGTATTATGCTTGTTGTAATGGGGCCTATCATGGAAATTCCAGTTACTGATTTATTTGCAGCCGCTATTATACCAGGAATTTTACTAGCATCACTTTATGCAGGATACGTTACAATAAGATGTTGGATGAATCCCAGTCTTGGTCCAGTATTACCTCCTGAATTAAGAGCCACAAGCATGATTGCAGTTTGGAAAGAATTTTTTATTGGATTAGTTCCACCTGCATTACTAGTATTTGCAGCCCTTGGTAGTATTTTATTTGGTTTTGCTACACCTACAGAAGCTGCTGGTTGTGGTGCTATGGGTTCATTACTTTTAGCTTTAGGATATAAAAAATTAACTCTTAAAAAACTACAAGATGCTTTAGTAAAAACTTTAGAAATTTCTGCACTGATAATGGTTTTAGTTGCTGCATCTAATTTCTTTGGAGCTGTTTTTTCAAGGCTTGGAACTCCAATGTTATTAACTGACTTTTTATTAAATTTAGAAATGAATAAATATCTAATTTTAGCGATTATAATGGCAATGATATTTCTTTTGGGTTGGCCTTTAGAGTGGGTTCCTATAGTAATGATAATTGTTCCAATAATCTTACCATTAGTTGAGGCTTTAGAATTTAATTTGACGTGGTTTGCAATTTTAGTTGCTGTAAATCTTCAGACCGCCTGGCTTTCACCTCCAGTCGCATTATCTGCATATTTTTTAAAGGGCGTTGTTCCTGAATGGGACCTTAAGGACATCTATTATGGAATGATGCAATTTATGGTTATCCAGGTTATTGGGCTAATTTTAATAATAACCTTTCCAAAAATTGCTTTATGGCTTCCAACCTATCTATATGGACAGTAGAAATTTTTAGTTTAATATAAATTTTAGTGAATCAACCAAAAGTAAAATATTCTCTCTCTAATTGGGATCTTGTTACAGTAAATCCAAATTATAAAACTTGGAATTGGAAAGATCTTTTTTGTTATTGGGGTGTAAATATTCAGAGCATAATTGCATTTTCTCTAATTGCCTCTTTATATGTTGTTTATGATTTAAATTCATTCGTTGTTTTTTTTGGAACTATTTTAGGTTCATTATTTGTTTACTTATTTTCAAATTTAATTGGAAAACCTTCTCAAAAATATGGTTTGCCCTTTGCAGTGCTTTTAAGAACGTCACTTGGTTTTAAAGGTGCTAAATTTTTTGGATTATTAAGAAGTTTAGTTGGAATATTTATGTTTGGTATCCAAACTTATTTTTTAGCAAAATCTATAGGATATTTGATACGGATTATATTTTTTTCATTTGATAATTCAATTTTAGATCAAGAAATTTTCCTTACATTTTTATTAGGGTTAAACGTTATTGATTGGTTTTCTTTATTTGTTGTAATTTTTTTTCAGGTTTCAATGTTTAGTATAGGAATTCAATTTAATAAAAAATTAATTAATTTCTCAGCAATCACTGTTTATTGTGGAATGATTTTATTTTTCTTTTGCATTTTTTTAAGTGATGTAAAATTTACATCTGAATCATTTTTTGATGCTTTAAACTTTGCAAATTTTCTTGATATTGAAAATTTAGCTCCATTATTAACTGTTGCAGTGACAATATTTTCGTACTTCTCAATTATTATTTTAAGTTTTGGTGATTTTTCTAGGTATGTAAAAGATGAAAATCAGTTAAAAAAAGGTAATTTGAGTTTAATTTTAAATTTAATAATATTTTCATTTTTTGCTGTATTTATTGTTGCAGGTGCTGACGCTTTTTTAAATCTAAAGTATACTGATATAGATAGAATATTCACAAGTCCAAATGATATTATTGCTAAATTTGATAATCTTCAGATAACTGTGGTAGTTCTTTTTTTCATAATTGTTTCTTCTTTATCAACTAATCTTGTTGCTAATTTTATACCATCTCAGTACTCATTGATTAATTTTATACCAAGTAAATTATCTTTAAAAAGCGTTAGTTATATAATTGCTATAATTGGCTTTTTAATTTCAATTTTTTGGCTTACCGTATTAAGTCAAATTGGAATTTTATCATTTATTGATACGTTTGGGGCGTTTTTTGGGCCAATATTTGGTGTAATGATTGTAGATTATTATGCAATAAAAGAAAATAATTTGAGCAATAAAGATATTTATTCAATAGAGAAAGATAGTGTTTATTATTTTTCAAATGGTTGGCACATTAAAGGAATATATTCAATAATTTTAGGATTTATTTTTTCTGCTTCTACAATCTGGAATTTAAATTTAATGTTCTTGCAATCTTATGCTTGGATTATTGGTGCCTTTATTTCTGCAATTACTTATTATTTGCTAGCAAAAAAATAGTTTTGATGAATAAATTTGACTTTAAAAATAGAACAGCTGTTATTACAGGTGGAGCACAAGGTTTTGGATTAGATATAGCTAAAAGATTTTTAGATTCAGGAGCTAAAGTTTTTATATGGGATATTGATGAAACACTTATTAGATCTGTAGTAGATGAAGCTAATAATCCTAACTTATTTTACAATTTGGTAGATGTTTCAAATTATGAGAATGTAGAAAAAATTGTTTCTAAAATAACCTCAAATAATAATATTGATATTTTAATTAATAATGCTGGAATTACCGGTCCAACCGCACCTCTTTGGGAATATGATCTAGAAATGTGGAATAAAATAGTACAGATTAATTTAATTGGTACTTTTAACTGTTGTCGAGCAATTGTACCAAATATGATTAAAAATAACTATGGAAGAATAGTTAATGTTGCTTCTGTTGCTGGAAAAGATGGAAATGCTAACGCAAGCGCATATAGCTCTGGAAAAGCAGGAACCATTGGACTTACTAAGTCTTTAGGTAAAGAATTAGCAGATAAAGATATTGCAGTAAATGCAGTAACACCTGCGGGTGCTAAAACCAGAATACTAGATCAAATGAGCAAAGAACATGTTCAAAGAATGCTGTCAAAGGTTCCAAGAGGAAGATTTCTTGAAATTCATGAGTTTACCTCACTGGTTTGTTGGCTTTCTTCAGAGGAGAATACTTTTTCTACAGCAGCTGTATTTGATATTAGCGGTGGTAGATCTACCTACTAATTAAAATTTTGAAACTACCTTTAAATCTTTATTTTGATTTTTAATTGAATTTTTACCCATTACAGGTGCTGAGATCATAATTGACCAGTAGATAAGAATGAAAAATACAGAAATTATTTTCATAGGTTTGATATAAAGGTTAATTTTGTATTAAGAATGTTTAAAATGTGACTGAATATTGTATTTCAAATAAAATTAATTATAAAAGGATCATGCTTAAAATTATATCTTTCTTAACAGTAATTCTTATTACTTTTAACTTTGCCCACGCAGACAAAATTTTAATTTTTGAGTTTACTGAAAAAGAACTCTTAGAATTAAAAGTTAGAAAGGTTAGAGGAGCTGATAATAAAACAGTATATTCAGTAAATTCTAACGAAAATGGTAACTATTTGAAGGCTGTGGCTAATAACGCTGCTTCAGGATTAGGAAAAGAAATAAAAATTAATCTAAATAAAACTCCTTTCATCAATATAACTTGGAAAGTTGAGAAGGATTTAAAGGGTATTAAAGAGAATACTAAAAAAGGCCATGATTATGCAGCTCGCGTATTCGCAATTAAAAAAACTGGGGCTACACCTTTGTCAAATAGGGCTATTAATTATGTATTTTCAAGCAATAGTTTGGTGGGAGAAAATAGACCAAGTCCTTATACAAAAAAATCAATAGATAACGTTTTAGCTTCAACTAAAGATAGTCTGAATAAATGGATTACGGTAAAAGCTAATGTTAAAGAAGATTTCAAAAGGTTTCATAATTTGAATGTAAATGAATTAGATGGTCTTGCTATTATGGCAGATACTGATAATTCAAAGATGAAGTCTGTCGCTTATTTTCAAAATATTTATTTTTCAGCTAATTAAATGCCAAAAAAATTTAATCACAAAATTAAAGTTTATTATGAAGATACGGATGCCGGTGGAGTTGTTTATTATGCAAATTATTTAAAATTTATAGAGAGGGCTCGTTCAGAGGCACTATTAGATATTGGATTAAGTAATTTAAAAATTAAAAAAGATTTTGGCGCCTTAATTATTGTTAAATCATGCAATATAAATTTTATCAAATCTTCATATTTAGAGGACCAGTTAAACATAAGTTCATATATAACATCTTTTAACAAAGCATCGTTTAGGATGGATCAGGTTATTACTAGGTATGACGATATTATTGTAACTGCAAAAGTTCATTTAGTTTTTGTTAATGAAAAAAACAAACCAGTAAAAATACCAGAAAAAATTTTAATAGATCTTAAACCTTATTTAGCTAAAGACTAAATTTTAGCTAGTTTTTTTGCTTTAACAAATAATTTAATCATCATTTTCTCTGAGAGTAACTTTGTATTAACATTTCTAGGGCTCGGATGATAACTTGGGACAATTATAATATTTTCAGATAAATATTGGATAGAGCCATGTTTGAAGTAAAATTTTTTATCAATCTCAAATTTATTTTTAAAAATTTTTACGCAGTTATCAAAAGCTACTTTACCTAAAGTTACTATTACTTTTAATTTATCTAAGAAAAGCATTTCTTGATTAAAATATTTTGAGCAATTTGCTAATTCATTACTGAGAGGTTTATCTTCAGGAGGAACGCATTTAAGAAAATTTGTAATATAGGTTGATTTTAATCTAAGATTGTCATTTAAATTACTTGAAAAAGTATGATTTGAAATACCTGCTTCATATAAACATTTAAATAAAAAATCTCCTGACTTGTCACCTGTAAATGCACGTCCAGTTCTAGTTCCACCATGAGCCGCAGGTGCCAAACCAATAATTGCTAATTTTGAATCTAAATTACCAAAACCAGGAACAGGCTTGCCCCAATATTTTTCATTTATATTTTGTTTTCTTTTAATAGTACTTACTTTTTTAACAAATTTAACTAATCTAGGACATTTTTTACAGTTAATAATTGTCTTATTTAAATTGTTTAATTTAATATCCATATATGAAAATTTTAAAAATTATATTAACCAGTTTTATATTTTTAACCTGTAGTGTCAAAGCAGATTTAAATCAAAATTTAATAAAAACATTAGAACAAGGTGGTAAATTAATATTTATAAGACACGCCTATGCACCTGGAAGTGGGGATCCAAATAATTTCAATTTGAACGATTGTTCTACACAAAGAAATTTAAGTAATAGCGGAAGAAATCAATCTAAAATTATTGGAAATTTTTTTTCAAAATATAATATTAATATTAAAAATGTTTATTCAAGTGAATGGTGTAGATGTAAAGAAACTGCCTCAATTGCTTTTAATAAATTTGAAACTAAAAAATTTTTAAATTCTTTTTATAGTTCACAATTTGCAAAAAATAGAAAAAAACAAGTTAAAGAATTTCAGAGTTTTATAAAAAATTGGGATAAAAAAGAAAATTTGATATTTGTTACTCATTATGTATTTATTTCTGAAATATTAAATTATGCCCCAAAATCTGGAGAGATAATTTTTGCAGATAAAGACTTAAATATTCTTGATACTTTGAAAGTTGAATATTAAACTAAACTATTATGTCATCTAAACGAGCTATGAAACAAGCACAAAAACAAGCTTATGCAAAACATAGATCTAATATAACAAATAATAGATTTGAATTTAAAAAAAAATTATTAATTAAAAATAAAGCAGAAAAAAAAGACAAAAGTTAGTTTTATTTTAAGAACTTATTTCCTTTCATTCCTATCAGTAAAAAATAAAGCTATAATAAATATAATTGTCCAAGCAAATATTGACATAGTCTTTAGTGGAGTTGTTTCAGCTCCCCAAACATCTAAAAATAAAGCTCCAATAATAATTCCTATCGCATAAACAATACTTATTATTTTAACTTTACTCATATATTTAAAATTAATATAAAAATTAGTTGATAAATAGTAAATTTTTTAACAAATGTCATTGGACAAATAGCTTCAATAATATATAAAACCTCGTAATTTGTGGGGCGATGGCGGAATTGGTAGACGCGTTGGTCTTAGGAACCAATATGGTAACATGTGAAGGTTCGAGTCCTTTTCGCCCTACCAAATGGAAATTATGAAAGTTACAATAGAAAATAAAAAAGGTTTAAAAAAAGATCTTAAAGTTTCCATTGATAAAGAAACAATGATTTCTTATATGGATGAAAAATATGAAGAAATAAAAGGAACTGTCAATCTTAAAGGTTTCCGCCCCGGCAAGGTACCTAAAGAAATTTTAAAAAGACAATTTGGTAAAGCAGTTTTTAATGAAGTACTAGACAAAGTTTTAAAGGAAACTTCAACGAAAGCATTAGAAGAAAATAAAATTAAACCTGCGGGTCAACCCAAACTTGACTTAAAGACTTATGGTGAAGATAAGGCTTTAGAGTATATTCTTTCGGTAACCGAATTACCAAAAGTAGAAATAAAATCATTAGAAAATATTAAATTTGATGAATATACGGTCAAAATTGACGATAATGAAACAGATAATAGAATAAAAGAAATTGCAAAAAATCAGCCTAATTTTAAGGAAGCAAATCCTGAGGCTAAAGCTAAGGAGGGTGATTTAGTTACTTTAGATTATAAAGCAACAATTGATGGGAATGACTTCAAAGGTAATGAAGGCAAAAATACACAATTAACATTAGGAAAAGATTTGTTTTTAAAAGGTTTTGACAAACAACTTATTGGAGTTAAGAAAAACGATGAAAAAATTGTTGAAGCAACGTTACCTGAAAACTTTCCTGAAAAAGAATTAGTAAATAAAAAAGCAAAATTTAACTGTAAAATATTAAGCATAAAAAATGCAGAAGAGGTAAAAATTGACGATGATTTTGCGAAAAATTTAGGAGCAAAAGATCTTAAAGATTTAAAAACTTTAATTTCCAAACAAATAAATGATGAATATAAAAATTCATTAGATCAATTATCAAAAAATCAAATATTAAAAGAAATAGAGAAAATTAAAGTAGATGAAATTCCAGAAAACTTAATTGAAGAGGAGGTAAAAATTCTTTCTCAAGGTATGTCAGATGAGGAGGGAAAAAAAAATAAAAAAAAATTTGAAGAAACTGCAAAAATTAGAATTAAAACGGGATTAATCTTAAATGAATTTGGAGAACAAAACCAAATAAAAGTTAGTGAACAAGAAATTCAAAATGAGGTTCAAAAACAAATCAGAATGATGCCCGGACAAGAAAAAATGGTAATGGATTTTTATCAAAAAAATCCTTCAGCTTTAGCAAGTCTAAGAGGTACAGTCTATGAAGAGAAAATTTTAAATTTAATTAAAGAAAAAGGAAATGCTAATAAAAAAGATATTTCTAAAAATGAAGCTGAAAAAATTTTAAAAGATGCACATAAACATGATCAGGACCAAAAGCGTGATGATAATAAGGAAAAAAAAGAAACTAATAAAAAAACTGCCACTAAAACATCCAAAGAAAAAAAATCTCCATCAAAAACAGTAAAATCTAAGCCAACAGCAAAAAAAGCAAAAAAAGTTAGCAAAAAGTAATCTCAAGTTGTATAAGTAGTACGAATCAACTTATGACAAATAAAATATCTGAATATATGAGTAATTTAGTACCTATGGTTGTTGAGCAATCGAATAAAGGAGAGCGAGCTTATGATATTTATTCAAGATTATTAAAAGAAAGAATTATATTTTTAACAGGTCAAATTAACGATAATGTTGCATCCTTAGTAACTGCTCAACTTTTATTTTTAGAGGCAGAAGACCCAAAAAAAGAAATTTATTTATATATTAATAGTCCTGGTGGGTTAGTCACAGCTGGTTTTGGTATTTATGATACTATGCAATATGTAAAACCAGATATTTCAACTTTATGTATTGGTCAGGCAGCTTCAATGGGATCATTCTTATTGGCAGCAGGTACAAAAGGTAAAAGATTCTCTTTACCAAATTCAAGAATAATGGTTCACCAACCTTCAGCAGGTTTTCAAGGTCAAGCAACAGATATAGAAATTCATGCTAATGAAGTTTTGTCTCTTAAAAAAAGACTTAATGAAATCTATTCAAAACACACAGGTAAGAATGTTGATGAAATAAAGTCGGCTTTAGAACGAGATAATTTCATGACCGCTGATACGGCAAAAACATTTGGTCTTATTGATGAAGTAGTAGAAAATAGATCTTAATATACCAGATCTAGAGCAAGTAATAATCGCACCTTGATTAGTATGAGTTATCTATAATAAAGTATATCAATTGATTCGTTTTAAAAATTTATATGACAACAAATAGTAAAAATATTCTTTATTGTTCTTTTTGTGGAAAGAGTCAGCATGAAGTTAGAAAGTTAATTGCTGGTCCTACAGTTTTTATCTGTGATGAATGTGTAGAGTTATGCATGGATATTATAAAAGAGGAAAGCAAAGATACTTTTGTAAAACATCAAGATGGACTTCCCTCTCCAAAAGAAATTTGTGCAGTTTTAGACGATTATGTTATTGGACAAGCTCATGCAAAAAAAGTTTTATCAGTAGCTGTTCATAATCATTATAAAAGATTAAATTACGAAAATAAAACTAGTAAAAATGTTGAACTTGCAAAATCAAACATTCTTTTAGTAGGTCCAACAGGATGTGGTAAAACTTTATTGGCACAAACACTTGCAAGAATATTAGATGTTCCCTTTACTATGGCAGACGCTACTACTTTAACAGAAGCTGGTTATGTCGGTGAAGATGTTGAAAATATTATTTTAAAATTACTTCAAGCAGCAGATTATAATGTTGATAAAGCTCAAAGAGGAATTGTATATATTGATGAAGTAGATAAAATAAGTAGAAAGTCAGAAAACCCATCAATTACAAGAGATGTTTCAGGAGAAGGTGTTCAACAAGCATTGTTAAAAATTATGGAAGGTACAATTGCAAGTGTTCCTCCTCAGGGCGGAAGAAAACACCCACAACAAGAATTTTTACAAGTAGATACTACAAATATATTATTTATTTGTGGTGGAGCTTTTGCTGGTCTTGATAAAATAATTTCTCAAAGAGATAAAGGAACTTCTATTGGTTTTGGTGCCGATGTAAAAAATACACAAGATAAGAAAACGGGTGAATGGATGAAAAACCTTGAACCTGAGGATTTATTAAAATATGGACTAATTCCAGAATTTATTGGTCGTCTACCAATGATTGCTACCCTGGAGGACTTAGATGAAAAATCATTAATTAAAATTTTACAAGAACCAAAAAATTCACTAATAAAACAATATCAAGAACTATTTAAGCTTGATGGTGCTAAATTAACTTTTAAAGAAAATGCTTTAAAGGAAATTTCCCAAAAGGCTATTAAGAAAAAAACTGGTGCAAGAGGTTTAAGATCTATCTTAGAAAATATTTTATTAAAAACCATGTATGATTTACCTAGTCAAGAAAATATTGAGGAAGTGATTATTGATGCAAGTGCTGCAAAAGGCCAGTCACAACCTATTCTAGTTCATGTTAAAGGAGACAGTAAATCTAAGTCAAATAAGACAACAGCGGCTTAATTTCCTTAATAAATAACAAAAAGCTATTGCAATACAAAATATAATATCCATATTACAGTAATGGATATTAAAATCACTTTACCGTTATTGCCTCTAAGAGACATAGTAGTATTCCCAAGTATGGTAATACCACTTTTTGTTGGTCGAGATAAATCTATATCAGCTCTGAATGAGGTAATGAAAAAAGAAAAAAAGATAATATTAGTAACTCAGAAGAATTCAGAAATAGACGATCCTAAAAAAACTGATATTTTTATGTATGGTTGTGAAGCTAGTATTTTACAACTTTTAAAATTACCAGATGGAACAGTAAAAGTTTTAGTAGAGGGAATAAAAAGAGTTAAAATATTAGATTTTAAAGATAATGATAACTTTATTGTTTGTGATTTCTCTCATTATAACGATGTAGGTACTAAAGATGAAGATTTACTCCCACTTGCGTCTACTGCATTAAGAAGACTAGAAAAGTTAACTTCGATAAACAAAAAAGTTTCAAGTGAAACAATAAACACAATTAAAGAGATGAAAAATCCATCTCAAATTGCAGATAATATAGCTTCACATATAACAGCTACCATCTCGGAAAAACAGCAAATTTTTGAAACTGCCGATGTGAAAAAACGATTAAACACAATCATTAAAATAATGGAAAACGAAACAAGTATTATAGGTGTTGAAAAAAGAATTAGAGGCAGAGTAAAAAACCAAATGGAAAAAACTCAAAGAGAATATTATTTAAATGAACAGTTAAAAGCCATTCAAAAAGAATTAGGTGAAATAGAAGATGGTAAAGATGAGAGCGCTAGTCTTAACAAAGCTATTACTAAAGCTAAGATGCCAAAAGAGGTTGAAAAAAAATGCCTTCAAGAACTTAAAAAACTAAAAAATATGAGTCCAATGTCAGCTGAAGCTACAGTGGTTAGAAATTATTTAGATTGGATGATAGATCTTCCATGGCACAAAAAAAGTGAGGTTGATATTGATTTAGCAAAAGCATTAAATGTGCTAGATAAAGATCATTTTGGTTTAGAAAAAATTAAAGAAAGAATAATAGAATTTCTTGCAGTACAAAAAAGAATGGAAAAAATTAAAGGACCAATTTTATGTTTAGTTGGACCTCCAGGTGTGGGTAAAACTTCATTAGGTAAGTCTATTGCAAAAGCCACAAACAGAGAATTTGTAAGAATGTCGGTGGGAGGAATGAGAGATGAAGCTGAGATAAGAGGTCATAGAAGAACTTACATAGGTTCATTACCTGGAAAAATTATTCAAATGATGAAAAAAGCTGGTACTAAAAATCCTCTAATTTTATTAGATGAAATTGATAAAATTGGGAATGATTACAGAGGAGACCCATCATCTGCTTTACTTGAAGCACTTGACCCTGAACAAAACACAACTTTTAATGATCATTATTTAGAAGTAGACTATGATTTATCTGACGTAATGTTTGTTACCACAGCAAATACCTTAAATATACTTCCACCTCTTTTAGATAGAATGGAAGTAATTAGATTAGCCGGTTATACAGAGGATGAAAAAATAAGTATTGCTAATAAATTTTTATTACCAAAACAAATAAAAGATAATGGTGTTAAAGATAATGAGATGAAATTAGATAATGATATCATTAAAGAAGTTATTAGAGGATATACTAAAGAATCTGGTGTTAGAAACCTAGAAAGAGAAATTTCTAAACTTGCCAGAAAAGTTGTTAAAAAAGTTGTTGCCGGTGAAGACAAGGAGGTAAATATAAACAATGAAAATCTTTCAGATTTTCTTGGTGTTGCTAAGTTTAAATTTGGTGAATTAGAGCCAGATAATAAAGTAGGAATAGTGACAGGACTTGCTTGGACTGAATATGGTGGTGAAATTTTAAAAATAGAGACAGTAACTATGCCTGGAAAGGGCAGAATGCAAATTACTGGTAAATTAGGTGATGTAATGCAAGAATCAGTTAAAGCTGCGAAATCGTTTGTTAGATCAAAATGTTTGGAATATGGAATTATACCACCTTTATTTGAGAAGAAAGATTTTCATATTCATGTTCCTGAAGGAGCGACACCCAAAGATGGTCCATCAGCTGGTATAGGTATGGTAACATCAATAGTATCCTCAATAACAAAAATTCCCATTAGAAGAGAAGTTGCTATGACAGGAGAAGTTACTTTAACGGGGCAAGTTTTACCTATTGGCGGATTGAAAGAAAAGTTATTAGCAGCACATAGAGCAGGAATTAAACAAGTATTAATACCAAAAGAAAATGAAAAAGATCTAGTTGATATGCCAAAGAAAATAATTGATGATATTAATATAACTCCTGTAGAACATGCTGACCAGGTTCTAAAAATTGCTTTAACTAAACAGCTTAAAAAAACAGAATGGGCTGAAGTTGATATATCTAAAAAAGAGGAAGAATCTCAAGCTAGTATTCAATAATTAGGTATTAAAAAGAGAAATTTTACTATTTTAATTAATATTAATAAATCTTGACGTTAGTATGTTAAAAGATGTAGAACACTATGTTTTTGGTTTTTTTGGGTGGTTAGCTCAGTTGGTAGAGCATCTCGTTTACACCGAGGGGGTCAAAGGTTCGAGTCCTTTACTACCCACCAAAACATTTAAAGTGGGGGTGTAGCTCAGTTGGTTAGAGCGATCGCCTGTCACGCGATAGGTCGAGGGTTCGAGTCCCTTCACTCCCGCCACTTTTTTCAATATTATTCTTTAAAATTACTAAATCATTGATTTTATTGACTTTTTAAAATATAATATTATAAGTCATTGATTTTGTTGACTTTTTTTTATTACAAATGTGACGTATCAACGCTTCAAGAACAAATAAAAACTGATATATAGATCCCATGTTATCTGATTTTCTAAAAGACTACTTACCAATAATAATTTTTTTAATCATCGCTCTAGGGTTGAGCTGTGCTTTTGTTGTAGTTAATTTTATTCTTTCGCCAAAAAAACCAGATCCTGAAAAATTATCAGCATACGAGTGTGGCTTTGAACCTTTCGAAGACTCTAGACTTGAATTCGATGTACGATTTTATTTAGTTGCAATCTTATTTATTATATTTGATCTCGAAATAGCCTTTTTATTTCCATGGGCAATTTCTCTTGGCAATATCGGATTACTAGGTTTTTCATCAATGATGATTTTTTTGTTCATTCTTACTATTGGTTTTATTTATGAATGGAAAAAAGGCGCTTTAGATTGGGAATAAAATTATAAATCAAAATGAATAATAAAATAGATCAAGTTCCAAATGAGTTTAAACAACTTGCTAATGATTTTAGCAAGAATGGTTTTATAACTACATCACTTGATAATCTTATAAATTGGTCAAGATCAGGATCACTTCATTGGATGACTTTCGGTCTTGCGTGTTGTGCTGTTGAAATGATGCAAACATCTATGCCAAGATATGACCTTGAAAGATTTGGTGCTGCACCAAGAGCTTCACCCAGACAATCTGATGTAATGATAGTTGCTGGTACATTGACAAATAAAATGGCACCAGCTCTTCGAAAAGTTTATGATCAAATGCCAGAACCAAGATATGTTATTTCAATGGGAAGCTGCGCTAATGGTGGTGGCTATTATCATTATTCTTATTCAGTAGTAAGAGGTTGCGATCGAATTGTGCCTGTTGATGTTTATGTTCCTGGATGTCCACCTTCAGCAGAAGCACTATTGTACGGGATATTACAATTACAAAAAAAAATTCGAGATAAAGGTTCTTTTATTAGATAGTTATGAAAAATTTAGAAGATTTAGAAAAAAAAATTAATTCAGAATTAACAACTAAAATTAAGAAAACTGAAATTAAACATGATCAAATCTATCTTGAGACAGATAAAGATAACTTAGTAGATGTATGTTTATTTTTAAAAACTAACAAAGATACTAAATTTAGACAACTAATTGATATCACTGTAGTAGATTATCCTGAAAGAAATCAAAGATTTGATTTAGTTTACTTATTTTTAAGTCATGAATTTAACCAAAGATTAGTCTTAAAATATTCAATTTCTGAAAACGAACTTATTACATCTTTAACTGGTATTTTTCCTTCTTCAAATTGGATGGAAAGGGAAGTATTTGATATGTATGGCGTTTCTTTTAAAGATCATCCTGATCTTAGACGAATATTAACTGATTATGGTTTTGAAGGTCATCCATTGAGAAAAGATTTTCCACTTACAGGTCATTCAGAAGTTAGATATAGTGAAGATGCAAAAAAAGTTATTAGTGAACCAGTTAAATTAGAGCAAAATTTTAGAAACTTTGACTATGAAAGTCCTTGGGAAGGAACCAAGTATATTAAAGATGAAATAGATGGTAATGACAAAAAAAATTAAAAATTTAAATTTAAACTTTGGTCCGCAGCATCCAGCTGCGCACGGAGTTTTAAGATTAATTTTAGAACTTGATGGTGAGATTGTTGAAAAAGCTGATCCACATATAGGTTTATTACATAGGGGAACAGAAAAATTAATTGAAAACAAAACCTATATGCAAGCAGTACCTTACTTTGATCGATTAGATTATGTCGCCCCTATGAATCAGGAACATGCATTTGCTTTAGCTATTGAAAAAATTCTTAAAATCGATGTTCCCATTAGAGCGCAGTATATAAGAGTTATATTTTGTGAAATTGGAAGAATTTTAAGTCATATTTTAAATGTTACTACTCAAGCAATGGATGTTGGGGCACTAACACCTACTTTATGGGGATTTGAAGAAAGAGAGAAGTTAATGGGTTTTTATGAAAGAGTTTCAGGTTCTAGATTACATGCAAATTATTTTAGAGCTGGTGGAGTTCATCAAGATTTACCTCAAGGACTTGATGATGATATTGCTAAATTTTGTAGTGATTTTCCTAAAATAATTAATGATCTTGAAAGTTTATTAACTGATAACAGAATCTTTAAACAACGTAATGTTGATATTGGCATAGTCAGTAAACAAGATGCTTTAGATTATTCTTTTTCAGGAGTAATGTTAAGAGGTTCTGGAGTACCTTGGGACTTAAGAAAATCTCAGCCATACGATTGTTATAAAAATTTAGATTTTAAAATTCCAGTTGGAAAAAATGGAGATTGTTACGATAGATATTTATGCCGTATAGAAGAAATGAAAGAGAGCGTTTCAATTATTAATCAATGTTTGTCAAAAATAGAAAAAGGTCCAATTAAGTCTTTAGATGGTAAAATTAGCCCTCCACCAAAAAAAGAGATAAAACAATCAATGGAAGCGTTGATACATCACTTTAAACTTTTTACAGAAGGTTACAGAGTTCCAAAAGACGAAATATATACATCCGTAGAGGCACCAAAAGGAGAATTTGGGGTTTACCTCATATCTGACGGCTCAAGTAAACCATATAAATGCAAAATAAGAGCTCCAGGTTTTTCACACTTACAATCAATGGATTATTTAATTAAAGGACATATGTTAGCTGATGTTCCGGCTGTTCTCGGATCTCTAGATATTGTTTTTGGGGAGGTTGATAGATGAGTTTAAGAAGGCCTGCAAAAAATCAACCAGAAAGTTTTGAATTTAGTACTTCGTCGTTAGAAGCAGCTAACAAAATTGTAGAAAAATACCCAGAAGGAAAACAACAGAGTGCAGTGATGGCATTACTTTATATTGCTCAAAAACAGAATGATAATTGGATTCCATTAGCAGCAATGAAGTGTATCGCACAATTTTTAAAAATGCCTTACATAAAAGTTTACGAGGTAGCAACTTTTTATACTATGTATAATCTTTCTCCAGTGGGGAAACATTTTATACAAATATGCACAACAACTCCTTGCATGATAAGAGGAGCAAGCAAATTAGTTGAAGCATGCAAAGAAAAAATATCTGAAAATGAGTGTGAATTATCAAATAATAAAAATTGTTCATGGATGGAAGTTGAGTGTTTAGGAGCTTGTGTCAATGCTCCTATGATGCAAATTAATGACGATTACTATGAGGACTTAGATAAAGAAAAAACACTTAAAATTTTAGAAAAAATTTTAAATGGTGAAACTCCAAAGCCTGGTTCTTATAGAGGAAGAAAAAATAATGAACCAGAAAACAATAGAAAAACACTGATGGATTTTAAAAATGCTTAACGATAAAGATAGAATATTTAAAAATCTATATAATGATATGGGTTCCGATGTTACTTCCTCTCAAAAAAGAGGAGATTGGGTTAATACTAAAGAAATTACCTCCAAAGGAAGAGATTGGATAATCAATGAGATTAAAGACTCTCAGCTTAGAGGAAGAGGCGGTGCTGGCTTTCCAACTGGATTAAAGTGGTCTTTTGCACCTAAAGAAGTAGGCTCAAGACCTCATTATTTAGTTATTAATGCTGATGAGTCAGAACCTGGTACTTGTAAAGATAGAGATATTTTAAGATTTGAGCCACATAAATTAATTGAAGGGTGCTTAATTGCTTCATACGCTGTGCAAGCACATGTTTGTTATATTTATATTCGTGGTGAATATTTTGTTGATGGCCAAAAGTTACAAGCGGCAATAGATGAAGCTTATGAAAAAAAATTGTTAGGAAAAAATGCAGCAGGAACAGGCTGGGATTTGGATATCTACATTCATTATGGTGCTGGAGCTTATATATGTGGAGAGGAAACAGCTTTACTAGAAAGTATAGAAGGTAAAAAAGGTCAACCTAGACTAAAACCACCATTCCCTGCTTTAATTGGTCTATATGGATGTCCTACAATAATAAATAATGTTGAAACTATAGCTGTTGTACCAACAATTCTTAGAAGAGGTGGGAAATGGTTTGCTTCTCTTGGAAGAGAAAAAAATACTGGAACAAAAATATTTTGTATATCTGGAAATGTAAATACTCCATGTAATGTTGAGGAAGAAATGAACATTCCATTAAAAAAACTAATAGAAGTTCATGGAGGTGGTGTTATTGGAGGATGGGATAATTTGCAAGCAGTTATTCCAGGTGGTTCTTCAATGCCATTAATTCCAAAAGCAAAATGTGAAACTTTAACCATGGATTTTGATTCTCTTATGGCTGAAAAAAGTGGTTTGGGTACAGCAGGTATTGTTGTTATTAACAAAGACCAAGACATTATTAAATGTATGGCAAGAATTGCAAGATTTTATAAACATGAAAGCTGTGGTCAATGTACACCTTGTAGAGAAGGATCTGGTTGGATGTGGAGAATGCTTGAAAGAATGGTAAAAGGTGATGCAACCAAAGATGAAGTAGACATGTTGGGTGACGTTACCAATCAAATTGCAGGTCATACAATTTGTGCTTTTGGAGAAGGTTCTTCATGGCCAGTTCAAGGGCTTTTAAGACATTTTAAAAAAGAGATAGAAGAGAGAAATAATTTGGATCCTATTGTTCAGAAAAAAAATAATATTCCTTATTTAGTTGATCAACACTTACTGGATAAAAAAAATGCTTAAATTAAAAGTAAATGATGTTGAAGTAGAAATTGAAGAGGGACTAACTGTGCTTCAAGCATGCGAAAAGGCTGGAGTAGAAATCCCTAGATTTTGCTACCATGAAAAATTATCCATAGCTGGAAATTGCAGAATGTGCTTAGTTGAAATGGAAAAATCTCCTAAACCTATCGCGTCATGTGCTATGCCAGCAGCTGAAGGTATGAATATTAAAACAAATACTAAATTTGTTGAAAAGGCAAGAAAAGGTGTGATGGAATTTTTGTTAGCCAATCACCCTTTAGATTGTCCTGTATGCGACCAAGGTGGTGAGTGCGATCTTCAGGATCAATCTATGTACTACGGTGTTGATAAATCAAGATTTAAAGAAAACAAAAGATTGGTTCCAGAAAAAAATATGGGACCATTAATTAAAACACAAATGACCAGATGTATTCATTGCACTAGATGCGTGAGATTTGCTACTGAAGTAGCAGGTGTACCAGAGCTTGGAGCCATTGGTAGAGGTGAAGATATGCAAATTACAACATACCTTGAACAATCCATGCAATCTGAGCTATCAGCAAATGTTGTAGATCTTTGTCCAGTTGGAGCCCTAACATCAAAGCCATACGTTTTTGAAGCAAGACCTTGGGAATTAAAAAAAACAGAAACAATTGATGTAATGGATGCAGTTGGATCCAATATACGAGTGGATACATATGATTGGGAGGTAAAAAGAGTATTACCAATTATTAACGAGGACATAAATGAAGAATGGATTTCAGATAAAACTAGATATGCATGTGATGGATTGCTTCATCAAAGATTAGATACTCCTTTTATTAAATATAATAAAAAATTTGAGAAAGCTACATGGGCTGAGGTTTATAAAATTATCAAATCTAAATTTGAAAATATAAAAAGTGAAAAAATTTGTGGTTTTGTTGGTGATTTAACTAACATGGAAACAAGTTATATATTTAAAGAATTTTTTGATAGAACCCTTGATATTAAAAACTATGAGTCTAGGACAGATAATAGATTTGTAAATATATCAAAAAGAGAGAATTATATATTTAACTCATCTCTAAATGGAATTGAAGAAGCTGATTTAATTTTTTTAGTAGGGACAAATCCAAGATATGAGGCAACTATTTTAAATGCAAGAATTAGAAAATCTTATTTAAATAATTATACTAAAATTTATTCCTTGAATGAAAATGGTGATTTAACTTACCCTTATGAAAGCCTAGATGGACAAACTCAAACAGTAAAAAATATTTTTGAAGGAACACATGATTTGTCAACAAATATAATTAATTCCAAAAAACCAATGATCATACTTGGGGAATCTTTTCTAAGATTAAATTCAGCAGAATTTTTGAATAATAAAATTATAGAATTCTTAAAACAAAATAATAAATTTTCTGAAGACTGGTATCCTGTTAATATTCTATCTTGCGATGCAGCGTCAGTTGGAAATTTTGATCTTGGTTTGATAAACAAAGAAAACAATCTGTTAAATGATTTAAGGTCACATAAATTTGAAATAGTTTACTTAGTAGGTCAAGACAGTTTAGATTTTAATAAAAAAGATGAATTTGTAATATATCAAGGTAGCCATGGTGATAAAGGAGCTGAAATTGCTGATATTATATTACCAGGATCAGCTTATACAGAACAAGATGGACACTACACAAATTTAGAAGGTAAAGTTCAAAAAGCATATAAGGCGTCATATCCACCAGGTGAAGCTAAGGAAGATTGGCAAATAATAAATGAAATTGCTGAGTTCATTAATAATAGAAAATTATTTAATGATAAAGACGAGTTAGAAAGTAGCATGTTTAATTATTTAAATTTACAAAAAGAAAAAAGATCTGATGAAATTAAACCAAAATTAGATCAAGAATTTCAAAATGAAAAATTAACAATAGATATAAAACCATATTATTTTTCAAATATTATTGCGAGATGCTCTAAGACAATGATTGAATGCAATAATTCAAAATTAAATTTAAAATCAACAGGTACTGAAGGTTAAAATGGAATATTTTAGCATAATTTTCCAAGAAGTTTATAAAATATTATTTTTACTAGTTCCTGTTCTAGTATCTGTAGCTATGATAGTTTGGCTTGACAGGAGAGTTTGGGCTTTTGTCCAAAAACGACAAGGACCAAATGTCGTTGGTCCATTTGGGTTACTTCAGTCTTTAGCTGACGCTTTAAAATATATTTTTAAGGAAATGATTATTCCATCAACTTCTAATAAGGTTATATTCATATTAGCTCCAATTGTAACAATGACTTTGGCTTTGATTGCTTGGGCTGTCATACCATTTGGTGCAACTCAAGTTTTAGCTGATATTAATGTTGGTATTCTTTACTTATTTGCAGTCTCATCTTTAGGTGTTTATGGAATAATTATGGGAGGCTGGGCTTCAAATTCTAAATACCCTTTTCTTGGAGCAATTCGCTCTGCAGCTCAAATGGTATCTTATGAGGTATCTATAGGTGTAATTATAATAAATGTTTTATTGTGCGTTGGTTCACTTAATTTAAACGATATCGTTATTGCACAGAAAGATTTATGGTTTGTTATTCCGTTATTTCCAATGTTTGTAATATTTTTCATTTCAGCCTTAGCAGAGACCAATAGACCACCCTTCGATTTACCAGAGGCAGAAGCAGAATTAGTTGCTGGATATCAAACTGAATACTCTGGAATGATGTATGCAATGTTTTGGTTAGGTGAATATGCAAATATTTTATTAATGTGTGCGATGGGAGCAATATTATTTTTAGGTGGTTGGTTATCACCTTTAGACATCTTTCCATTTACATTGATACCTAGTGCTGTTTGGTTGATATTAAAAATCCTATTATTATTTTTCTTATTTGCTTTAGTTAAAGCAACTGTTCCAAGATATAGATACGATCAACTTATGAGATTAGGTTGGAAAATATTTCTTCCTTTTTCTCTAATTTGGGTAGTGCTTACTGCAAGTTATTTATTTTATTTTAATCTTTTACCAGTGAATTAATTATGAATATTTCTAGATTTTTTAAAACAATATTTATGACTGATTTTCTAGGAGGTTTGTTTATGGCTATTAAAGAATTCTTCAAATCTAAAAAAACAATAAATTATCCATTTGAAAAAGGTAAAATTAGCCCAAGATTTAGAGGTGAGCATGCTTTAAGAAGATACCCTAATGGTGAAGAAAGATGTATAGCATGTAAACTATGTGAAGCTGTTTGTCCTGCACAAGCTATAACTATTGAATCAACAGAAAGAGATGACGGTAGTAGAAAAACAACACGTTACGATATAGACATGATGAAATGTATTTATTGTGGTCTGTGTGAAGAATCTTGTCCAGTTGATGCAATAGTTCAAGGTCCTAATTTTGAATTTTCAACGGAAACAAGAGAAGAACTTTATTACACAAAAGAAAAACTTTTAGATAATGGAGATAGATGGGAAAATATTTTAGACGCAAATATCAAAGCTGACAATATCCACAGATAACCCATGATCGCACATTCAATTTTTTTTTATACATTTTCTTTAATTGCAATTGTCTCAGCAATAATGGTAACAGCTTCAAAAAATACAGTGCACTCAGTATTTTTCTTAATTCTTGATTTTATAAGTATCTCTTGTTTGTTTATTATGATAGGCGCAGAATTTTTAGGAATGATAATGCTAATTGTATATGTCGGAGCAGTTGCTGTTTTATTTTTATTTGTAGTTATGATGTTAAATGTTGCTCAGCAAAAAAATCAATGGTTTTCTTCTAAAGAAAGCTCTAAACATATTCCATTTGGTTTAATTATTAGCACACTCATCTTTGTTGAAATTTTGATTGTGATAGGAGGCTGGAAATATAAACCCGAAATTTTTGACATTAATAATTCAGCCAATTTAAATAGTGTAAGCAACACACATTCATTAGGTAAGATTTTATATACTGATTATATTCACGTATTTCAAATAAGTGGGATGATATTATTAGTGGCTATGATAGGAGCTATTGTCTTAACTTTTAGACAAAGAGCGGGTGTCAAAAAACAAAGTTATATCAAGCAAATATCCCGTGAAAGAGTTGACGGCGTTGAAGTATTGGAAGTTGAAAGCAATAAAGGAGTTAAAATAGATGACTGAAATAGGTTTGGGACATTATTTAACTCTTGGTGCTATAATATTTTCTATTGGTGTAATTGGTATCTTCCTAAATAGAAAAAATATAATTGTAATATTAATGAGCATTGAATTGATATTACTTGCCGTTAATATCAATTTAGTTTCTTTTTCAATATTTTTAGGTGATTTAGCTGGACAGGTTTTTACTTTATTTATTTTAACAGTCGCTGCAGCTGAGGCAGCTATAGGATTAGCAATTATAGTAGTGTATTTCAGAAACTCAGGAACTATAAGAGTTGAAGAAATAGATAAGTTGAGAGGCTAATTATGGAAATTTCAATTTTATTTCTACCTCTTATTGCTTCAATCATATCTGGTTTTTTTGGGAGATATATAGGAGACAGAAATTCAGAGATAGTAACAAGCGTACTTGTTTCAGCATCTGCACTTCTATCAATTTATGTACTTTATCAAGTAGTTGTAAATCAATATGAAGAAAATATTGTTATAGCAACTTGGATAAACTCCGGATCACTAGATGTTAATTGGTCTATGTTAATCGATCCACTGTCCGCAGTAATGTTGGTTGTAGTTACATTAGTATCTTCATTGGTTCATATATATTCTATTGGTTATATGTCACATGATCCTCATAAACCAAGATTCATGGCTTATTTATCTTTATTTACTTTTGCGATGTTAATGCTCGTGACGGCAGATAACTTTTTACAATTATTTTTTGGTTGGGAAGGAGTTGGTCTCTGCTCTTATTTTTTAATTGGTTTTTGGTTTAAAAAAGAAAGTGCAAATGCTGCAGCGATTAAAGCATTTGTTGTTAATAGAGTAGGTGATTTTGGTTTTGCATTAGGA
Organism: uncultured Pelagibacteraceae bacterium; assembly: GCA_902522915.1. Lineage (GTDB taxonomy): Bacteria > Pseudomonadota > Alphaproteobacteria > Pelagibacterales > Pelagibacteraceae > Pelagibacter. The sequence continues at coordinate 18,524 of CABYXQ010000001.1, read as the reverse complement.
ATTTTTTTAGTTTTTTATTTATTTGGAACTGTAAATTATTCTGAGGTTTTTCAGCAAATTCCTACGATTGTTGATAAAAATTTATCTTTTTTAGGTTTCGAAGTTGAAGCGATAAATTTAATTTGTTTACTTTTATTTATTGGTGCTATGGGTAAATCGGCACAGATATTACTTCACACTTGGTTACCAGATGCAATGGAAGGTCCAACACCTGTTTCTGCATTAATCCATGCTGCAACTATGGTTACAGCTGGTGTTTTTCTAGTTGTGAGATGTTCTCCAATTTATGAATACTCACCTTTAATTTTAAACTTAATAACTATAATTGGAATGGCGACTGCATTTTTTGCAGCAACAGTGGCTTTAGTTCAAGCAGATATTAAAAAAATAATTGCTTATTCAACTTGTAGTCAGCTAGGCTATATGTTTTTTGCTGCAGGCGTAGGCGCATACAATGTTGCTATGTTTCATTTATTCACACATGCTTTTTTTAAAGCATTATTATTTTTAGGATCTGGCTCAGTAATTCATGCTTTTAAAGACGAGCAAAATATTAATAATATGGGTGGTGTATGGAAAAAGTTACCATATACCTATGCTCTAATGATAATAGGTACCCTAGCTTTAACAGGGTTTCCATTTTTGTCTGGGTTTTACTCTAAAGATGCAATTATTGAATTTGCTTATTTAAGAGGTAACACAACTGGTTATTATGCTGCTGGTATAGGTATAATTACAGCATTTTTAACTTCTATTTATTCATGGAGGTTAATTTTGAAAACTTTCCATGGAGATTATAATAATAAAAATATCAAGATAGAAGAAACTCACGAGTCTCCTATGGTCATGCTTATTCCTTTATTTATTTTATCCATTGGCGCCGTATTTGCTGGTTTTTTATTTAAAGGACTTTTCATTGGTAATGGTGATAATTTTTGGGCTGAATCTATTAAATTTTTAGAACCTTTAAGCACAGAACATCCGCCTACATGGTTTTTACTTTTAACACCTTGTTTGGTTTTATTATCAATTCCAATTGCTTACTACTTATTTGTTAAAAATAAGAATTTACCTAATGCCATAGCATCTATGAACAAACCTTTATATAATTTTTTAGTGAACAAATGGTACTTTGATGAAGTATACGAAGTATTATTTATTAAATCTTCAAAAAAATTTGGTTTATTTTTATGGAAATTTTGTGATGGAACTATAATTGATGGTTTTGGCCCTGATGGTATTTCTGCATTTATAAAAAAATGCTCAATTAAAGCAACAAAATTTCAAAGTGGTTTTATATATCAATATGCATTTGTAATGCTGTTAGGTTTCTCTGCCTTGTTAACATTTTTAATAGTTAAATAATGAACTTTCCTATTCTTTCATCTTTAATATTATTACCAACTATTGGTGCTTTGTTTTTATTTTTTACTAAAAATAAAGATGGAAATAATTTAACAGTTAAATATGTAGCTTTATTTACATCAGTAGTTAATTTTTTAATTTCTATTTATTTATGGATTTCTTTTGATCAATCTATCTCTAGCTTTCAATTTATTGAAGATAAAAAATGGATAGAAGGATTTATCAATTATAAAGTTGGTGTAGATGGAATTTCGATTTTATTTATTATATTAACAACGTTTATCACACCACTGTGTATTATATCTGTAAATAATTCGATTAAAAACAGATTGAGAGATTTTTTAATTGCAATACTGATTATGGAAAGTTTTATGATTGGTGTTTTTTGTGCACTTGATCTTGTTGTGTTTTACTTATTTTTTGAAGCTGGATTAATTCCAATGTTTTTAATTATTGGAATTTGGGGAGGTGCTAGAAGAGTTTATTCAGCATTCAAATTTTTTTTATACACACTGCTTGGTTCTGTTTTAATGTTAGTAGCAATAATTTCAATTTATTGGATTACAGGAACAACCGATGTGGTTCAGCTCTATGAAATTGGTATAGATGTTAAATATCAAAATCTTTTATGGCTAGCATTTTTTAGTTCATTTGCTGTTAAAACACCTATGTGGCCAGTTCATACATGGTTACCTGATGCACATGTAGAAGCTCCTACAGCTGGATCTGTATTGCTAGCGGCAATATTGTTAAAGATGGCTGGATATGGTTTCATAAGATTTTCATTAGGTCTTTTCCCTGTAGCATCAGAAATTTTTACACCTTTAATTTATGCATTAAGTGTAATCGCAATTATATTCACATCCCTTATTGCTTTAATGCAAGAAGACATGAAAAAGCTAATTGCTTATTCATCAGTTGCTCATATGGGTTTTGTAACTCTGGGTATATTTACACTTCAACAGCAAGGAATTGAAGGAAGTATAATTCAAATGATAAGTCATGGATTGGTGTCAGCAGCATTATTTTTAACTGTAGGAGTAATTTATGACAGAATGCATTCCAGATTGATAAGCACATATGGTGGATTGGTTTCTATAATACCTAAATATTCAATATTATTTATGTTATTTGCATTAGCATCTCTTGGTTTACCTGGAACGAGTGGCTTTATTGGTGAATTTTTAATTTTAATGGGTGCATTTAAAGATAATTTTTTGGTAGCTGTTTTAGCAAGTCTTGGAGTGATTTTGGGTGCTGCATATATGCTATGGTTATACAAAAGAGTAGTCTTTGGAAAATTAATTAACGAAGATCTAAAAAAGATTTTAGATTTAAATAGATCTGAGTATTTTATTTTAAGTTGTTTAGCAGCACCTATTTTATTTTTTGGATTTTATCCAGATCCATTAATTAACACTATAGAAGTATCTGTAAAAGATTTAATAAATATGTACTCAATAAATTTAGCTAGTAAATAGTATGGAAAATTTAAACTTAATATTACCTGAAATATTTATTTCACTTTCAATAATGTTTTTACTTGTTCTAGGTGTTTTTAAAAAAGATAGCTCAAAACTTGTATTTAATTTATCTTTATTTGTAATTTTAATAACAACTATAATAACTATCAATGAAACATTTTCAGTCAATCGAATAACTTTATTTAATCAAAGTGTTGTTATTGATCATTTGTCGTCTTTTATGAAAATAATCACTTTAATTTGTGGTTTTTTAGTTTTAATTATTTCATCAAGCTATTTAAAAACGTTTAAATTATTTAACATTGAGTATCCTATCCTTATTTTAAGTTCAATTTTAGGAATGATGGTAATGATTAGCTCAAATGATTTAATTGTTTTTTATATGGGTTTGGAATTACAATCTTTAGCACTTTATGTTTTAGCTACCTACAATAGAGACCAATTAAAATCCTCTGAGGCTGGTTTAAAATATTTTGTTCTAAGCGCATTATCTTCTGGCTTGTTATTATATGGATGTTCATTAGTATATGGTTTTTCAGGTTCAACTAATTTTGATTTAATTTCAAATCAACTCAATTCGAACGAATATGTTTTAACATTTGGAATTGTATTTATTTTGGTTGGTTTAGCATTTAAAATTTCTGCAGTTCCATTTCATATGTGGGCTCCTGATGTTTATGAGGGATCTCCAACCACTGTAACATTGTTTTTTACTATGGTGCCTAAGATTGCAGCATTAACTGTGTTTATAAGATTTTTATATGTTCCATTTTCAAATTTATTAGACCAATGGCAGATGATTGTAGTTTTTTTATCAATTGCTTCAATGTTATTTGGAGCTATAGCTGCTATAGGTCAAACAAACATAAAAAGACTTATAGCTTACAGTTCAATTGGACATATCGGTTATACATTAGCTGGACTTGCAACAGCATCAAATGAGGGGATACAAAGCTCAATAACTTATATATCGATTTATGTTGTAATGAACTTAGCTCTTTTTTCTTGTTTATTAATGCTTAAAAGAAATAATCAGTATTATGAGGATATTGATGATCTATCAGGCTTATCAAAAAATCATCCATTATTATCACTATGTTTGCTTGCAATTTTGTTTTCTTTAGCAGGCATACCTCCTTTGGCAGGTTTTTTTGCAAAATTTTATATTTTTACAGCTGTTTTAGAACAATCAATGTATTTTTTAGCAATAGTAGGACTATTATCAACTGTTGTTGCAGCATTTTACTATTTAAGAATTATCAAAATAATATATTTCGATAAAGAAAAAGAAAAGTATGACGATGATCATAGTTTATGGTTAAAATTTTCATTAACGCTTTCAACTATATTAATTCTTTTGTACTTCGCGTTTCCAAGTCAATTAATTGAAGTTGTATCTAGAATTAATATTATTTAATGAAATTAAAAAAATTTAAATTTAAAAAAGTTAAAAGCACAAATAATACTGCAATAAGAATTATTAAAGAAACTAAATCCAATTTAGGGATGGTTATTGCTGAAACTCAAGCAAATGGAAGAGGACAGTATGGGAGAAAATGGATATCATCAAAAGGAAATTTATTTGTTTCTTTTTTCAATGAACTAAATAAAGTAAATTTATCTATCGGCGCCATAACTAGAATCAATTGTCTTTTAGTTAAAAAATTACTCTCGTCATTTACAAGTAAAAAAATTTTATTTAAAAAACCAAACGACTTATTAATTGATAAAAAAAAAATTAGTGGCATTTTACAAGAAGTCATATGTGTAAGAGATAAAAAATTTTTAATTACTGGTATAGGTATAAATATTAAAAAAAATCCAATTATAAGGAATTATCCAGCCACAAACTTGCAAGAGGTAACTAAAAAAAGTATTAGTAAATTAATTGTAGAAAATAAACTAAAACTACTTTTTGAAAAAAATTTATCTAAACTGTATAAAATTAAATAATGTATATTCTTGGTGATATTGGTAATACGGAAACAAAATTATGTATTGTTTCTAAAAATAATCAAATTTTAAAAAGAATTACTTTTTTATCAAAATCTGTAAACAACAAACAGCTTAATATTTTATTTAAAAAAAATAAAATTCAATTAAATAAAATTGAAAAAATATTATTTTGCAGCGTCGTTCCAAAAACATTTTCTATAATTGATAAATTTTTATCAAAAAAAGTTAAATTAAAATGCCATGAGGTTAAAAAATTAAACTTAAAATCACTTATAAAAATTAAAGTAGATTATAAACAAGTAGGCTCAGATAGAATTACAAATGCTATAAGTTTAATGAACAATAAAAATAATTTTATAATTTTAGATTTTGGTACAGCGACAACGTTTGATGTACTAATTAAAAATACTTATTATGGAGGAATTATTGCTCCTGGTGTTAGATTATCTCTTAATACCTTGTCTGATAAAGCAACTTTGATACCAAAAATAGATTTAAAAAAGATTAATAAAGTTATTGGTAACAATACAATCTCAGCCGTTAGATCAGGCTTTTTTTGGGGTTATGCGGGTTTAATTGACAATATTATTAATTTAATTAAGAAAGAGAGCGGAAAATCTTTTAAAGTAATTATTACTGGTGGATTTTCAAATTTATTTAAAAACTCAATAAAAACGAAAGCAAGTCATAACCAAGATATAACAATTAAAGGCTTATTAAAAATTTCAAAATTAATTTAATAATATGAAAGATGAACTATTATTTTGTCCCTTAGGTGGATCAGGTGAAATAGGCATGAACATGAACCTGTTTGGCTATGGACAGCCTAGTGATCATAAATGGATTATGGTCGACATAGGGGTAACATTTGCAGATGATACTATTCCAGGTGTTGATTTAATTTATCCAGATCCCGGGTTTATAGTTGAAAGAAAAGATAATTTATTAGGAATAGTTTTAACACATGCTCACGAGGATCACATTGGTGCAATTGCTCATTTATGGCCAAAATTAAAATGTAAAATTTTTGCAACTCCTTTTACAGCTGTATTAATTCGAGAAAAATTTAGAGAAAAACAAATTGATATAACTAATGATTTACAGATTGTTGAGTTAAATGGAAAGGTTTCTTTAGATCCATTTGAAATTGAATACATTACTTTAACGCACTCTATATTAGAACCAAATGGACTTAGAATAAAAACTCCTGCAGGAGTTATTTTGCATACTGGAGACTGGAAGGTAGATCCAAATCCTTTGATAGGAGAAAATATAAACGAAAAAAGATTAAAGGAAATTGGTGAAGAAGGTGTACTAGCAATGATTTGTGACTCAACTAATGTTTTTAGTGCTGGTAGATCAGGTTCAGAATTAGATGTAAGAAAAAATATGTTAAATGTTATGTCTCGATTAAAAAAAAGGGTTATCATAACGTCTTTTGCTTCAAACGTAGCTAGAATGGAAACAGCTTTTTATTGTGCGGAACAAACAGGCAGACAAATCTCTTTAGTTGGTAGATCAATGCATCGTATTTATAAAGCTGCACGTCAATGTGGATATTTAAAAAATACAATTGAGCCAATAGATCCAAGAGAAGCTAAAAATTTTTCAAGAGAAAAAATTGTATATTTATGTACTGGAAGCCAGGGCGAACCAATGGGTGCAATGATGAGAATTTCTAGTTATGTTCATCCAGATGTTTTTATTGAAAAAGATGATGCTGTAATTTTTTCTTCAAAAATTATACCTGGTAATGAAAAAAAACTTTATAAACTTCACAACCAACTTGTTAAGGATGGAATAGAAGTAATATCTGAAGAAACCGAATTTGTTCATGTTTCTGGACATCCCAATAGAGAAGACCTTAAAGATATGTATCAATGGGTAAAACCTAGGTGCGTAATACCTGTGCACGGCGAACATAGACATATGATAGAACACATTAATTTTGCAAAAGAAATGCAAGTGCCACATCCAGTTCAAGTAGAAAATGGTGATATCGTTAAGTTATATCCAGGTGAAAAACCTGAAGTATATGACAAGGCTCCAAGTGGTAGACTCTACTTAGATGGCAGTGTTAGTGTTGATCCAGATTCACAATCGATAAAAGATAGGAAAAATTTAAGTGCAAATGGATATCTCGAGGTAACAATTATGATTACACCTAAAGGTAATATACATAACAACCCTATACTTTCATTTCGTGGGTTACCTGTAGATGATAGAGATGTTTTTGTTTATGGATTAGAAGAGGAAATAGAGAAAACCTCTAGAACTTTTAAAATTGGAAGCAAACAACAAGAACATAATCTTATTGATGCATTAAAAATTGCCTGTAGAAAATTTTCTAAAGAGAGAACAGGAAAAAAACCTTTTACCAATATCAATTTAATAAGAATTTAATGAGCGCAACAGGCTTAGCTATTATCTATATAATTATATGGTGGATATTTTTTTTTGCTATTTTACCTATTGATGTGAATCGAAAAAAAACTGTAAAAATCGATGGTGAGGATCCAGGATCACCTGAAAATCCAAGAATGTTGAAAAAATTCCTTTATTGTACTGGAATTACTACTGTCATTTTTATCATAATTTACTTATTAATTAAATTTGAATATTTAAATTTAAGAAATATGATTAATTAAGATGCTGTTATCAAATTCATTTATACCAATATTAAAAAATAATCCATCAGAAGCAAAAATTAAATCTCATCAATTGATGTTGAGAGTAGGCATGATTAAGCAAGCCTCTGCAGGAATTTATTCATGGTTACCTTTAGGTTTTAAGGTAATGAAAAAAATAGAAGACATTGTCAGACAAGAACAAAACAAAATTGGAGCTCAAGAAATATTAATGCCAACAATTCAATCCAGCGAAATTTGGAAAGAAAGTGGTCGTTATGAAGATTATGGTGAAGAGATGTTGAGAATAACCGACCGTCAGAATAGAGAAATGTTATATGGACCAACCAATGAAGAACAAGTAACTGAAATTTTTAGATCTTCAATAAAATCTTATAAATCACTCCCACAACTTATGTATCATATTCAATGGAAGTTCAGAGATGAAATTAGACCTAGATTTGGAATTATGCGTGGTAGAGAGTTTTATATGAAAGATGCCTATTCATTTGATGTATCAGATGAAGAAGCTTTTTATTCTTATAATAAATTTTTCCTTTCTTATTTAAGAACATTTAAAAGATTATCTTTGACAGCAATACCGATGGCTGCTGACACTGGACCTATTGGTGGAAACTTATCTCATGAATTTATTATTCTTGCTGATACTGGAGAAAGTAAAATTTTCACAGATAAAAGAATATTCGATCTTGATAGTGATGATACTGAAATAGAAAAAGCATCATTGGAAAGTATGAGAAAAAAATATGAACAGTTTTATGCTGTAACTGATGAAAAGTTTAATAAAGAAGAGTTTGAAAAAATTGTTTCTAAGGAAAATCAATTGATTACAAAAGGTATTGAGGTAGGTCATATATTTTATTTTGGTGACAAGTATTCAAAACCAATGGGAGCATCTGTTGATTTACCAGGAGGAAAAAAAGATTTTGTTAAAATGGGTTCTTATGGAATTGGTGTATCAAGGTTAGTAGGGGCTATAATTGAGGCAAAATATGATGACAAAAATGAAATCATGAAATGGCCATTGTCTGTTGCTCCTTATGATATTGCTTTAATACCTATGATTAATAAAAATGACACCTCAGCTTTAGATAAAGCAAATAATATTAATATAGAATTAATCAAAAATAATATTGATGCAATTATTGATGATACAGATGAGAATTTCTCATCAAAAATTAAAAAAATGAATTTAATTGGTGCCCCATATCAAATTATTATTGGTAAGAAAAGTGAGGGTGATTTATTAGAGTTTAAGGAAACTGGTGGTGAAACTCAAAATTTACCATTAAGTAAAATTATAGAAATTATAACTAAACAAAAAAATTCAATTTGATTTCTACTTTAGAAAAAGAAATTACTTTTAGATTTTTAAAAGCCAGAAAAAAAGATGGCTTTTTGAATGTTATATCTATTTTTTCTTTCATAGGAATAAGCCTTGGAGTTGCAGTTCTTATTATTGTGATGTCAGTTATGAACGGATTTAGGACTGAGCTGATTAATAAAATAGTAGGATTTAACTCACACATAACTGTAAAAACCTATGGAAATCTAATTGATGCAAACAAAATAAATAAAAAAAATTTAAAATTAATTACAGAAAATATTATTTTTAGTAACTCAGGTGAAGCTATTATACTTAAAAACGATACATCAAAAGGAATAGTATTACGTGGATATAAACCAGATGATTTTTCAAGTTTGGAAATTGTTAAAAATGAAAAATTTAAAGGTAACAAAGATCAATTAAATAGAAATTTTATATCTATAGGTAATGAATTAAGTTTTTCTTTAAATCTTAAAATAGGAGATGAATTAATATTACTGTCACCATCTGGTGTAGAAACAATAATTGGTAGTATGCCAAAACAAAAAACGTTTCTTGTAGCATCAATTTACAATAGTGGCTTAGTTGAATTTGATAACAATATTGCATTTATTAATTTAAACACTCTTGAAGATTTTTTTGACTATAAGCCAGAGGATAGAAATTTGGAAATTTATTTAAAGAACCCAAATAAGATTGAGCAGCAAAAATTTATTGTTCAAGAAATTTTTAGTGAAGAATTTGTTTTTAGTTGGGCAGATATAAATAGCTCATTATTTTCTGCATTAAAAGTAGAAAGAAATGTAATGTTCATTATTCTGTCTTTAATAATTATTGTTGCAGCTTTTAATATAATTTCTGGATTAACAATTTTAGTTAAAAATAAAACAAGAGATATTGCAATTTTGAAATCTATGGGTGTTTTAAATAAATCAATTATAAAAATATTTTTTTTAATAGGTGTAATTATCGGAACATCAGCTACTATTTTTGGAATTTTTTTAGGTGTAACTTTTTCTCTTTATATAGAAAATTTTAGACAATTTCTTAGTTCAACATTTAATATAAGTTTATTTCCAGAAGAGATTTATTTTTTAAGCAAGATGCCTTCAGAAATAAATCCAACATCAATTTTTTTAATTTCAATTTGTTCAATAATTATAACAATAATAGTATCAATTTTTCCTGCTTTTAAAGCAGCTAAGCTTGACCCAATTAAATCTTTAAAATATGAATAGTTTTCTTGAATTAAAAAAAATATCTAAAAGTTTTAAAACTGAAAAAACTGTTAAAGTATTAAAAAATCTTTCTCAAAAATTCGATAAAGGTAAAAGCTATTCAATAATGGGACCGTCTGGATCTGGTAAATCTACTTTATTAAATTTGATCTCTTTAATTGATAGACCATCATCTGGATCCATTAACTTTGATAAAATTCAAGTAAATTTCAATGAGTCTGAAAAAAATGATGTTTATAGATCAAAAAAAATAGGAATTATTTATCAACAAAATAATCTTCTCCCAGATTTTACAGCTTTAGAAAACATATATTTGGCGTCACTTGCAATTAATGACAATAAAGAATTAGCATTATTTAAAGCAGAAAAATTGCTAAAAAAAATTGGTCTTTTAAACAGGGCAAATCATTTTCCTTCTCAATTATCTGGTGGTGAGGCTCAAAGGATTGCTTTAGCAAGAGCAATCATAAATGATCCAGAAATTATTTTAGCAGATGAGCCAACTGGAAGCCTAGATATGGAAACTGCAAAAGATATTTTTGAACTTTTAAAAAAACAAAAAAGGCCTGATAGACTTATTATATTTGCAACCCATAATAGATTCTTTGCAAATAAGGCAGATTGCCTATTGGAGATGATAGATGGTAGTATAAAATCATCTAATGACTGAGTCTCATTCTCAAAATTTTAATCATCTTAAAATTCATACTCAATATTCTATTTGTGAAGGAGCAGTTAGAATTGACGATTTACATGAATATTCAAAGAAAAATAAAACAAAATCCTTAGGTTTGTGTGACACTTTAAATTTATGTGGTGCTCTAGAATTTGCTGAGAAGATCTCAAAGACTGGTACCCAACCAATAATCGGAACTCAAATTAACTTTAAAATCGGAGAAACAACAGGTTTACTTCCTTTATTTGCTCTAAGTGAAGTTGGATATAAAAATATAATAAAACTTTCATCTTTTTCGTACTTGGAAAATGATGAATTGTCAGATCCACATGCAGATTTTGAATTATTATTAAATAATTCTAAAGGTGTTGCTGTATTTTCGGGAACTGTTTTCGGTTTTTTTGGTAAATTATTTGATAAAGGAAAATTTACTGAAATTGACGAACTTTATAGTAAAATTAAAAATGCCTTTGGTGATAGATTTTATTTAGAGATTCAAAGACATAATGATCTAAATGAAATTGAATTTGAAAAATTTAATTTAAAAAAATCTTTAGATCTAGAAATACCTATTATTGCAACTAATGAAGTTTTTTATTTAGATAAAGAAATGCATGAAGCCCATGATGCTTTAATTTGTATTGGTAACAAGACATATGTAAATGAAAAAAATAGATTAAGATTAACAGACCAACACTACTTAAAAACTAACTCAGAGATGTCAGAATTATTTGCTGACTTACCTGAAGCTTTAGAAAATAACTATAATTTTCCATTAAGATGTAATTATAGACCATTATTTTCTAAACCAATACTGCCAAATATTAGTAGTGACAAAGAAGGGAATGCAGATGAAGTTTTAAAAAAAGATTCAATAGAAGGATTAAATGTCAAATTCAATAAAATATTTAATTTAAGCGATGATGAATTAGAAAATAACAATTCTTATAAAGAATACAAAAATAGGCTTAATCATGAACTTTCTATTATTATAGAAATGAAATATTCTAGTTATTTTCTCATAGTTGCTGACTACATAAAATGGGCTAAAAATAATGATATTCCTGTTGGTCCTGGAAGAGGTTCAGGAGCTGGTTCTTTAGTAGCTTGGTGTTTATCAATTACCGATATAGATCCAATAAAATTTAATCTAATTTTTGAAAGATTTTTAAATCCAGATAGAATTTCAATGCCAGATTTTGATATAGATTTTTGTGAGGATAAAAGAGATCAAGTTTTTGAGTATTTAACAACAAAATACAAAGACAGTGTGGCTCACATTATAACATTTGGTAAATTAAAAGCCAGGATGGTAATTAGAGACGTTGGACGAGTTTTGGGATTAGCTTATGGATTTGTTGATAGCATATCTAAGATGATACCTTTCGATCCATCTAGACCACAAAATCTAACGCAGTGCATTGTTGGCGAGCCACGATTACAAAAACTTATAAATGATGATCCAAGAGTAAAAAAACTTACTGATCTCTCTCTTAAATTAGAAGGTCTCAATAGGAATGTTGCCACTCATGCTGCTGGAGTAGTAATAGCAGATAAAAAACTCATCGAAGCTGTTCCTTTATATAAAGATGTTTCTGCAGATCTATTATTACCATCAACTCAATTTGATATGTACTCAGCTGAAAATGCTGGTTTAGTAAAATTTGATTTCTTGGGTTTAAAAACACTTACAGTAATTAACAATACACAGAAACTTGTAAGAAAAAAAATTAAAGATTTTGATATAGAAAAAATTAGTTATGAAGATCAAAAAGTTTTTGATCTACTGTCCACAGGTAAAACAGTTGGTTTATTCCAAATTGAAAGCGCCGGTATGAGAGAAGCTTTAATTCAAATGAAGCCAAATCATATTGAAGACATTATTGCATTAGTTGCACTATATAGACCAGGACCAATGAGCAATATTCCAACATATAATGATTGCAAACATGGAAAACAAAAACCAGATTATTTACATCCACTTCTAGAAGATATTTTAAAACCTACTTACGGAGTAATTATATATCAAGAACAGGTAATGCAAATCGCTCAAAAATTATCAGGATTTACAGCAGGACAAGCTGATCTTTTAAGAAGAGCAATGGGTAAAAAGAAAAGAGCAGAACTTGAGAAACAAAAACAGGGATTTATTACTGGAGCTGTTAAAAATGGAATAGGAAAAGATGTTGCAGCTGGAATTTTTTTAAAAATAGAACCATTTGCTCAATACGGTTTTAACAAAAGTCATGCTGCAGCATATGCAGTTATCTCATATCAAACAGCATTTTTAAAAACATATTATCCTAAAGAATTTATTGCTGCCTCAATGACAATGGATATATCTAATCAAAATAAGTTAAGTGAGTTTTACGAGGAATTAAAAAGATTGAATGTTGAAGTTGTTCGACCAGATATTAATGAATGTTTTGCTGATTTTAAAACAATTGATGATAAATTTTATTATGCCTTAGGTGGTATTAAAGCTGTAGGTTACGAGGCAATATCAAATATAGTTGAAGAAAGAATTTTAAATGGAAAATTTGAGTCAATTCTTGATTTTATAACTAGAGTAAATCCAAAAGATATAAACAAACTCCAATTAGAAGGTTTAGTTAAAGCAGGTGCTTTTGATAAATTAAACTCAAATAGACAAGCTTTGTATGACTCAATTCCATCTATTATAGCTAAAAGTAAAAATATATTTGATAATAAATCTGCCAGTCAAATTAATTTATTTTCAGATGATGAAAGTACACAGGATGATATTATAATGAAAACTCAAGATTGGAAATTTGAAGAAAGATTATCAAAAGAATTTGAAGCAGTAGGTTTCTTTATCTCAGATCATCCTTTAAATCAATTTACAGAAATTTTTAATGATTATAAAATAACAGATTATTCAAGTTTTATTTCAAAAGAAGATTTAAAAGATTCTAACATCGCCGCAACATTGTTAAAGATTCAAGAAAGAAAAACTGCAAAAGGAAATTCTTATGCTGTTTTAAAATTAACCGACTTATCAAGTGTATTTGAGCTTTTTATTTTCTCAGATGTTTTAGAATTAAACAGAGAAATTTTGAAAGAGGGTAGTTCTCTTATTTTAACATTATTTAAAAATGTTTCTAATGATCAAAATAGATTAACTAGAATTAATGTCCAAAAAATAGCTTCACTTAAAGACTTATTTAACAGTCCTATAAATGAAATTTCATTCGATTTAAAATCTAAAGAACAAATTGAAAAAATATCTAAAGTTTTAAAAGAAAATGGCAAAACAATAGTAAATATCAATCTAGTCTCTGAAGATAATATCCTTAAATTTAAATTGAAAAATGCACGTAAATTAGACAGAAAATCTATAAATCTTTTAAGAAATCAAGAAATTCAGGCAATAATTAACTAAATAATCACTTGTTAAATTTAGTAAATATTTGTAAATAGACCGTAAATTAAACTAATACGCACACAGTTATTGGTTTTATACCTCCGGTCCTTAAAAGGAAATTACTGTGGTGGCTTAACCGGGAATAAATATGAAAATACCTAACGTAACATTACAACAATTATTAGAAGCAGGCGTTCATCTTGGTCATAAAACTTTAAGATGGAATCCAAAAATGAAAAAATATATTTTTGGAAAAAGAGACTCAATTCACATAATAGATTTAACACAAACTTTAGAATTAACTAAAATTGCATTAGAAAAAGTTTATTCAACCATTGCTAATAATGGAAAAATTTTATTTGTGTCTACAAAAAAACAAGCATCCGAGGCAATATCAGAAGTTGCAAAAGAAACTGATCAATACTTTGTAAATTATAGATGGTTAGGTGGAATGTTGACAAATTGGGGCACTATATCAAATTCAATCAAAAAACTTAAAAAGTTAGAAATGGACCTAGTAGCTGAAAATAGAGGCTTCACTAAAAAAGAACTCTTAAAAATGAGTGTTAAAAAAGACAAACTTCAAAGATCGTTAGGTGGTATTGCTGAAATGAAAAAAATTCCTGATTTAGTATTTATTATTGACACTAACTACGAATCTTTAGCCATAGCCGAGTCTGTTAAACTTGGAATACCAATAATAGCTATATTAGATAGTAACTCAAATCCTGATAATATAGATTTCCCTATACCTGGAAATGATGATGCAAGGAGATCAATAGATCTTTATTGTAACTTAATCAAAGAAACTATCGATAATGCAAAAAATTCAATGCCTGTTTCAGAACCAAATAAAGATTCTGTTATTGATAATAATAAGAAAAATGAAGATAAAACTCTTCAAGAATTAGATAGAGAAAAATTAGATCAAAAGTTTTCCTCTAAGTCAAAAGAGAAATTAAATTAAAAATGAGTGATATTGAAAAAGTAAAAAAGCTAAGAGAAGCAACAGGCGCAGGATTTAAAGATTGTAATTCAGCAATAAAAGAATCTAAGGGGGATTTAGATAAAGCTATCGAAATATTAAGAATAAAAGGTATTTCAAAAGCTTCAAAAAAAATGTCTAGAGATGCTAAAGAAGGTGTAGTTGCTGTGAGCGGAGACTCAAAAAAAACCTCTATAATTGAAGTAAATTGCGAAACAGATTTTGTGGCAAAAAATGAAGATTTCACAAATTTTGTAAAAGAATTAAGTGAAATAAATAACCAAACAAATTCTGATCATGATCAATTAAAAAATTCAATTATGCGTAATGGAGAAACAGTAGAAAATAATTTAGTAGCATTAATTGCAAAAATCGGTGAAAAGATTACCATTGGTAAAATAAAAACTATTAGTAATGAAGGTGCAGTAAATAATCACTACCTCCACACCGTTGTAAAAGATAATATTGCAAAATTAGCCGTTGTTGTTTCGTTAGAAACATCTGCTAATTTTGATGATGTTAGTACTTTTGGCAAACAATTATCAATGCATATCGCTGCATCAAATCCATTAGCTTTAGAGTCTAAATTAATAGATCAATCAGTTATTAATAAAGAACAGGAGCTAATAACGGAGGAGTTAAAAAATTCTGGGAAACCTGAAGATATTGCAAAAAAAATTAGTTTAGGTAAAATGAATAAATTTAAAGAGGAAAATGCTCTGTTATCGCAAGCTTGGGTTATGGAGCCTAAAAAGAAGGTTCAAGATATATTAAAAGAACTTTCAATTAGTGATTTAAAGATTAAAGAGTTTTATAGAATAAAGATCGGAGAATAAATGTTTGATGAGAAATCATACAGCCTTAAAATGGATAAAACCATTGAGGTATTCTCAAAAGAATTAACTTCATTAAGAACAGGTAGAGCAAATATAGCTATGTTAGACTTAATAAAAGTTGATGTATATGGTCAACAGATGCTTATAAATCAAGTATCCAGCATAACTACTCCAGAACCTAGGATGATTAATATACAGGTCTGGGATGAGAACAACGTTCCATTAATTGATGCTGCAATTAAAAAATCTGATTTAGGTCTTAATCCACAAATTGATGGTCAGTTAATTAGACTACCAGTTCCAGAACTAAATGAAGAAAGAAGAATTGAATTGAAAAAGATTATTAAATCGATTGGTGAAAAATGCAAAGTTTCAATTAGAAATATACGTAGAGAAGCAAACGAGGCGCTAAAAAAACTTTTAAAATCTAAAGAAATAGGTGAGGATGAAGAAAAATTATTTGAAAAAAATGTACAAACAATTACAGATAATCATATCAAAACAGTAGACGATAAAATATCTTCTAAAGAAAAAGAAATAATGAAAATATGAACCCATTAAATCATGTAGCCATTATCATGGATGGTAATGGAAGATGGGGCTTAAAATATAAAAATTCAAGAAACGCTGGGCACAAAGCAGGTTTACATACAGTAGAAAAAATTATTAAAGAAACTATTAATCAAAAAATACAATATCTTACATTGTACGCATTCTCAACAGAAAATTGGAAGAGACCTAAAGCAGAAATAAGTTATCTTTTTTCATTATTAGAGACTTTTTTAATCAGAAGAATCGATGATCTACATAGACAGAATATCAAATTAAAAATAATTGGAGTTAAAAATTTTACAATAAAATTGAACAAACTTTTAAGTTCTGCTGAAAAAAAAACTTCTAAAAATTCAAAGCTTCAAATTAATTTGGCTCTAAATTATGGTTCAAAATTTGAATTAATTAATGCTATCAAAAATATGATTAAAAAAAAAGATAAAATTAATGAAACAAATTTAATAAAATATTTTCAAACAAAAGACATACCAGATCCTGATATACTAATCAGAACTGGCAATACCAAAAGATTAAGTAACTTTTTACTTTGGCAGATTGCATATTCAGAGATTTTTTTTGAAAAAAAATTATGGCCATCATTTAATGATCAAGACTATAAAAGAGTTATTAAAAAATACAAAACGATAAAACGAAATTTTGGAAATGTTTAATGAAAAATGAATTATTTCTTAGAATAATTAGTTCTATTATACTTTTACCTATATCATTATTTTTTATTATAAAAGGTTCAATTGTTTTTAATTTTTTTATTATGACTTGTTTTTTTTGTTACAATTATAGAATGGCATATGATATCAAAAAATAAATTATATTACATACCTGGTCTTATATTTTTAATTTTTTCTTTTATGACAGTTTATGCTTTAAGAAATAATTTTAATGAAAATAGTTTAGTATTTTTTCTGTTTGTTATTTTGATATGCATTTCGACTGATATCGGAGGGTATTGTTTCGGAAAAATATTTAAAGGACCCAAACTTACAGCAATTAGCCCCAATAAAACTTATGCAGGTATGATAGGTGGATATTTCTTGTCTGTACTTTTTGTAATTATTTTTTTTAATTTAGATTATAAATTAGACACTTTTTCAAATACAAAAGAGTTTAATTTATCAATTTTTATACTTGTTTTGCTAATTTCTACTATTAGTCAATTAGGAGATATAATCATCTCGTACTTTAAAAGAATTTCAAAAATAAAAAATACAGGTAAAATAATACCAGGACATGGTGGATTATTAGATAGAATAGATGGTATGATTTTTGCTTTTCCATTTTCTTACATTGTTCTTTATTTCTTTTATTAAATGATAAAAAAAATTGCAATTATTGGTTCAACTGGTTCAATTGGTAAAACATTACTTAGTGTTATTGAGAAAAATAAGTTTAAATTTAGATTAGAGCTTTTATCAGCAAACAAGGATTACAAAACATTATTGAAACAGTCAAAAAAATTTAACGTTAAAAAATTAATTATTATAAATAAAAAAAGTTATAAAAAATTAAAAAAACTAACACAAGATCTAGATATTAAAATTTACAATAATTTTAATCAACTCGACAAAATTATCAAAACCAAACTTGATTATGTAATGAGTTCAATAATTGGTATAGAGGGCTTATTTCCAACAATGGAGATAATTAAATTCACCAAAAAAATTGCTATAGCAAATAAAGAGTCGATTATTTGCGGTTGGAATTTAATAGAAAAAGAGTTAAAAAAAAATAATACTAAATTTATTCCTGTTGATTCAGAACATTTCTCTATGTGGTTTGGTTTACAAAACTTATCAACTCAAAATGTTGAAAAACTTTTTTTAACTGCTTCAGGTGGACCGGTGTATAATTTAGCACTAAACAATTTTAAAAATATTAAAATTTCACAAGCATTAAAACATCCAAATTGGAAAATGGGAAAAAAGATTTCAATTGACTCAGCTACAATGATTAATAAAGTTTACGAAGTTATTGAAGCAAAAAATATTTTTAATATTCCTTACAAAAAAATAAATATATTAATTCATCCCAAGTCCTATATTCACGCTGTAATA